>JAHBWE010000011.1:0-310000 GCA_019637155.1 Labilithrix sp. | reverse complement strand
TGGGGGTGTCGGGGGCAAAGCCCCCGACGTTGAGAGCCTCACGCGTTCGCCCCTGGTCGTACCAGCTGGACGCCTGCACGGAGCGCGACGATGCCGACGACGAGGAAGTAGATCGCCTCTACGTCGCTCGCGCGTGAGAGCGCGAGCGCGCCCCATACGAACGCGGCCGCCGCGCCGAGGACCAGGATACCGGCGAGGACGTCGAGGAGCGTCACGGTCGAAAGATACCGCCGCTCGTCCTCACCGTGCCACCCCCAGCGCGACCCCGGCGCACGCGACGACGCCGAGGAGGACGAGCCACGGGAGAGCCCGCCGGAGGCGGATGCGCCGCGAGGCGGCGATGCGCGTGCCGTGGCGCGCGAGCGCGATGCTCGTCGTGCCGCCGATGACGGCGATGCCGCAAACGACGGTGACGAGGCGCACGAGCACCGCGCGCTCCGGCACCGCGACCCCCCAGCCGACCCCTTGCATCGCGAGCGCGAGCACTACGCCGACCGCGACGTAGGCGCCGTCGCCTCGCGGCAGCGCGCTCCGCGGCTTGAGCGAGGTGCTCGCGATGATGCGCGCCGGCGAGCTCGGATCGGGCTTGAGCGCGGGCCCCGCGGACGCGAACGCGAAGAGCGCCCAGCCCACCATGCCGGCCGCGCCGCGGACGCCGTCCATCCGCGCCGACGAGAGCGCGGAGGGAGCGAGCGCCCAGACCATCGCGCTCGAGAGGACGAAGCCCCAGACCGACCACGTGCGCGCCCACATCGGGCCCGTCCACGCCGCGACGCGCTCGAGCGCCCCGAGCTTCGCCGCGGAGCGATCGTGATCCGACGCGCCGGCCGTCGCGCCGCCGCTGCCCTCGACGAACGGCGCGGTGACGAGCGCCACGATCCCCATGATCGCCGCCGCCTTCGCGAGGAGCGGCGCGCCCCGTGACCACGCGGCGGGGGCGACGGTGATCGCCCAGGCGTAGAGCCCCGGGATCGCCGCCTGCGCCGACGCGCCGATACCTGCGATTCGCTGCAGGAGACCCGGCCGCCGCGGCGGCATCGGGCCGGACATCGGGGCGTCGTCGGGGGAGCTCATTCCGCGGCGACCCTCACGAGGCGTGCGGGCGGGACGAGCGAGGTGACCTCCCGCGCCGCCTCGAGGCCGAGCGTCTTCCAGAGGTCCTTGTCGAGGAGCTGGCTCGGACGGACGTTCTGGAGCGCGGCGAGCATCACGTTCTTGATCCCAGGGTGCTTCGCTTCGAGATCGTTCAACAACGAGCCGACGATCTTCCTTTGGAGGTTGTCCTGCGAGCCGCACAGATCGCACGGCAGGATCGGGAACGCCTTCTCGCGCGCGTACGCCGCGATGTCCTCCTCCGCGCAGTAGGCGAGCGGCCGGATGACGACGTGCCCCTCCTCCGAGACGAGCTTCGGCGGCATCGCCGCGAGCGAGCCGGCGAAAAACAGGTTCAGGAACAGCGTCTGCAGGATGTCGTCGCGATGATGGCCGAGCGCGATCTTCGTCGCGCCGTACTCCTTCGCGAGGCGGTAGAGGATGCCGCGCCGGAGCCGTGAGCAGAGCGAGCAGTACGTCTTCCCGGCCGGGATCTTCTCGGTGACGATCGAGTACGTGTCCTCCGCGATCATGCGGAAGTCGTAGCTCTCGTCGCGCATGTAGCCGCGGAGGCGATCGGCGGGGTAGCCCGGATGGCCCTGGTCGACGTTGACGACGAGGAGCGAGAAGTCGACCGGCGCCTTCCGCGTGAGCTCGCGGAGCAGGTGCAGCATCGTGTAGCTGTCCTTGCCGCCGCTCACGCAGACCATGACGCGATCGCCGTCGGCGATCATGCCGAAATCGGCGATCGCGCGGGAGATGCCGCGACTGAGCCGTCGCTCGACGTCCATCGAGAACGGCTAGCAGCGATCAGCGAGCTATTCAACGCAGGGGCTGCGCCCCTGCACCCCGCTCGCACGATGCAGAAAAACGTCAGAACGTTTTTCTGCCGCGTGCTCGCGTTTGACGCGGCTTTGTTGGCGCGGGGAGGGGTTCCGAGCGCGGCTTGGTCGGCGCGGACTTCTTGGCTGCGGGGCGCGGAGCGGCCTTCGCGAGCGACGGCGCCGACGGAGCAGGCGCAGGCGTCGGAGCCGGTGCCGACGGAGACGTCGGGACCACCGCCGCGTTGCTCGCGCGATCGATGAGCGCGAGGAACGTGAGGATGCCGTGGCCGGTGCCGCCCTTGGGGTCCCAGCCGCGCACGCGGTCGCCCATCGCCGGGCCGGCGATGTCGCAGTGGACCCAGTTCCGCGTGTTGCCGATGAACTCGCGGAGGAAGAGCGCCGCGCTGATCGACCCGCCCCAGCGATCGCCGGTGTGCTTCAGGTCGGCGCTGTCGCTCTTCAGCTGATCCTTCAGGTCCTCCACGAGCGGCATGCGCCACATCTGCTCGCCCGAGTCCTTGATCGCGGTCTGGAACTCCTCCGCCGTCGCCTCGTTGTTCGAGTACCAGCCCGAGCAGCCGTTGCCGAGCGCGACGACGCACGCGCCGGTGAGCGTCGCGTTGTCGACGATGAGGTCCGGCTCGAGCGCGCGCGCGTAGGCGAGCGCGTCGGCGAGGATGAGGCGGCCCTCGGCGTCGGTGTTGACGATTTCGACACTTTTCCCGTCCAGCGAGCCCCACACGTCGCCGGGGCGATAGGAGCCGCCGTCCGGCATGTTCTCCGCCGCCGCGAGGATGCCGTGCACCTCGACGTCCGGCTTGAGGCGGCCGACGATGGACATGAGGCCGACGACGTTCGCCGCGCCGCTCATGTCGTGCTTCATCTCGCCCATGCCCGCCGCGGGCTTGATCGAGAGGCCGCCCGAGTCGAACGTGATGCCCTTGCCCACGATCGCGATGCGGCGCTTCGGGTTCGCCGGCTTGTAGGTGAAGTGCACGAGGCACGGCTTGTGGTCGCTGCCCTGCCCCACCGCCTGGAGCAGCTTCATCCCGCGCTTCTGGATCTCCTTGTAGTCGAACACCTGCACGCTGATGCCGGCTTCCTTCGCGGCGACCTTGGCCGCCTCGGCGAGCGTCTCCGGGTAGATGACGTTCGGCGGCTCGTTCGAGAGATCGCGCGAGAGGTTCACGCCGTTCGCGACCGTCTGCCCGAGGTCGACCTGCTGCTTCGCGTTCTTCGGCGTCTCGCCCCCGAGACAGATCGTGACCTGACCGAGCTCGGCCTTGGGCCGGCGATCGCCGGTCATGTACTTGTTGAAGCGGTACGCGCCGAGCTCGAGGCCCTCCGCGATCTCGCGGAGGCGGTGCTCGAGGCCGGCGGGCACGCCGAGGACGAGGCGCTTCGCCTTGTCCGCGTTCGCCGCGCGCGCCGCCTTCGCCGCGAACGTGCGGAGGTCGGCGGGGCCGAGCTTCGCGACGTCGCCGAGGCCGATGACGACCAGGCGATCGGCCTTCACCTTGCCGAGGGTCGAGAGGGAGATCTGCTGATCCTTCTTCCCCTTGAACTCTTCCTTCTTGATGAGCTTGCCGAGCGCGCCCCCGAGCGCGCGATCGAACCCGTCGAGCGGCGACCGCTCGTTTTTCTTGGGACGGCCTCCGAGGAGAGGCGTGCCGACGACCATGAGGTCACCGGTCTCGCGCGACGGAAGGACGGAACGAACGCTGATTTTCAGGGGCATCGCGTGCGGTTATACGCCGATGCGACCTGTGTGGGGTACACAGAAATGTGGGGCGCCGGCCCTTAGCCGACGAGCCGCGCGTGCTTGCCGAGCGTGAGCGGCATCGCGATGCGAGGCTCGGGTACGCCGGCGAAGACGCGACGCGTCGGGATGCCGTCGACGGAGAGCGCGAGGATCGTCGGCGCGCCGCGGTAGACCCAGAGCACCTTGCACGGCAGCGCGTACTCGACGCCGGTGATCGCGTCGGCCGCGCGCAGGATCACGTTCGCTCCGCTCGGCACCGTCGATGCGCAGCTCACGACCACCGCACCGGCACCGACGCTACGCACCTCCACCGGCAGGATCGCCCCATCGCCGATCATCTGCGCCGGCAGCGCGCTCCGCGGTCGCTCGTACGGCCCGATCGCTGGGACATCGAGGTCGCCCGTCACGAGCTGCATGAGCGACAACAGCTCGATTTGCTCACGGCTCTCGAGTGGTTCGCCGAGCGACGCGTTGCGTGCCGAGAGCTCCCAGAAGCGAACCAGAAAGTCGAGCTTGTCGATCAAAGCGCACCTGTACGGCAGAGGATGGGGACAGCTCTGCGAAGCATGTGCCACGCGCGAGCAACTCCGGTTGGACGTGCATCGTCGTGGAAAGTTTCCGATGCGCGGCGCCCACACGCTGCCAACGTCGTTGCGGCGCTCTGCATTACAGGACGGCGTGAACGTGCTCCCGCGTCGGTGCACCAGAGCTTTTCCCACCTTCCCTCGCGCGGACGATTCGGCGATGGTGGTGTCGTGCTCGCGCGATCTCTCGTGGCCTTCTGCATCGTCTTGGGGACGGCGAGCCTCGCGTGCTCTGACCCCAAGGTGTCGCTCGGGAAGGGCACCCGCGAGTACACCGACAGCGACTACGCGCAGGTGCTCGATCGCTGGACGCGCACGAAGAGCCTCTTCGCGGTGAGCGAGCTCGACGACCTGCTCACCGTCACCGCGACGTTCGAGTCGTGGGACTTCCGGTGGGCGTACGTCGTGAAGTACTCGAACGACTACCGCCTCACCGTCGAGCAGCGCCGCACGCTGCTCGAGAAGACGCTCGCCGAGACGCGCGACTCGCATCGCTTCTACGTCGCGCTCTACGGCACGAAGGTGCGCTGGGCCGATCTCACGAAGCCGCAGAGCGCGTGGATCGTCCGGTTGATCGACGACGAAGGGAACGAGACCGCGCCGACCTCGATCGAGCTCGTGCTCCGCCCCGGCCCGCTGGAAATCCGCTATTTCCCGTATTCCACGGTGTGGCGTCACATCTTCCGGATCAAGTTCCCCACCACGACGCCGGACGGCCGGTCGACGATCAACGACCAGGCGAAGTGGTTCGGCCTCCGCTTCGCGGGCGCGGAGGGCAACGAGGAGCTGCGCTGGGACCTCGAAGGCGGGGCCCAGAACGAGAAGAAGACGGCGCGCCTGACGTCACATCCCGGCGAAGACTTCGAGTAGCGGCGGGCACGTCACGAGGAGCTCCTGCGCGACGCCGCGATCGCCGAACATCACGAGCGCGCCGCCCTTCCCTGCGCGCGCGGTGAACGGCGCGTTGCCCATGCCGAGCACCTCGCTCGGGAACAGGAACTCGCCGGAGCCGACCACGCCCGCGACCTCGTCGCCCTTCATCAGCTCGAGCTCGCCGATCCCGATGAGGAGCAGCCCCGGGACCGTCTCGCCGGCGTTGACGACGATCTCGGCGGGGAGGAGCGGACGCATCTTCAGCTTCGAGATGACCTGCTCGCGGATCGACATGTCGAGGCGCTCGCCGAGCGGACCGATCGTGATGCCGACCAGCGTCTGCACCTTGTCCGCCGCGGCGCGCAGGTCGTCCTCGACCCACGGGATCGTCCGGAACGCGTCCTCCACCGCTGCGTCGGACCACGTCGCGACGGTGCCGGAGCCCTTCGTCGCGATGAGGCGCATCGGGACGCCCTCGTCGGTCGTGCCGCGCGCGCGGAGCACCGCGCCTTCCTCGAGCCGGCCCGCGGGGGCGTCGACCATCGTCGCCGCGACCTCGAACGATCCCTTCACGATGTAGGCGAGCGCGAACGTCGCGATCTCCTCGCCCTCGTTCAGGTCGTGCAGCGTCGCGGCGGCGGCGAACGCGGCGCGCGCGTCGTCCGGCAGATCCGAGAACGCCTCGACCGACTCGAGGTCGAGCCCCGTCGCCGGCGGAATCGACGGCATCGCGACCTCGGGCGGCGGCGGCTCGGGCTCCGGGGGCGGCGGCGGCTCGGGAGGCGGCGGCGCGACCTCGGGCTCGGGCTCGGGCGGCGGCTCGACCGCGCGCGCGACGGGCACCTTCGGCGGAGGGCTTCGGGAGCGTGGGCTTCGGGACGGTGGCTTTGCCGCGCGCGGCGGGAGCGGCGGCGGCGGCTTCGGGGCTGGCGGACGGACCGGCGGCGGCGGCGGCGCGACCGGAGCGGCGGCGAGCCCGCTGAAGCTCGGGCGCGAGGCGCGCTGCGGCGGCGCGAGCGGCGGCGGCGGCGACGAGATCGGCACGCGCGGCGCGGGCGCGTCGGAGCGCGGCTTCATGAGCGCGTTCGGCCGCACGCTCGTGACGACCTCTTCGTCCTGCGGCGGCGGCGGGACGGACGCGGGCGCAGGCCCCGGGACCGGGAGCTGCGCGGACATCTCGGCCCACGGATCGAACATGCCCGCGTGCGCGGTCGCGGCGTCGACGACCGACGGCATGCGCTCGCGCGCTGCGTCCTGGTCCTGCTCCTCGTACGGCTCCTGGCCTCCGAGCTCGCCGGCGTCGACCTCGGCGGTGCCGGCCTCGATCGCCGGCGCGGACGCTTCGCGCGGCGGAGGCCGCAGCGGCTCGTCCTCGTCGACCTCGATGTCGGTCGGGAGCTCGTCCTCCTCGAGGAGGTCGTCCTCGTGGAGCTCGGGCGCCTCCTCGTTGTTCATGAACTCGGTCAGCTCGGCGGCGTAGCGAGCGAGCTCGAGCGCGCGGTCGTCGTCGTTCGCGTCGCCGGCGGCCTGCGCGGCGCGGCGCAGCCAGACGAGGGCGTCGATCCTCTCCCCTCGCCGCCAGAGCGTGTCCGCGGTCTGGAGGCCCCAGGCCACGTCCTCGGCGTCGGTCGGTTTCGGTTGCGGAATCTCGGCCATCGAGGGTGAGAGAGCGCGGGAGCGCGCCCATTCGGCCTCGCCACGGTAGATCACGGCAAAAGCAAAGTCACGGAACCGTCCTCCGAGGGCACGACGAGCGACCCATCCGTGAGCAGGGTGAGCGGCGCGTCGACGTCCGCCCCGGTCGGGAACCGCCAGCGGACGGAGCCGTCCGGATCGATCGCGTAGGCCGCGTCGTCCTGGGCCCCGAAGTAGAGCGCGCCGTCGTCGTCCTCGAGCGGAGCGCCGTGGATCCCGAACTCCCGCGCGCCGGTCCCCTGCACCGGGAACCACCCGCGGATGCCCCCGTCGGGCCCGATCCGGAGGACGCGCGGCGCCGGCCCGTAGGTCCCGGCGAGGACGTCGCCGTTCCGCGCGAGCGCGAGCCCGCCGCGGACGTACCCGCCCGCGTCCGCCGCCCAGACCGTCCCGCCGTCGGGCGCGAGCATCACGACCTCGTTGCGATCGGTCCCGACCCAGACCGATCCGTCGTCGCCGACCACCGGCGCGCCGTCGACGTCGGCGCCGAGCGGCGCGCGCCAGGCGAGGACGCCGCTCGCCGCGTCGACCGCGTAGACCGCGTCGTCCTGCGAGCCGAAGACGATGCGCGTCCCGCTCAGCGCCGGCGCGGTGAACACCTTGCTCTTCGCCGCGAAGCGCCACGCGACGTCGCCGCCGCGGCGCACCGCGAGCACCTGGTTGCCCGCCGCGAACACGACGTTCCCGTCCGGCGTCGCGAGCGCGGCGGTGTCGGCCTCGCCGTCGACGTCGACGCGATGGAGCACCTCGCCCTTCGCCGAGATCGCGAACATCTTCTTCGCGTCGCTGCCCACCCAGACGGTGCCGTCGTCGTGCACGAACGGCGCGCCGTACGCGCGATCGCCGAGCTTCACCGTCCAGCGCCGCGCGCCGTCGGCCCGCGCGAGCGCGATCAGGTCGCCGCCGAGCGTCGCGACGTAGAGCGTGGCCTCGTCCTCGGAGACGGTGACCTGCGCCGCGACCGGCGCGTCGACCTTCGCCGTCCACCCGACGCGGACGGTCTTCGGCCCGCGCCCGCGCGCGCGATGCGTGCGGCGCGCGTCGCCGTGCTGCATGCGCGCGGCGCCGTCGGCGACGGCCGCGTCGGCGAGCTCACCGCGGAGGAGCGCGGAGCCCGCTTCGACGACGACGGGATCCATCGTCATGCGCGCGGGCGTGAGGGGCGCGGGCGGCTTCTTGGTCCGCGTCGCGACGGCGGCGACGAGGACGGCGATCAGCGCGCCGAGAGGTACGGCTCGAACGAACGCCGAAGCCCCTGCGTTTGAAGCGAGCGCGCGGCAAAAAACGCGTCTTCGCGTTTTATGCATGTCGCGCGAGCGGGGTGCAGGGGCGCAGCCCCTGCGTTGAATACTCAGCGCTTCCGCTGCTGGGCGGCGCGGACGCGGCGCTCGGACTGGCGCGCTTCGTCGACGCCGATGGCGTGCGCTGCCTCACCGGGCATGCGGCGCGCGAGCCAGCCGATCAGGGTGAGGCCCGCGGTCCGCGTGGTCTCCGGCATCTGCGGCTCGCGGATCAGGCGCGTGATGTCGCCGATGAGGCGCGCGCGCTCTCCCTCGTTGGGGATGTGCTCCGCATCCGGACAGCCACCGAAGGTGCGCGTGGTCCGAGATGCGTAGATGGCTTCGATCGTCAGCTCGGAAGAAGCTTTGCGCGAAGAAGAAGGCACGAGAGATCGAGAGTGTACCCGTTTCTCGCCAGCCGTCGAGTTTACAGTAGGACCCAATGCTCCTCCTCAACACGCGTCATTACGGACACTTACGTGTCCTCCCTGCGCCCTTCTGTCACCGCTGCAGGGCGGATGGTGGGGATAGCGCAACGCGCTAAGGACGCAAGCGGGACGCACGCAATTTTTTCTTGACGGCGCCGGAAAGATTCGTTCCTGAATCGCCGTTCCGTCCCAGTTCGGCGGATTCTCAATGCATTTCGAGCGTATCGCAGCTCGTGCCGACCTCGACGCGCGTCGTGCCGCGGGAGACGCGGACGCGGACGAGCGGAGCGTCCCGCACCATCAGCCAGATGACCTGGTTGCCGTCGTTGTCGCGTGGCGGGTCGTCGATGCGGCCGTTCCCCGCCAAGGTGCGGCTCCCCACCGTCGCCGCCTTCGGGTCCTCGCTGCCGCCCTTGTCGAAGAGGAGCGTCACCACGTTCGGGCAGAGGTTCACGATCTCGTACGCCTTCCGCTTCTTCGGCACGGCGGGCGTCGCCTCGGGCGAAGGCGAAGACGCGGGCGCGGGCGGCGCGACCGGCGAGGCCTCGGGCGGATCCGTCGACACGTCGTCCGGCGTCTTCGACTCCTTGCCTCCACACGCGACGACCGCAGCCGCAGCAAAACAAAGAACAGCACGCATCATCATCCCGACCGAGCGTACATGAAAATGTCACGGCCAGCCCGCTTCGCGCCGCCGTAGCCCGGGCCCTACTTCGGGCTGAAGATGCGGACCTGGCGCGGCGGGACCGTGACGGTGGGGCCGTTGGCGTTCGAGGACTCGATCTCCTCGTTCAGCGCGCCGTTGGGGAGGCCGTTCACGACCTTCGAGGAGTCGCTGCGGTTGATCGCGACGTACACGACGTCCTGGCCCGGCAGCTCCTGCTTGAAGACCCACGCGTCGGAGTCGGCGTTGATGGTCGAGCGGCGGCCGCGGCGGAGGGCCGGGTGGCGCGCGCGGATCTCGCCGAGGCGCTTCAGGCGATCGCGCAGGTACGTCTGCGCCTGCGTGTAGCCCGACCACTGCATCACGCGGCGGTTGTCGGGATCGCCCGCGCCGGGGAGGCCGATCTCGTCGCCGTAGTAGATGAGCGGGGCGCCGCGGTTCGTGAAGATCACCGCGAAGCCGTTCGCGACGCGCTCGTACGCCGCGAGCTCGCTCACCGGGCCGGGCTGGTTCGACCACGCGAGGTTCTTGCCGTCGGCGCCCTGGTCGTTGCCCCACGGCCGGTTGTTCGCGGCGAGGTGGATGATGCGCGGCAGGTCGTGGTTTCCGATGAACGTGCTCATGATCGCGCGCGACCCGTAATAGAGGTCGTTCGTGTCCATGAACCGCGAGAGCTCGCTCATCGGCGTCGTGCGCATGAGCGTCGCCTCGACGATGAGCTTCCGGAGCGGGAAGTCGAACTGACCGTCGAGCTTCGTCGTGGGATCGATGTACTTCTTGAGCAGCTCGCGGTTCCCGAAGTCGTAGGTCTCGCCGACCATGTAGAAGCGCTGCTGCGGATCCTGCTGCGCGATGACGTCGGTCTTCAGCTTCGCGCGCAGCGACGTGAGCCACGAGATGTCGACGTGCTTGATCGCGTCGGCGCGGAAGCCGTCGACGCCGGTCTGCTTCACCCACTCGACCGCGTTCTCGACCGCCCAATCGCGCGCCGCCGCGTTCGTGTAGTTCCAGTGCGGGAGGTAGTCGGTGAACCAGCACCGCTCCGCCTGCGCGTCCCACGAGCAGCCCTGCCCGCAGACGCAGTCGCCGCCGGAGCCGTTGCTGTTCGGCCAGAACCAGTCGTTGTGCTGCTGGTACACCGGCGAGTCCGAGTGGACGTGCACCATCGCGTAGTCGAAGAGGACCTTGATCCCGTTCTGGTGCGCGGTCGAGACGAGCGTCTTGAGGTCCTGGAACGTGCCGAAGCACCCCTCGGTCGAGAGCTGCGTCGCGCTCGCGCCGAGGAGCGGCCAGTAGCCGTGGTAGCCGGAGTAGTTCCGCGTGTCGCCGCCGACGCCCTTGCCCGATTTGTTCGGGTTGTCGAACGGCACCGTGACCCACAGCGTGTTGGCGCCGATGCTCTTGAAGTACCCGTCCTTGATGCGCTCGGTGACGCCCTTCCAGTCGCCGCCGAGGTAGTTCGCGATCGGATCGACGCCGGGGATGGTGCAGCTGTTCGCGCTGTCGCCGTTCAAGAAGCGGTCGACGAACACGAAGTAGATGACCGCGTCGCGCCAGTCGTAGACGCCGGGCGGGAGCTCCCCTTCTTCTTCGCAGGCGGGCTCCTCGCAGGTCTTCCCCTCGAACGTGTTGTTCGAGTTGCTCTGCGCGTCGGTCACGATCGGCTGGTTCGGATCGGTCTTCCAGACCCCGTCGACGATGAACTTGTACTGAATCGGCGTCGCGAGCGGGACCTGGATGTCGACGCTCCAGAGGTTGCCCGTCCGCGTCATCGGCTTGCCGACCTCCCAGGTCTCGGGGCCGCCGAAGTCGCCGCGGAGCTCCACGCTCGTCTCACCATTGAACGGATACGTGATCGTGTGCGGGCAGCGCTTCAGCTCCTCGGGGCACACGACGATGCTCGCGCCGGTCTGCTGGCCGCCGTAGCCGTACGGATCGTCGCCGCTCCCGCTCCCCGGGTTGAACTTCGACGGATCCGGCGGTTCGCCGTAGTCGCGGTTCGTGGCATCGGAGCTCCCGCACGCGGCCGCGAGGACGCCGGCGAGAACGAAAGCAGCGGCGAGACGAGACGAAGGCATGGGGGACCTCGAAGCCTGGCGCAGCATGGCGGAAGGGCCAGGTTTGTCAACTCACGGCTGAGTCACGACACACTGGGTCGCGGCCGAAATGTAGAGTTTTACCGCAAACGGGTCCGGCGGGACGGTCAGGACGGTCGCGTCCAGCGGCTTTCCGCTGAGCGCCTCCACGAGGTCCGTAGGGGACCCCGCCGGGAGCGCCACCTCCACCGGCGTCGTCGGCCGGCGCGTCAGGACGACGATCGCCGTCTCGTCCTCGGTCGTCCGCGCGAACACGAAGCGCTCGGCGTCGGAGAGCAGGGTCGTGAGCTTGCCGCGCCGGAGCGCGCGCGAGCACGACCGCGTCACGCCGAGCTTCCGCGTCAGCGCGCGCGTCTCGATCTGCTCGGGGAGGAGCTCGCCCTCGGCCGGCATCACGCGGCGGCAGTCCGGATCGCTCCGGCCCGCGAGCCCGACCTCGTCGCCGTAGTAGAGGACGGGCGCGCCCGGCATCGTGAGCACCGCCGCGAGCGCGAGCCGCTGCTTCGCGTAGACGAGCGGATCGACCGGCTGCGGCGGCGAGATCCACGTGTCGCCGTCCGCGTTGCCGGCGCTCTCGGTCGCGAAGCGCGAGACGTCGTGGTTGCCGATGAAGAGGCCCATCACGGCGTCGGCGCCCTCCCACGTCGCCTCGCCTTCGAGGAAGCTCGCCTCGATCGCGGAGAGCGGCGCGCTCTCGTACGCGATCGCGTTGCGGAGCGTCCACATGAGCGGGAAGTGGAAGCTCCCGTCGAGGCCGTAAGGACCGAGGTCGTAGCGGAGGCTCTGGTAGTTGCCGGGCCCGACGAAGTTCTCGCCGATCACGTAGAGGTGGTTCCCAGGATGCTCGTAGCGCCGCCGCGCGGCGGTCGCGACGCGGCGCGTGGCGGAGCGCGGCGTCATCGGGACCGCGTCGATCCGGATCCCGTCGGCGTTCCAGCGATCGAACCACCAGAGCACCGCGTCGCTGCCGGCCTTCGCCGCGGCGCCGTTGTTCCAGTCCATGTCGGGGAGGTACGGCGCGAACGAGCACGTCTTGATGTTCGCGCCCCAGTCGCAGGCGCCCTCTCCGCAGATGCAGCCGTTCGCGAACCACTCCGGGTGCTCGCGCGTCCACGGATGCTGCTCGTGGACGTGGTTCGGCACGACGTCGAACAGCACGCGGACGCCGCGCGCGTGCGCCGCGGCCATGAAGTCGTCGAGCTCGGCCTCCGTCGCGACGCGCGGGTCGATCCCGCGCGGATCGATCGGCCAGTACCCGTGGTAGCTCGAATAGGAGCGCCCGTCCTTGCCGAGGAACTCGCCCTCCGGGTTCGTGTAGAGCGGAGAGAGCCAGAGCGCCGAGACGCCCATCGCCTCGAGCTCCCCCGCGTCGAGCGCCGCGCGCACGCCGGCGAGGTTGCCGCCCGCGCGCGCCGACGGCGTCGCCGGCGTCTTCAGCGCGCCGCTGCCGTCGCGGAAGCGATCGAGGACGACCTGGTAGACGATCGCGTCGCGCGGGTCCCACGGCTCGTTCGTGCCGTCGATCCACACCGTCGCGCGCGCGTCCTCGGCGACGCGACCGTCCGCCGATCGGGCCTCGATCGTATACGTGTATTTTCCACGCGCCAGGCCGCGCAGCGCGAAGCCGATCTTCCCCGTCGCGGGGTCGACCGCGTCCGCGCGGAGCTCGCTCCCATCGCGCGCCTTCGCGACGACCGAAGCCGCCTCGACGCGCGCGCCGTTCTTCGCCGACAGGAACGTGAGGCGCACGTTGGCGTCGCCGGCCGCGTTCGTCTCCACCGAGTCGACGCGGAGCGCGGGCGTCTCGCACGCGGCCGCGGTCGCGACCGTCACCTCGCGGCCGTCGTGCGTGCCCGTCATCGGCTCGGATCGGTTCGTGAGCCAGACGCCGTCCTCGATGATCGCGTACGCGTGCTCCCCCGGCGAGGTGTCGATCGCGGTGACGCGCCAGCCGTCGGGCCGAACCGAAGGCGCGCGCCCCGGCCGCTTCCATCCGTCCCAGTCGCCCACGACCTCGACGTGCGCGCTCGGGCTCACCGGCTTGTGCCAGACGACGAGCCCGCACTCGCGCACGTTCGACGAGCGCGGCGCGTCCTCCGACGAGCACGCCGCCGCCACCGCGAGGAACAGCGTTACGGCAGCGGCGCGGCGCACCTCTGCGGACTAGCGTCGAGACGACGCTCAGGCAAACCAGCGCTTGAACACGAGGAGCCCGGCCCCCGCGAGCGCCGCGCCGATGAGCCCGATCCCGACGAGCGACCTCGGATGCGGCACGACGCGCCGCCGCCGGCCCTTCATCGCCGCGCTCGTCTTCGGCGGCACCTTCGGCGGGTCGTAGTGCTCGACGAAGAGGGCGTCGATCGTGACCTCGACGTGATCGGTCCGGCCTTCCGTCGGCATCATCGCAAGCTCCTCAGCATGGGATCGTCTCATCGTGTCATGGGAGATGCAAATCGGAGCCCCAGGGGTGCCGCTCGGGCGCCCCGGGAAGCGGCCGCGAAAGCGGGCGCGAAGCGCCCCGAGCGCAAAGCGCGAGGGCCGTGTCCCAGGGCCGGGGGTGTCGGGGGCGAAGCCCCTGACCACAAAAGAGTCACCGTTTGTCACGCTGCCAGGTCACGAGGGAGAGCGTCCGGTCGAGGATACGCGTGCTCTTCAGCTGCTGCTCCTCGCTCGTCCACAACGCGACGCGCGTGGCGAGCAGCCCCGTCTGCACCAGCGCGCGACGCTGGGTGATGACCTCGGGATCGACCGTGCTCGAGGTCGGCACGCTCTGGAGCGCGGCCTTCGCGAGCACGCCCGCGTCGTGCCCGAGCGCCGACCACCAGCTCGGCCGTACGCCGAGGCTCTCCATGAACCGGCGGACCTCGTCGCTCTGCACCTCGTCCGGCTTGCTCGTGAGGACGGGGATGATCCCCGCCGCCGCGCTGAGCACGGTGACGCCCTTCGGCACGTCGCTCAGCGGGACGCCGGCCTCGAGCGTGAGCGCGACCGGCGCGGTCCTGCTCCCGACGTCGCGCAGCACGTCGCGCGCGCACGTGCCGGAGCCGGACACGAGGAAGCCGCGCGCCCCCTTCGCCGTCCACGCGTCGATCGGAAAACGTGTCCGCCCCGCCTCCGCGAGCGGCACGTCGCAGCGCACCGCCGGCAGCAGCGTGAGCCCGCCGCCCGCGATCGCCGCCGCCGCGCCGACGTCGTCGTCCGCGCTCGCGACGAACGCCGCCGTCTTCGCGCCGTGGCGCACGAGCGCCTGGCCGAGCATCGTGAGCTCGCGCTCGAGCCGATCGCCGAGCACGACGCCGTACTTCTGCGGCATCAGCTTCGCGCTCGGCGCGGTGAGGAGGAGCACCGGCACGCCGTTCTTCTCGCTCCAGACGACCGCGCGATCGGCGCTCGCGCGATCGAGGCCCGCGATCATGACGCCGGCGCCCTCGCCCTCGAGCTCCTCGAGCGCCGCGTTCGTGCTCGCCTCGTCGACGCCGTCGTCGCGCGTGACGAGGCGCACGCCGTCGGTGACGCCCGCGCGGCGCGGCAGGTCGAGCGCCCACGAGATGCCGCGCACGACGTCGGCCGCTTCGTCGCGGAGCTCGCGATCGCGCGTCGGCACGAGGAGGCCGACCGTGCGCCCGGCGAAGCTCGCGATGCCGCGCCGCGAGGCCGCGAGCTCGCCGAGCTCCACCCCCGCGTCGCCGCCGGTCTGCGCCGCGCTGACGCCGCTCTGATCGACGAGCCAGCGCGCGAGCGCCGCGTCGTTCGTCTGGACCGCGATCCGCGCGAGCCGCTCGGCCACGATCTTCTGCATGTCGGTGCCGTAGCCGGAGGCGGCCCCGCGCGCGCGCATCGAGGTGTACGTCTCCTCGAGCACCTTGCGCGGGAGCGACTCGATCACCTGCTCGATCTTCTCGCGCACCCGCTCCTTGTCGTCTTCGCCGACGCCGCGGAGCCACGCGTCGAGGTACGCGACCGCCTCGTAGTCGACGTGCGCGGCCATCGCCGAGAGCGCGATCTCCTCGAGGAACACCTCGCGATCGCCGTCGTCGACGACCTTCCCCACGAGCGACCGCAGCGAGTCGAGCGCGGCGTGCGGCGCGCCGTGGAGGCGCAAGCTCCGCGCGCGCGCCACCGTCGCGAGGTCGCGCGTCGTGCCCGGCGGGAGCTCGCCGATCGACGCGAGCAGCTCGTCCGCGTTCGCGAGCTGCCCGGCCTCGAAGGCGAGGAAGACGAGGTACAGCTTGGCGACGGGCGCGGCGCCGTCCTTCGGGTGCCGCGCGAGGAACGCCTCGACCTGGTCGCGGGAGACCTTCCGCGCCTCCCAGCTCTCGCGGACGACGAGGAACTCCGCCGCCGCGGCCGGCGACTGCGAGAGCGACGCGACCGGCGTCCGCTCCTTCCGGGCGGACCGGGAGCAAGCGCCCACGACGATGCACAATACAAGCATTGTCCTCGCCGCGCGGCCCACGGGGTCAGTATACTCGCGGGCGATGTCGTCTCCGTCGGCGCGACGCCTGCACACGATCGCCGGGGCGATCGTGCTCGCGGCGTTCGTCGTGGAGCACGTCGCGACGAACGCCTCCGTGCTCTGGGGCGCGGACGCCTACGACCGCGTCGTCGGCTCGATCCAGCGCTGGAAGCTCCTCGCGCTCTTCGAGGTCGTCTTCATCCTCCTCCCGCTCGCCTACCACGCGATCTACGGGCTCCGGCTCCTCGCGCGCCCCTCCGCCGACGCGGAGGTCGAGCGCTTCGGCGATCGCCGCCTCTGGGTCCTCCAGCGCGTGAGCGCGACGGTGGTCTTCCTCTTCGTCGCGGTGCACCTCTGGGAGCTCCGCGTGCAGCGCCTCTTCTTCGGCCTCGATCCGGCGGCGCTCCACACCGTCCTCACCGCGCACCTGTCGTGGACGTACGCGGGCGTCCCGTGGCTCGCGCTCTTCTATCTCCTCGGCGTCGCGGCGACGTCCTTCCACCTCGCGAACGGCCTCTTCGCCGCGAGCGCGCTGAAGGGCTGGGCGACGCGCCGGATGCGCGTCCTCACCTCGATCGTCGGCGGCGCCGTCTTCGTCGCCGGCGCGCTCACGGTGCTGGGATTCGCGACGGGCACGCAGTTTTCTTCCGACCCATCGGGCGCAAATGCCCCCCCATGCGGATCGGTGGTTGCTCCGAAGTAGCGAAGACTCTAAAGGATCGACCCCATGGCCCAGAAGCACAGCATCGTCACCGAGTCGGGCAAGGTCCGGCGCGTGATCGTCGTCGGGGGAGGCCTCGCTGGCCTCATGACGGTGATCAAGCTCGCGGAGGCGGGCATCCCCGTCGATCTCTTCTCCCTCGTCCCGGTGAAGCGGTCGCACTCGGTCTGCGCGCAGGGCGGCATCAACGCGAGCGTGAACACGAAGGGCGAGGGCGACTCGCCGGAGGTCCACCTCGAAGAGACCGCCTACGGCGGCGACTTCCTCGCGCAGCAGCCGCCGATCTACGGCATGACGAAGGCGGCGCCGGGCATCGTGCACATGCTCGACCGCATGGGCGTGCCGTTCAACCGCACGCCGGAGGGCCTCCTCGACTTCCGCCGCTTCGGCGGCACGCTCTTCCACCGCACCGCGTTCGCGGGCGCGACGACGGGCCAGCAGCTCCTCTACGCGTTGGACGAGCAGGTCCGCCGCTACGAGACGGTCGACGTCGAGGACGATCGCGGCGTCGTCGTCCGCGGCGAGAAGATGGTCCGCAAGTGGGAGCTCTGGGACTTCCTCTCGATCGTGCAGGACGAGACCGGCCGCGCGGTCGGCATCGTCGCGCAGGACATGAAGTCGATGGCGATCGAGTCCTTCCGCGGCGACGCGGTCTGCCTCGCGACCGGCGGGGTCGGCATCATTTTCGGCAAATCCACCAATAGCGTCATCAACACTGGAACCGCCGCGAGCGCGGTCTACCAGCAGGGCGCCTGCTACGGCAACGGCGAGTTCATCCAGGTCCACCCGACCGCGATCCCGGCCGCCGACAAGCTGCGCCTCATCTCGGAGTCGGTCCGCGGCGAGGGCGGTCGCGTCTGGGTGCCGAAGGACCCGAAGGAGCGCCGCCGCGGCCGCGAGGTCCCGGAGTCGGAGCGCGAGTACTTCCTCGAGAACAAGTACCCGGGCTACGGCAACCTGGTCCCGCGCGACATCGCGAGCCGCGAGCTGTTCCTCAAGTGCTTCCACGAGGGCAAGGGCGTCTTCAACGCCAAGTCCGGCAAGAACGAGCTCGAGGTCTACCTCGACGTCACGCACCTCCCGAAGGAGCTCCTCGAGAAGAAGCTCGCGGGCGTGCTCGAGATCTACGACAAGTTCGTGGGCGAGGACCCGTACACGAACCCGATGCGCATCTTCCCCGCGGTGCACTACACGATGGGCGGCCTCTGGGTCGACTTCGAGCGCGCCTCGAACGGCACCCTCGTCGTCGGCTCGCCGCGCAACCAGTCGACGAACATCGAGGGCCTCTACGCCGCGGGCGAGGTCGAGTACCAGTACCACGGCGCGAACCGCCTCGGAGCGAACTCGCTCTTGTCGTGCATCTACGGCGGCATGGTCGCGGGCCCGGCGATGGTGACGTACGTGAAGAACATGGGCGCGAGCGCGTACGACACGAAGTCGAGCGTGTTCGACAAGGCCGCGAAGCGGGAGCGCGAGCGCTACGACGCCATCCTCAAGATGGACGGCGACGAGAACCCGTACCAGCTCCACGACGAGCTCGCGACGACGATGCTCCGCGACTGCACGATCGAGCGCCACAACCCGACCCTCGAGAAGGTCATCGCGAAGATCGACGAGCTCGAGGATCGCTGGCACGACGTCGGCGTCACGGACAAGGCCCCGCGCGCGAACATGGGCGCGCAGTTCGTCCGTCACCTCAGGAACATGTTCATCATCGCGCGCGTCATCGCGCAGGGCGCGAAGAACCGCGACGAGTCCCGCGGCGCGCACTTCAAGCCGGACTTCAAGAACCGCGACGACGAGAACTGGCTCCGCTCGACGATGGCGCTGTACGGCGAGTCCGGCAAGCGCAGCGAGGTCAAGTACGTCCGCGACCTCACGTACAACCTCGCCGGCAAGACGGTCAGCGTCACCGACGCCGTCGACATCACGCTCGTGAAGCCGCGCCCCCGCAAGTACGAGCAAGCCGGCGCCGCCAGCGCCACCGCCGCGGCGAAGGACGAGAAGAAGCCCACCGAAGCCACGGCCTGACCGGCCCCTCGCCCTAGCCTCTCGCTTTTACCCGACGAGCGCGATCCCCACCCAGGATCGCGCTCGTTTCGTTTCTTTTAGGTGCCCATCCCCCGTCCGTGCTCGGCGCTTCGCGCCTGCGCGCGGGCGGCCCTTCCCAAAGCCTCGCTTCGCTCGGCAGGGAAGGGACACCGCGCGCCCCCCTCCCCACACGCCCCCCCTACCCCAAGCACCACCCGCTCAAACCCTCACGCGAGCCAGGTCGCGGAGGCGGGGCGGCGGCGCCCGCGTCCCGAACGCATCGAGCGCCTCCATGCGCTCACGCGAGCCAGGCGCGGAGGCGGGCGTAGACGCCGGGGTCCCAGAGCACCTCGAGGTGGTTCAGCGCGGGGGCCGTCCAGGTGGCGTTGGGCGGGAACGCGAGCGTGTGCTTTGCGTCGTGGTGGGTGCCGAGGGCGCTCGCGAGGGGGACGAGCGCGTCGCGCTCCGCGGCGATCGCGTAGCACTCGACGCCTGCGGGGAGCGGCACCGGCGTGCGCGCGTCGGCGCCGAGCGCGAAGCGGTCCGCGTTGGACCAGTCCTCGTCGAGGATGCTGCCGTGGCGGAGGTCCGTGACGCCGGCGCTGCGGATGCGCGCGAGGCGGGCGAGCGGCGCGCTGTACGACGTGACGCCGAGCAGCGCCGCCGCGAGGTTGCCGCTGCGCTCCAGCGGCGAACCGTGGTGCGGCGTCGCGAGGAAGACCATCCGCCGGAGCTTCATGCGCCATGGAGCACCGAGAGCGGCGACGTGGGCCGCGCTCCGCGCGACGAGACCGCCCATGCTGTGCGCGACGATCGCGATCTCGTCGATCGGCTCCGGCCACTCGGCGACGAGCGCGTCGAGCAGGCTCGCCAGCGCGCGGCCGTTCGTCGAGACGTGGAGGCCCGTGTTGTAGCGGATGTAGATCGGCGTGTAGCCGAGGTCGCGCGCGAGCGCGGCGCCGTGGTCATGCTCGCCTCTCGTCCATTGCAGGTCGTTCATCGACGAGCCGTGCACGAGGACGAGCAGCCTCCGCCCTCCGCGCGGCCCGCGGCAGCGGAGGCTCATCTCGATCGCGAGCGGGCTCCCCGTCGCCGCGAGGTGATCGCCGAGGACGCCGTTCAGCGCGGAGAGGACGGCCTCGCGCTCGGGACCAGGCGTGCTCTCCCCCAGCGCCGGCGCGAGCGCCTCGATCGCGCGGTCGAGCCCGGCGCCGACGAGCTTCGTGACGCCACGCACCGCGCCATACGAGAGCTTCGTGACGAGACGCACCGGCCCCTCGAGCGGTCGCCCCAACAAGGGCGGCCCGCCGCCGATCGTGACATGCATCTCCTCCACGACGTCCGTGACGCCCGTCGTCGCCAGGATCGCGAGCTTGACCGCAGCGCGAAGATCGTCGCCATGCCGCCTCTTCGCCCGCTCCTCCATCCCCCAGACGGTAACGCGACCGCCCCAAAAGGTAGTGACCGTCGACCGCCACCGGTTGCGAACGACCCGAGCGCGCAGCAGAGCGCCGTGAGCGTGGAGGCGGCGCGCGACGGCGGCGCACGGGGGAGCGGCACGGGGGAGCGGCGTGCGTGGGCCCACAACCGCGGCTGCCATCAGTTGCGAACAAACCCGAGCGCGCAGCGTGAGGGTGGGGGCGGCGCGGAGCGACACGCGACGGCGGCGCGGGGGGGCGGCACGGGGGGACGGCGCGCGACGGCGGCGCGGGGGGGCGGCGCGCGACGACGGTGCGGAGAAGCGGGCCCACAACCGTGGCTGCCGTCGTCGGTTGCGAAACAACCGAGCGCGCAGCGTGAGGGGGGCGGAGAGGCTGATCCGCGACGGCGCGGATCGCTTGGCGTTGCGTGAGGGGCGGCGCGCGGGGGCGGCGCGCGGGGCCCACAACCGCGGTTGCCACCGGTTGCGAAACAAACCGAGCGCGCAGCGTGAGGGTGGGGGCGGAGAGACTGATCCGCGACAGCGCGGATCGCTTGGTGTGCCCGCGGACGGCGTCGCGTGGGGCCCACAACCGCGAAGCAAACCGAGCGCGCAGCATGATGATGACGGGAGGTTGATCCGCGACGGCGCGGATCGCTGGCGCGTGAGGGGCGGCGCGTGGCACGTGGGGGCGGCGCGCGGGCCCACAACCGCGGCTGCCGTTGGTTGCGAAACAAACCGAGCTCGCAGCGTGAGGGGGCCGGGAGGTTGATCCGCGGCGGCGCGGATCGACCAGTGTGCTCGCGACGGCGGCGCGCGACGAGCGGAGAAGCGCGTGAGGTCGGTCGCTTCGCGCTTGTTCGCCTCGGGTTCGTGACCGAGAGGTTGGGGCTGCGTTCGCGCGATTGGCAACGGGCCGTGTGGTTCGAGCTGTGCGCCTGCTCGCGAAGGTCGGCGATCCCTCGCGCGAGCTCGGCCGAACGCAGAAGGGCTACGTTTGCGGACGTTGGCTGCGGGGGGCTGGGTTGTGGACTCGGGGAGGGAGCCTTGGCTGGGGCGCGGGCGCGATGCGTAGCGAAAGGCAGATCCTCGCGACGCCGCATACCGAAGGCGTTGCAGCGGACTGGAGAGTCGTGCACGCCTAAAAATAGTCTTGTACGGCGTCCGTGCGGCCGAAGAGGTCCGGCGTTGAAGAGTTGGCCCTGTGTTGGGGGGTGTGCAGGCTGGGGGGATGCGGCGTTGGTCGGTCGTCATGCTCGGGCTCGCGGGGGTCCTCGTTGGGGTCGAGGCGGGGGCGGTGGAGGCGGGCGGTGAGGCTAGCGCGTGGCACTTCGAGTCGTTGTCGGCCGATGGGAAGCGGGCGCTCTTGCGGCGGCTCGATCCCGAGATGCGGTCTGCGTTCGACGTGCGCGTCGTCGACGTCGCGAGCGGCGTGGTGACGGAGGAGACGCGGCTCGCGGAGATGGCGCGCGTCCCCGCGTCCACGATCGGCGGCAAGGCGGCGGAGCTGAAGGAGCTCGAGTTCATGCTCGCGTCGCCGGCGTTCGGGCGCGATCTTGTGCAGAGTGCACGTATCGCGAGCGCGTTTCCCTTTGGCGCGTGTGGTCGGCTCGCGGCCGGGCCGGCCGCCATCGCGTTCGACGCAGGGGACTGGCTCTACGTCGCCGACGCGGAGGGGCGCGTGCGACGCCGCGTCGTGGAGGAGGCCGCGTACGATCCGCGTTTGTCCGCCGATGGCAAGTGGCTCTTCTTCCGGCGCGCGACCGGCCGCCTCGACGGGGCGCTCGCGCGCTACGAGCTCTTCGTCGCGCCCGCGGACCTCTCGGCGCCGCCGAAGGTCCTCCCCAACACGGCGGGCGTGCGCGCCGCTCGGTTCGCCGCGCACCCCGACGGGCAGACCGCGGTCGCGCTCACGGTCCGGCCGGAGAGCGCGTGCTTCGTGTCGATCGGCCTGAAGCCGCCGTTCCCGACCAAGAAGACGGCGTGCCTCGAGACCGACGGGCGCGTCGTCGAGTCGGTGGTGTCGCCGAAGGGCAAGTGGGCCGCGGTCTCGACGAAGAAGCGCGGCGACGCCCACTGGCGCGTGCGCGTCGTGTCGCTCGCGACCGGCAAGGTGATGCGCGACGAGGCGGACGCGGCGGGCCACGCCCTCCGCGCGATCAGCGACGCCGGCCTCCTCGTCGAGAGCGGCGCGCGCGACGCGATCGTCGTCGACGTCACGACCTCGAAGGTCCGCGCGCTCCCGCCCGCGCTCGACCTCGGTCACCGTGGCTTCTTCAAGAACGACACCGAGCTCGTCTACGCGACGAACGGCACCGTCGCGGTCCTCGACGTCACGAAGGACTGAGGGACGCGGGGCAAAAAAGAAGCCGGACCTCGCGTCCTACGACGCTCGAGATCCGGCTTCGTCCGGCGCGCGGCGCGCCGGAAAGTCCGTGGTGCGGCTCAGCGCTTCACGACGGCGCCGAGCGTCTTCTGCGCGGCGGACTTGCCCTTCGGCGTCGTGACGGTGACGAGGACGTCCGCGTCCTCGTCGTACCAGGAGGCGGTCGTCTTCGGGAGGTCGGCGGACTTCGCCTTCGGCGCGGTGACGTCCGGGCCGCTCGGGTTCGGGCTCGCGGCGGGGCGCGTGATCTTGATCGTGCCCTTCTTCGTCTCGACCGTGAGCGTCTCGTACTTCGTGCCCGTCACGATGCCGCTCGAGACGAGCTTCGACTTCGTGCCCGTCGTCGCCGCCTCGCCGAGCATGTCGAGCGAGACCGACGAGAGCGACTCACCCTTCACCATGCCCCGCGACGACTTCGGCGCGGGCGTCGACGGGAGCGCGGGCGCCTCCTCCTTCTCGACCGGCGCTTCCTTCGCCTTCGCCGCGGACTCCTTCGCCGCGACCTCGCCCTTGTCCGCCTTCTCCGCGCGCGCGTGGCGCGGCGAGGCCGTGTCGGAGTACTTGCCCGAGAACGTCGACCAGTCGGTCTGCACGTCGGCGGCGCTCTTCGCGTCCTGCGAGCCTCCGCAAGCGATGAGACCGAGGGACACGACGGCGGCGAGGAGGGGGTAACGCATGCCGGCGTATTTCTCATTTCCTTCCCTCCCGACGCCATTCGAAAAGCGTCTCAAATCACGATCTTTCATGGGGGTTTTCCCCCAGGAGGCTGGATTCCGCGGGAGCGGATTGGTGAGGCCATTTCACCTCGGATTCACGAGGGAGCCGCGCCGCGCGCTTATGCTCGTCACGATGCCGCCGCGACGCGTGCTGCCGCTGCTCCTCGTCGCGTACGCCGCGTTCTATCTGTGTCGCGCGAACGTCGAGCCCGCGCTGAGCCTCCTCGCCAACGACTACGGCTACGACAACGAACAGACCGGGCTCGTCATGGGCATCGCGCTCGGCGCGTACGCCGCCGGCAAGCTGGTGCTCGGCCCTCTCGCCGACGTGAAGGGCGGCAAGTACGTCCTCGTCGGCTCCCTCTTCGCGACCGTCGCCGCGTGCTTCGCGATCGCGCTGCTCGACGCGCCGCGCAGGTTCGGCGCCGGCCTCGGGCTCGTGCTCACCGGCGTGCTCGTCGTCGTGAACCGCTTCGTGCAAGCCGGCGGCTGGGGCGGGCTCGTCAACCTCGTCGGCCAGCTCTTCGGCCCCGAGCGCCGCGGCACCGTGATGGGCATCCTCTCCACCAGCTACGACGTCGGCAACGTCCTCGCGCTCGTCCTCTCGAGCGCCCTCGTCCACGCCGGCGCCGGCTGGCGCATGCTCTTCATCGTCAACCCCGCCATCACGCTCGCGGTCGCCGTCACGGTAAAGCTCAGGCTTTCAACGTCGGGGGCTTCGCCCCCGACACCCCCACCCCAGACACGGCCCTCGCGCTTCGCGCTCGGGGCGCTTCGCGCCCGCTTTCGCTCTTCAACGTCGGGGGCTTCGCCCCCGACACCCCCACCCCAGACACGGCCCTCGCGCTTCGCGCTCGGGGCGCTTCGCGCCCGCTTTCGCGGCCGCTTCTGGGGCCCCGAGCGGCCCGAACCGCCCGAGCGGCCCGAGCGGCCCGAGCGGCCCGAGCGGCCCGAGCGGCCCGAACCGGTCGGGCGCCCTCTCGGGGGGGCCGGGGGCGGCGAGGCGCGCTCCGCGCGCGAAGAATCCCCCGGCGGGAGAGCTCGAGAGGGCGGAGCCCTCTCGAACCTGACCAAGTCTCGGGCGTTTTGGTTTGCGATGGGGTTGTCGTTCTTGCTCACGTTCGTGCGGGCTGGGTTCATGACGTGGACGCCGCGGTTTCTCTATGAAGTGAGCGTCGCGGCGAACGTTGCGTCGGCCACCTCGAGCTCGATCGCGAAGAGCGCGTTCTTCGGAGTCGCGGGCATCGTCGGGTCGGTCGTGACCGGGCGCCTCTCCGATCGGCTCGGGCCCGGGCGGCGCGCGCCGATCATGAGCTGCTCGCTCGCGGCGCTGCTCCTCTGCGTGCTCGGGCTCGCGCACGCCGGCGTCACCTCGCCGACGATCGCGACGATCGGCGTCGCGACGTGCGGGCTCTTCCTCCTCGGTCCCTACTCGCTCCTCGCCGGCGCGGTGTCGCTCGACGTCGGCGGCGCCCGCAGCGCCGCGACCGCGGCCGGGCTCATCGACGCGGTCGGCTACGTCGGCGCGACCCTCGCCGCGATCGTCCTCGGGAGCGTCTCGAAGCGCCTCGGATGGACGGCCGCGTTCGACGTCGTGGCCGCGGTCACGTTCGTCGCGCTCGCGCTTTCCACGCTTTGGAGCCTGCGGCGGACTCCGCGGACTCCGCGCTTGTCCCCAGCCGCGTAAGCCCCCAATATGTCGGCGCTATGCCCGAGGCGCGCACCGTTAAGCTGAAGATCCTGCGGCAAGACTCTCCGACCGACGAGAGCACCAAGCGCTGGGAGGAGTTCGACATCCCCTGGCACCCGCGCATGAACGTCATCAGCGCGCTGATGGAGATCCAGCGCGCGCCGAAGACGACCGAGGGCAAGAAGGTCGCGCCGGTGGTGTGGGACTCGTGCTGCCTCGAAGAGGTCTGCGGCGCGTGCACGATGATCGTGAACGGCAAGGTCCGCCAGGCCTGCTCCGCGCTCATCGATCAGGTCGCGCCGAACGGGGAGACGGTCACGCTCCAGCCGATGACGAAGTTCCCGCTCATCCGCGACCTCATCGTCGACCGCGCGCGCATGTTCGAGGACCTCAAGCACATCAAGGCGTGGGTCCACCTCGACGGCTCGCACGAGCTCGGCCCCGGCCCGCGCCAGGCCTCCGACAACCAGGAAGAGGCCTACCCCCTCTCGCGCTGCATGACCTGCGGCTGCTGCCTCGAGGCCTGCCCGCAGATCCCGGTGCAGGACGCGAACGGCAAGAGCAGCGGCTTCATCGGCCCGGCCGCGATCAACCAGGTGCGCCTCTTCAACCTGCACCCGAGCGGGAAGATGCACGCGCCCGAGCGCCTCGAGACGCTGATGGAGCCCGGCGGCATCGCCGACTGCGGCAAGGCGCAGAACTGCGTCGAGGTCTGCCCGAAGGAGATCCCGCTCATCGATTCGATCGCGGTCGTCTCGCGCCAGACGACGAAGCACATGCTCTTCGGCTGGCTGCTGAAGTAGCTGTATGCTCCCTGCATGCGCGGGGGCATCACGTTCTTGTCGAGCGCCGCGTTGAGCCTCGCGCTCGCGAGCTGCGAGACCGAAGACCCGACCCAGCTCCGGAGCGGGAGCCCGCTCCGCCGGCGCACGAACAACGCGCCCGCCGTCACCGCGACCGGCAGCTCCGACGCCGAGAAGTGCTTCAAGATCGTCAACGAGTACCGCGCGCAGAGGGGCGTGCCCGCGCTCGAGCGCTGGTCCGCGGGCGAGCGCTGCGCCGACGGCGAAGCACAGAGCGACGCGAAGAGCGGCAAGGCGCACGGCGCGTTCCCCTCCTGCGAGCAGCTCGCTCAGAACGAATGTCCCGCTTATCCTGGATCTCTCGAAGAGGGGCTCCCCGAGTGCCTCGCGGACATGTGGGCCGAAGGGCCCGGCGGCGGGCACTACGAGAACATGGCGAGCCGGAAGTACACCGAGGTCGCGTGCGGGTTCCACGAGCTGCCGAACGGCGATTTCTGGAGCGTCCAGAACTTCCGCTGACGTAAGCTCGCGTCGATGAGGCCGTCCGCGATCGCGACCGCGCTGGCGCTCGTCTTCGTCGCGGGGGGCGCGCGCGCGGCGGAGGACGGGGCGAAGCCCGCGGGTCCCGCGTACGAGCGCGAGCGCGAGCCGGAGGACGCGCCGCCGCCCGCGCCGTACGCGAAGGGGCTCGTCGTCGACGCGTCGATCGGCGCGATCGGCTTCCTCGGTCAGTTCGGCAAGCTCGCGCCGCCCGGTCCGTGGTTCCACGGTCAGATCGGCTACGAGCTCCTCGAGTGGCTGATGCTCTACGGCGAGACGGAGCTCGCGTTCACGACCACCGGGAACAAAGAAGAAGCGCCGCGCACGCGCGTGTTCTCGCTCTTCGGCTTCGGCGGCGGCGCGCGCCTCACGTGGCGCATCACCGAGCGCATCGGGATCTACGGCCAGCCCGGCGTCGGCGCGATGACGGCGCGCATCGCGCGGAACGCGCTCGGCCTGCACGGCTTCAACGACGCCGAAGAGCTCTCGCCGTGGGTCGGCTTCCGCGCCGGCTTCGAGTGGTTCCAGATCGATCGCCACCTCGCGCTCGGGCTGAACAGCGGCGTCCGCTTCGCCACCGGCTTCGCAAAATCGGGTCGTTCGAGCGACACGCCGCTCGCCCTCGACGGCGGAATCTCCCTTCGTTACGCGTTCTGAAGCGTGGTCAGCAAATCTACCAGCCGCGAAAGCTTGGCGACACGCCTGTAACAAGGCACGATCCAAGATCGCACGGAGGGAACATGCGCCGAGTCGCGTTGCTGGTGTCGATGATGGGTCTCGGCGCGGTCGCCACGTTCGGTATCGTCGCCGGCTGCGGAGGCGACGACGATCCGGCCGCGATCCCGGACGTCGACGGCGCGGCGTCGAGCTCGGGCGAAGGAGGATCGACCTCGAGCACCTCGTCGAGCGGCTCCACGCCCGACGACGCGGGCACGTCGTCGAGCGGATCGACGCCGGTCTCGAACCCGCGCCAGCTCACGTGCGGCGCGGCGACGTGCGATGCCGGTGGCGGCGGAGGCGGCGGCGGAGGAGGAGGCGGCGGTGGCAGCGGTTACTGCTGCGTGCGCCCGAACGGCGGTGAGGCGACGTGCAGGAGCGGCGGCTTCGGCGGCGGTGGCGGTGGTGGCGGCGGCGGTTGCAACAACCGCGGACCCGACGCCGGTCTCCGCATGGAGTGCGACGAGAAGGCGGACTGCACCGACCAGCGTGACCGCTGCTGCTTCATGCGCACCGACGAGGTGCAGACGGAGTGCCGCCGCTCGTGCACCACTGGCGGCGGTCCGAACACGACCGTCCATCCGCAGGTCTGCAAGACGAGCGAGGAGTGCGGCGACGCCGGTGCGTGCGCCGAGAAGACCTGCAACGGGTTCAAGTTGTTCGTCTGCGGCCAGCCCGCAGGCTGTAACTGAGAGGCATGATCATGGGACGTATCACCTTCATCGTCGCCGCCCTCGCGCTCGTCGGAGGCGCGAGCGCATCGATCGTCGCCGGCTGCGGGAGCGACGATCCCGCCGCGATCCCGCCGCCGCCGGAGGCAGGCGCGAGCTCGTCGACCTCGTCGTCGAGCGGCGATCCCGGCTCGAGCACCTCGTCGACGAGCAGCAGCACCAGCTCGTCGGGCGGCGAAGACGCCGGCGACGCGGGCCCCACCCAGCCGACCGGTCCGACGTCGAACCCGGCCCGCTACACCTGCGGCTCGGTCGAGTGCGATGCAGGCGGTGGCGGGGGCGGGGGCGGGGGCGGCGGTCCGCACGTCTGCTGCGCGCGGCGCAACGCGGCGGAGAGCACGTGCACGCGCTCGAACAGCTGCAACAACACCGGCCAGGACGGCGGGCTCCAGATCCAGTGCGACGAGGAAGCCGACTGCCCGGGCCAACAGCGCTGCTGCTACGTCCGCCAGCAGCTCGGCGGCGGCGGAGGCGGCCTCACGTCGTTCAGCACCGAGTGCCGCAACCAGTGCCGCGTCGGCGGCCCCGGCTCGCCGGCGCTCCCGCGGTTGTGCAAGTCGAACGCGGAGTGCGGCGACGCCGGCGCTTGCGCCGAGAAGACGTGCGACGGCTTCAAGCTGTTCGTCTGCGGCACGCCCGACGGCTGCAACTAACCGACGACCGAGAACATCCGCGCGCTGCGGGCCGGCACTTCGATCACGAAGCCGCCGGCCTGCGCGTCGATCCGCGCCGCGTCGCGGGAGCGCGGCAACAGGTCGACGATCGACCTCACGTTCGCGCCGAGCCCCACCGTCGCGAGGACGGCGGTGGGCTCGGGGTTCATCACGAAGACGACCTGCGGCGCGCCCGCGTCGTCCTCGTGCACCGTCACGTGGACCGTCGGCGGATCGACGGGGAAGGTCGGGAGCCCGAGCTCGTCGACGTAGCGCGCGACGAGCGCGTCGGCGCGCGCGGGATCGTCGAGCGGCTCGAGGTCGAGGCCGCCGACGTCGTGCGGGCGATCGAGCGTGCGCATCGAGCCGTCGCGCGACGGGATGGAGGGGCCGATCGTCACCGCGGTGCCGCGCGCGTGCGCGTCGCGCAGCGTGTCGAGCACGTCGCGCTTGAGGCCGCCCGCGGTCGTGCAGACGATCCACGACGCGCCCTCGATCGAGGACACGAGCGCCTCGCCGCCGGCGTAGGCGAACGGGACGCCGCGCGCGAGCAGCGCACGCTCGAACGCGCGGACGAACGACTCTCCGACGATCGGCGCCGCTCCCCCGCCGAGCCCGAGGTCGTCCTCGAAGGAGGCCTCGAGCGGGCCCGCGCCGGCGACGTTGAAGAACGTCGGCGTCACCGGACCGAACGCGTGCGTCGCGCGCGAGAGGCGGCGGAGCGCGCGCGGCACGACGAGCCGCACCGGCGCGCGGCGGCGGAGGGTGTGGAAGCGGACCTTGTCGAGCGCGGCGATGAGCGCGCGGTAGTCGTCGGCGAAGCGGCGCGGGAGGCCGTGCTCGTCGATCGGCGCGCCGACCCAGCGATCGCGATCGACCGCCATGTACAGGTTGAAGCCGCGGAGCCCGTACGCGAGCGCGGCGCACAGCGTGTAGAGCGAGTCCGCCTCGTCGAGCGGCGGGAAGAACGGCGGGAAGCCGGCGCCGACCTCGGCCCCGAAGGCGGGCGCGCTGCGGCCGACGCTCCGCACGGCGAGCTCGCCGGTGCGCCGCAAGATCGAGAGGTGATGTTTCGGATCGGCGGGGTGGTAGTAGTCGAGGCCGACGAGGTCGACGACCTTCGCGATGCGCCCCGCGTTCAGCGCCGTCGCCGCCTCGCCGAGGGGGAGGTTGTGCATCGTCGGCACCGACGCGCAGCCCGCGTTCTCGAGCGCCTTCGCGAAGCGCGCCATCGCCTCGGCGAGGAGGTGCTCGTGGAACTCCATCCAGTCCATGTGGCGCGGGAGCTCGTCCGCCGTCGTCGCGTCGAAGCGCTGCGGCGGCGCCGCGGTCGCGAACGTGACGTTGGCCTCGTTCCACGCGTCGCGGAGCGCCTTCGCGCTCGAGTACTTCTCGCGGAGGAACGCGCGGAAGAGGCGGATCGCGTCGGGGTGGTAGTCCTGATCGTAGGGCCCGTCGCGGAAGTAGAGCGCGCCCTCGTTGTCGATCTGCCACATCACGATCGGGCCGTGCGGGTACTGGTGCTGCGCGAGCACGCGCCCGACCGCCTCGAACCACAGCGCGGCCTCGTCGTGGAAGGCGTCGCTCGCGTAGCTCGGGACCGGGAACGCGCTCGGGACCATCGGCAGCACGACCGGGTTGTCGCGCGGCGTCCGCGCCTGGCACTCGCGGTCCCACACCACGCGCTCGGGCAATCCGAAATACGTGAGCTCTGCGTTGATGTGAGGGCCGGGCCGGCAGATGACGTAGAGCCCGCGCTCGTGACAGAGCTTCATGAAGCGGGCGACGTCGAGGCGCGCGAAGCTCTGACCGAAGTCGAAGTCGCCCTGCGAGGTCTCGTGCACGCCCCACGGGACGTAGGTGTCGACGACGCGGAGGCCCATCGCCTTCATCGCGTCGAGGCACGGCGCCCAGTGCTCGGGGGCGTGGCGCCAGTAGTGCATCGCGCCGGCCCAGAGCGGGAGCACCTCTTCGCGTTGCGCGAGGAGGAGCCCGTGGGGATGGATCTCGACGGTGCGCGGCGGCGGCGCGTCGGAGCCGCGGCTCATCCGAGCTCGTCGCCCAGCGTGCGCCGCAACATCGCGTGGAGGGCGGCCATGTCCGGATCGTCCGGCGCGAGCCGCGCGAGCGCGCCGCCGACCTTCGCGATCGTCGGGGTGACGAACTTGAGGAACGACGGGTTGCCCTTCTGCCGATCGATGAACACGAAGCGCCCCGCGTCCTTGAGCTTCCGCTGCACGGTGACGAGATCGAACTCGGCGGGGAGGCCGTCGTACGCGCAGCCCGCGGCGGCGGCGTAGTCGCGGAGGCGCGCCTCGACGAAGGCGCGATCGAACTCCTGGTAGCTGTCGTTCAAGAGCGCGACGAGGTCGTAGACGCGCGGCCCGAGCAGCGCGTCCTGGAAGTCGATCCAGACGAGGCGCTTCTCGTCGACGACCATGAGGTTCCGCGACTGGTAGTCGCGATGGACGAACCCTCGCGGCAGCGCGGCGACGCGCTCGGCGAGCCGATCGGCGATGCCGTTCCACGCCTCCACGTCGGCGGCGGCGAGCGGCTTTTCGCGCGCGTCGAGCCCCCACTCCTTGAAGTGCTCGATCTCCCAGCGGAGCAGGTCGAAGTCGAAGTGGCGGCTCCCCACGACGCAACCTCGCGGGAGCGACGCGAGCTCCTTCTGCGCGCGCGCGAGGTCGGTGACCGCCTTGCGGTAGAGGTCCTCGCGATCGGCGGGGCGCTTGAGGAGCCAGTTCGCGAGCGTGTCGTCGCCGAGGTCTTCGAGGACGAGCCAGCCGCTGTCGGTGTCCTCCGCGAGGATGCGCGGGACGTCGACGCCGCGATCGGCGAGGAGGTCGCGCACCTCGAGGAACGGCCAGCGCGTCCCGGCGTGCGCCTTCTGCACCTCTTCGGGGCGGCCGCCTTCGGGGACGAACATCGCGACCGCGGTCTTGCCGCCGGGGAGCGTGAGCCGGAAGTACCGCCGCGTCGAGGCGCCCCCCGACATCGCGACGGACGCGACCTCCGCGCCGAACGTGCGCTGGACGAGGGCGGCGAGCGCCGCTTCGCTGGCGACGGCCGTGGGCTGGCTCGGGGACGGGGCGACGTAGCTCACGGGAGGAAAACCCTTACCTTTTCTGGGCCGGGGGCGCCACACTCACCGCATGGAGCTCCTCGCGGAAGCGGGCGTCCCGGAGGCTCGGCGCGACGCGATCGCGCGCTGGCTCGATCTCGTGCGGACGTGGAACGCGCGCATCGATCTGACCGCGGCGAAGGGCGATCGCGAGCTCGTCGATCTCATGGTCGCCGACGCGCTCGTCCTCGCGACGAAGATCGCAGACGGCGCGCGCGTCGTCGACGTCGGCAGCGGCGCGGGCGCGCCCGGCTTCGCGCTCGCGCTCCTCCGTCCCGATCTGAAGGTGACGCTCGTCGAGCCGCTCGCGAAGCGCGTCTCGTTCCTGCGCACCGCGATCGGCACCCTCGCGCGAACGGACGTGGAGCTCGTGCGCGCGAAGGCCGACGACGTCGTGAAGGAGCGAGGTCGCGCGTTCGACGTCGCGATCTCGCGCGCGACGCTCCCGCCGCCGGAGTGGCTGCCGGTCGGGCTCTCGCTCGCGCCCGTCGTGTGGACGCTCCTCGCGCGCGACGAGCCGCCCGCGTCACCGAACGCGACGCTCGACGACGACCTGACCTACACCTGGCCGCTCGGCGGCGCGGGGCGTCGCGCAGTCCGTCACCTGTTGCAAGACGCTACGTCTCGCTGAGGCGATGTCATGCAATGCTGCGCCGATGTTCGATCGCGGCGCCGCGCAGCTGCGCGTGGAGAGGCTCTGGAAGCTTGGCGCGAACTTCGGGACCGAGCGCGGAACGAACCGCGTCTACCTCGACGAGATCGTCAGCGATCGCATGCAGCTCACGTCGGGCCTGCAGGTCCTTCGTGACGAGCTGCAGTTCGCGGACGCGACGCCGCCGGTGGCGCACGACCGCGAGGCGTGCACGGCCGACTTCACGATCCCCTCCGTCGTCACGACGCTCGCGTGCACCAACTGCGGCGATCGCATCCACTACGGCGAGATGGATCACTACCAGCGCGTCGTCGCGAGCCGCTTCGCGACGCTCTCGGAGGTGGGCACGCTCAAGCCGGAGGCGTTCTCGCCGACCGGCGGCGGCACCGACGACGGCGGCGTGCTCGCGCACGTCACGTGGGCGCACGCGCTCGACGACGCGCTCCGGGCGCGCCTCTACGAGGGCAACTCCCAGAGCTACGTCCTCTGCGCCTTCGATCTCAAGACGCACGTGGGCCGCGACTACATCGACGGCACGACCGTCTACGGCAAGACGCGCGAGTCGCTCTGGCGCGAGCCGCGCGCGGCCTGCGGCGCGGTGATGGCGACGCTCCAGAAGTTCGACGGCGAGAGCGACGTCCACAAGCGCATCCGCACGAACCTCGGCGAGGCGGGCTACGAGCTCCTCGCGAAGAAGGGCGTGAGGTCGGAGGAGGGCGTCGAGATCACCGCCGCGGTGGCGGGCGCGATCGTCGCGGTGCAGGGCATCTACGACACCGCGCGCGCGTTGATGAAGGAGATGGACGAGCGCGGCATGGCGCACCTCACCGCGTCGATGACGATCAACCGCCCGGGCATGCCGGACCTGGTCCTCTACCTCGCGCGCGCCACCGTCTTCGGCGGCACCCTCACGACGCAGGGCTTCGGCGTCGACGCCTCGAAGTACGGCGGCCGCCTCGTCCAGATCCGAGACGAGAAGCGCCTCCAGCTCACCTACGACGGCATCACCGACGACAACTTCGAGATCGTCACCCAACCCTACGCCGTCCGCGAAGTCGCCCGAGAGCGCGACATTTATGTCTAGTTCGAGAGGGCTCTGCCCTCTCGAGCTCTCCCGCCGGGGGCCGTCGCGCGAAGACGCGCTCCGCGCCCCCGGGCCCCCGAGAGGGGCTCGAGAGGGGTTCGAGAGGGCCTCCTAGACCATCACGCCCTTGTTTGCGGCGGTCTTGGGGGGGATCTCGTCGCCGATGCCTTCGCGGAGGTTGCGCTCGATGGTGCGGGAGATCGCCTTCAGCGGCAGGTCGTTGATGTCCATGCCGAAGGGTTGCTCGAGCTCGTCGCCGACGCCGTCGAGGCCGAAGAAGCAGTACGAGACGATCAGGACGACCACCGGCGTCGCCCACTTGATCGCGTCCATCAGGCCGAAGGGCAGCGCGATGCAGTACACCGCGACGATGCGATGCAAGAGGACGGTGTACGAATACGGGATCGGCGTCGTCTTGATGCGCTCGCACGCGCCCTGCACGTCGGTGAGGACCGAGAGGGAGTGCTCGAGCAGCGGCGCGTGGTACACGTGCACCCAGCCCTTGCGGCGCGCCTCGAGGAGGCGGTTGCCGATCCGCTGCAGCATCGCGATCGGAACGTTGTCGACGCCCTCGTAGCGCTTCGCCTCCGCCTCCGGCAAGACGCGCGCGATGCGCGGGAGCGGAGCCATGTCGCGGAGGTGGTAGCGGAGCGCGTGCACGTACGCGATGACGTAGCGGACCATGTCCTTCTGGAAGGTCGAGAGCTCCTCCTGGTCCGCGTCCGGCGCCTCGATGAAGGTGACGAGCTGGCGCGCGAAGTTGCGCGTCTGGTTCACGAGCGTGCCCCAGAGCTTGCGGCCCTCCCAGAAGCGGTCGTACGCGGCGTTGTTGCGGAACCCGAGGAAGATGCCGAGCGGGAGGCCGATGAGCGTGAACGGCGTCGTCGTGATCGAGTAGTGGAGCTGCGGGATCGCCTCGTAGAGGTACGTGACGACCGTCGCGAGGAACGTGACCCCGGCGGTTCGCAGCCAGATGTGGGGGAGGGCGAAGCCTCCGAGCAAGACGGTTCGGATCCAGGACGGCTTGGCTTCGACCCACATCGCGTCCCGTGTCTATCAGGCTTTTTGGCCCAGCGCGGCAGGACATGCGATCCCGGAAAGCCATGCGGCCCGCGGCTCACCCGATCGCCCAAAGAGAGCAGGATCTTGCAGAAATTCGACGGATCGCGGAGGCGTCTGCGCGGGAGCGCGGTCAAAAAGCGACCACGACGCACCTCCTCGCCGCGCTCGCGACGGGGCGCGAGGAGGCGGCGCAGCTGCTCCTCGAACGCCGCCTCGACGCCGAGGTCATCCTCCGCGCCGCGCGCGTGACGACCGACGACGCGCCCGACGGCATCGCCCGCGCGATCCAGCGCGCGAAGGACGTCGCCGGGCGCACCGGAGCACGCGGCGACGCGCGCGCGATTCACCTCCTCTTCGCGCTCTGCCAGGAGCCGGGGACCGCCGCCCACCGCACGCTCGTGCAATGCGGCGCCGACATCACGCGCCTCCGCACCGCGTCGATGCAGCTCGCGATGGGCCTCGCGCCGCCGCGCCGCCCGATGCCCGTCCCCGCCCTTCGCACGATCGTCGCGTCGCCGCCGCCGCCTGCCTCGACGCGTCGCAGCGGCGTCGTCCCCGTCGCGATGCCGGTGCCCGCGAAGCCGAAGGTCGCGCCCGCGAAGCCGGCCCCGCTCCCCGCCAAGGCGAAGAAGCAACAGAAGGCGACCGTACCGACGCCTCGCTTCGAGCTGGACGCGAAGCAGTACCCGCTCCTCACCGCGATCGGGAAGAACCTCACCGCCCTCGCCGCGAGGGGCGAGCTCGATCCGGTCGTCGGACGCGAGCCGGAGATCGAGCGCGTGCTCGACGTGCTCGCGAAGCGTGAGCGCAGCAACGCGTGCCTCGTCGGCGGACCCGGCGTCGGGAAGACGAGCGTCGCGCGCGGGCTCGCGCAGCGGATCGCCGACGGCGACGACGTCGCGTGCTTCGAGGACAGCATCGTGATCGGGCTCGAGCCGACCGCGCTCCTCGCCGGGACCGGCGTGCGCGGCTCGCTCGCCGAGCGCATCGCGCAGGTGAAGAGCGAGATCGCGAAGGCCAAGGCCGAGACGCCGCCGCGCCGCGTCCTCGTGTTCTTCGACGAGGTCCACGTCCTGTTCGGGCCCGACGCCGGCGACGAGGCCGCGTCCGAGCTCAAGCTCGCGCTCGGACGCGGCGACATCGCGTGCATCGGGGCGACGACGGAGCACGACTACCGGCGCACGATCGACGCCGACCCCGGGCTCGCGCGGTGCTTCACCCCGATCGAGGTGACCGAGCTCGGACCGGAGGAGGCGATGCTCGCGACGATGGGCGTCGCGCCCCTCTTCGAGAAGCATCACGGTTGCACCTTCAGTGAAGACGCGATCGCGAAGTCGATCACGTGGAGCGTCCGCTACCTCCCGAACAAGGCGCTCCCCGACAAGGCGGTCCAGATCCTCGACCTCGCCGGCGCGCGCACGCGGCGGCGCGGCGAGAAGAAGGTGGAGGCGGAGCAGGTCGCCGAGGTCGTGAGCGAGCTCGCCGGCGTGCCGGAGGAGCGGCTGCTCGAGACCGACGCGGAGCGGCTCCTCCGGATCGAGGAGCTCCTCGGACAGCGCATCGTCGGGCATCGCTTCGCGCTCGAGAAGATCGCGACCGTGCTCCGGCGCAACGCCTCCGGGTTCCGATCGCGGCGCCCGATCGGGACGTTCCTCCTCCTCGGCCCGACCGGCGTCGGCAAGACGGAGACGGCGAAGGCGATCGCGGAGTGCCTATTCCACTCCGCGGACGCGATGACGCGCCTCGACCTCTCCGAGTACGCCGAGTCCCACGCCATCGCGCGCCTCGTCGGCGCGCCGCCCGGCTACGTCGGCCACGACTCCGGCGGACAGCTCACCGAGTCGGTGCGGCGGCGGCCGTACCAGGTCGTGCTCCTCGACGAGATCGAGAAGGCGCACCGCGACGTGCTCGAGGGCTTCCTCGGCGTGTTCGACGAAGGGCGCCTCACCGACGGCCGCGGCCGCACGGTGGACTTCACCAACACCGTCATCCTCCTCACCTCGAACATCGGCGCCGAGATCTCCCCCGTCGCGCACACGCGCGGACGGATCGGGTTCGGCGCGCCGCGCCGCGATCACGCCCACGAGGAGCGCGAGACGAACCGCTACCGCGAGGCCGTCACCGACGCGGCACGAAAGGCGCTCCCGCCCGAGCTCTTCAACCGCCTCGACGAGGTCCTCGCCTTCGCGCCGCTCACGCGGAGCGACGTCGCCGAGGTCGCGCGGCGCATCCTGAGGACGCTCGCGCGCGACCTCGAGAACGCGCGCGGGGTGAAGCTCGACGCGAGCGCGGCCGCGGTCGACGCGCTCCTCGACGCGGGCGGCTTCGATCCCGAGATGGGCGCGCGACCGATGCGGCGCGCGATCGGGCGGCTCATCGAGGCGCCGATCGCGGAGATGCTGCTGAAAGGTGAGCTCCGCCGCGGCGACGTCGCGACGGTGGACGTCGAGGACGGCGCGATCATCGTCGATGCCGTGACTCCCGGCTCCGCAGGCTAGGCTTTCGTCATTCGTCCGCTCCTCCTCGTCCTCGCGCTCGTGTTGCTCGGAGGCTGCGCCGAAACGGCGTCGTCGTCGAAGCCGCGCCTCGCCGCCGCGACGCCGGGGAAGCTCACGAAGCGCGCGCTGATCCGCTACGACATCCGCGGGCGGCCGTTCCCCCTCCCCGTCGTCACGGGCCACGTCGCGGGGCAGCCGGTGCTGATGCTCGTCGACACCGGCGCGAACTCGCACGTGATCGCGGGGTGGCTCGCGCGCAAGCTCGGGCTGCCGATGAAGAAGCTCGGCGACATCGGGACCGACCACGTCGGGAAATCGATCGCCGCCTACCGCCTCGACGGCGTCGACATCGCGATCGACGACTGGGGCAAGCTCGCGACGACGACGCTCCTCGCGACCGAGGTCCCGCCCGTCATCGAGAAGCTCGGCATCGGCGCCTTCATCTCGCCGCAGCGCCTCGAAGAGGAGGGCGACGCCGTCGTCCTCGACCTCGCGAAGGGAGAGCTCCGCTCGGCGTGGTGGGACGAGAGCCTGCGCGAGATGGCGGACAAAGGGGTCCGCCTCTTCGACGTCGATCAGGGCCGCACGTGCGAGGACTCGGAGGGACCGGTGCGCGGGCTCGCGTACGTGATGCCGTCCGTGATCGAGCAGCAGAAGGTGTCCTTGCTCGTCGACACCGGCGCGCAGCACTCCGACGTGTTCATCGGCTCGTCCGCCGGCCAGCGGCTGCTCCCGCAGAGCACGCCCAACAAGGAGGCGATGTACACCGCGTCGGGCCCGATCACGGCGCGGAAGATCGCGAACGCGCGCATCACGACCGGCTCGTTCAGCGTCACCGCCAACGTCGATCTCATCCAGGGCGCCGCCGACGCGTCGTGCCCGCGCGACGGCGTCCTCGCGATGGACGTGCTGCGCTCGTGCTCGCTCCTCTTGGGCCGGACGAGGATCGTCGGCCGCTGCGCGCCGTCGAAGTAGCAATCAGCGATCGGAGCGCGCGAGCTCTTCGGCGATGGCGGCGATGACCGAGCGCGCCGCGTCGATCGTGGCCGGCTCGATCCGCGAGAGCGCGCGGCGCACCGCCGCCTCGACCGTGCCCGCCTGCGTCGCGTCGATCTCCTCGCCCGGCGGCAGGAGCGCGAAGCGCGAGACGCGCGCGTCGGCGGGATCGCGCTCGCGGCGGATGAAGCCGCGCTCGGTCAGGCGCTTCAGCACGCCGGTGAGCGTGCTCGGATGGACGTGCACGAGCTCCGCGAGGCGTCCCGCGGCGATGTCGGGATAGCGGCCGATGAGCCGGAGGATCACGCGCTGCATCCCCGTGACGCCGAGCTCGACCTCCATCCGCTTCGAGCGACGCTGGAGACCGTGGTCGAGCGCCCAGAGGACGCGCATGAAGTCGAGCGCGGCGCCGAGCGCCGCCGGGTCCATCTTCGCGCGTGACGACCTGTCCGGCATCGTCAGCGCGCCACCAGCGGCAAACGAACCCGCTTCGCGGTCACGGTGCCGAGCGCGGGAGCGAGCGGGAGGTCCTGCCCCTTCGCGTAGACGGGGTGACGCCCGCGCGTCCGGTTCCACTCCGCCACCGTCGCGGTCGCCTTCATCTTCTCGACGACCTGACGCCAGCCGACGCCGGTGTTGTACGCGCAGAAGCTGATCTCCCCCATCTGCGTGCCGTACGGGATGATGCACATCTCGGTGCGACGGAAGTCGTAGTTGTAGAGGTCCTGGAACCACATCCCGGCGACGAAGAGGACGCGCCAGCGGAACTCGCCCGCGTCGCTCTCGTGCTCGCCGACCGCCTTTCCACGCGCGCCAGTCTGGCTCAGGAATTGTTTCACCAGCGTTGCGAACGGCACCGGCGACCGCGCCGCGTCGAAGCTCTTGAGCAGCGCGAGCACGAGCTCGGCGAGGGTGAACGCGCGGCCGCCGGCGGCGTCGGTGACGTCCTGGAGATCGGAGAGGAGCGCCTCGAGGTCGAGGAACTCGGTCAGCGGCACCGCGCGCTTCGTCTCCTTGTCGACGAAGAGGATCGTGCCGATCCCGCAGTTCGGGTGGCAGCCGCACTTCATCGATCCCCAGTCCGCGCGCTCGCCGAGGAGGTGGTCGGTGAGGTCGCTGAACGGCCCCATCGCCGAGAGCGGGAACCAGTCGCGGAGCGGCTCGGTGTGGCCGGTCTGCTCCTTCACGTCGCGCGCGAGGTGGGAGAGGGTGTAGCGCTGCCGCGCGCGCACGTCGTCGGCGACGTCCTCGTCGCGCCCGGTGAAGCTCACCGGCTGGAAGGAGACGACGGTGACCTTGTCCGCGTTCTCGATCGCGAAGTCGATGATGCGCCCGACCTCGTGGTCGTTCACGCCGCCCACGACGGTGACGACGAGGATGACGTCGATCCCGGCGGCGTGGAGGTTCTCGATCGCGCGGACCTTCACGTCGTAGAGGTTCCCCACCTTCCGGTGCGCGTTCACCTCGTTGCCGACGCCGTCGAACTGGAGGTACGCCATGCGGAGGCCGGCCTCCTTCGCCTCGCGCGCGAACGCGGGGTCCTGCGCGAAGCGGACGCCGTTCGTCGCGCACTGGACGGCGAAGAAGCCCTTCTCGCGCGCGTAGCGGACGGCGCGGAGGAAGTGCGGCGACAGCGTGGGCTCGCCGCCCGAGAACTGGATGCTCATCTGGCGGCGCGGCTGCACCGTGAGCGCGTCGTCGAGGATCTTCGCGATCTCGTCCCATTCGAGCTCGTGGACGTAGCCGACCTGGTTCGCGTCCATGAAGCACGGATCGCACATCATGTTGCAGCGGTTCGTGAGGTCCACCGTGAGCACGCTGCCGCGGCCGTACTGGATGCTCGAGGAGCCGTGCTCGCGGAGCGACGTCGGCGGCGAGCGGAAGTCGCGGCCGGGGTAGAGGCGCTCGATGCGGCGGAGGAACTCGGCGTCGATCGCCATCACGTCCTCGAAGGCGCCGTGGGTGGGGCAGGTCTTCTTCATGAGGACCTTCCCGTCCTCCTCGACGATGCGCGCGCGGATCTCGCCGGGGCGGCCGTCGACGAGGGTGCGGAGATCGCGCTTGCCGGAGAGCACGTCGGCGCGGACCTCCGCGACGCAGCGCGGACAGAGCGAGTCGGTCTCGCGCGGGAACCCGAGCTCGGGGAACGATCGCTCGCGGCGCTTGAGGAGCGGACCGGGCGCCCAGGCCGGCTGCGGCGCCGGCCGCTCCACCGCACGGTTCAGGCGCTGTACCCACGGCCAGAGCCGGCGCGCGGCTGCGCTGAGGGTGCGTTCGAGCACGCGAACACGTTAGTACAGAATGGCTGTTGTATCGCGATCGTCGTGAAGTGCCGCGCTAGACTCGCGCGCCGTCATGCGTGTCCCGCTCGTGGCCCTCGTCTTCGTCGTCGGTTGTGGAGGGCCCGCCGCGGCCGCGAGGCCGGCGGCGGCGCCCGACGATCCTGCCGCGTTCGATCGCGGCGAGGACGAGGTCCTGCGCGACCTCGCCGCGATCGACCGGCGCTTCGCGCGCCGCGCGCGGATCGAGCCGTCCGAGGACGACCTCCGCCGCGTCGCGATGGCGGCGATCCTCCACGAAGACCCGACCCTCGCCGTCAACGACGGGCGCATCGATCCGTTCTCGTTCGACGCCCGCGCGCGCGGGCTCGACGCGGTGAAGCAGAAGCTCGCGAAGCTCCCCCCCGGCGGCGCCGAGCGCGAGCTCGTCGCGCGGCTCGTCGACGGCGAGTCGGCGCGGCTCGAGGAGGAGCGCGCCATCCCCCGCTCCGCGAGCGCGCTCGTGCGCGCGATCGTCGAGACGTGGTCGGCGCCGAAGGACGAACGCGAGGCGGCGGAGGACGATCGCTGGCTCGCGCGGCGCCTCGGCGAGCTCACCGCCGCGATGACGGAGGCGGCGGACCCGGCCCGCGCGCTCGACGTCGTGCGCGCGCGCGAGCTCGACGACGCGCTCGACGCGCTCGAGCACATCGCGTCGGCGCCCGGGTTCGTCGAGACGACGAAGGCGCTCGTGCGCATGCGCGACGCGCTCGAGGAGATCGCGTCGAAGCCGGCGGCGAAGGCGGCGCGCGACTGGGAGGTCGTCGCGCGGCGCCTCCGCGCGCAGGTCGGGGTGACGGCCTCGCCCGAGGAGCTGTCGGCGGCGTTCGCGGCGCTCGAGGCGGAGCTCCGCGCGAAGGCGGAGCCGGCCGTGAAGGCGGCGGGGCTCGGACGCGACGCGCTCGGCGACGCGCTCGACGAGCAGCTCTTCGTCCAAGGCGCGTGCGTCGACGCGGTGCCGGGGTCGCGCGTGCGATCGATGGCGGCGCCGCGCGAGCGCGAGCCGGCGTGCCACCTGCGGAAGCTCGCGGCGGGGGTCGATCAGGCGCTCGCGCTCGCGGCGATGCACGACCACGTCGTCGTCGCCGCGTGGGCGCTCGACGTCGCGCGCGGCGCCGGCGCGATCGCCGACGTCGAGGCGAAGCATCGCCTCCTCGTCCCGGTGCTCCCCGACACGCTCGGCCGGCTCGAGCGGATCGCGCTCGCGCGCCCCGCCACCGCGATCGGCGCCGGCGTCGCGGTCCGCATCCTCGCCGCCGGCGATCCCGCCGCGCGCGCGAAGGCGTGGTCCGCGCTCGGCGACGTTCCCCTCGACATCGCGGAGCGCGAGCTCGCGAAGTAAGGTCAGGTCTTGGGCGGGATCGACTTGCTGATCTTGGCGAGCTTCTCCTCGACGATCATGTCGGCGATGCGGTAGGTCGGCGTGCCGGTCTTCGCGCTGCGCTCGGCGATCTCGTGGATCGTGTCGAAGATGAGCATCGTCTTGGCGCGCGACTTCGCCGCGTCGTAGCCGAGGACCTCCTGCGCGACGTTGACGAGGCCGCCCGCGTTGATCGCGTAGTCGGGGGCGTAGAGGATGCCGCGCGCGTGCAGGTCGTCGCCGTGGCGCGGCTCCGCGAGCTGGTTGTTGGCCGCGCCGGCGACGATCTTCGCCTTGAGCTTCGGGATGCTCTCGTCGTTCATCGCGGAGCCGAGCGCGCACGGCGCGACGACGTCGCAGTCGATCGAGAAGATCTCGTCGAGCGGGACGATCTTGGCGCCGAACTCGCGCTGCGCGCGCTCCGACTTCAGCGGGTCCATGTCGGCGACGGAGATGGTGGCGCCGGAAGCATGCAGCTCCTTGCAGAGGTGGTAGCCGACGTGGCCGACGCCCTGGACCGCGACGTGGACGCCTTCGAGCGAGTCCTTCTTCATCCGGAACTTCACGCAAGCCTCGATCCCGCGCCGCACCCCCAGCGCCGTGAACGGCGAAGGATCGCCCGAGCCGCCGTGCGCGGGCCCGACGCCGGTGACGTGTTTCGTCACCGTGCGGATGACCTCCATGTCCTCGAGGCCGGTGCCGCTGTCCTCGGCGGTGATGTAGTGGCCGCCGAGGTCGTCGACGAACTTGCCGAACGCGCGGAACATCGCGACGCGATCGAAGTGCTGCTGCGGACGGATGAGGACGCTCTTGCCGCCGCCGTGGGCGAGCCCGGTGATCGCGGCTTTGTAGGTCATGCCGCGGGCGAGCCGCAGCGCGTCGATGACCGCCGCCTCGTCCGTGTCGTACGGGAGGAAGCGGCAGCCGCCGAGGGCGGGGCCGAGCCGCGAGTCGTGGACCGCGACGATCGCCTTCAAGCCCGAAGCCTTGTCGTGCTTGAAGTGAACCTCGCCGTAATCGTAGGCCCTGAGGTGTCCGAAGAGATCCATCGGCGACCTCGTTAGCACAGGGATGGGCCCGCCGTCCGTGTCTCCGCTACGATGAGGGGATGCGCGCCACGTCGAGGCTCGGGCTCGGGATCGCCGCGTGCGCGACGGTGGCGGGGTGCTCGCTCCTCGTCAGCTTCGACGAGCTCCCGCCGGACCCCCTCATCGCGACCGGCCCGCTCGACGCGGGGACGCGCGACCGGACCACGCCGCCGCCGACGGACGACGACGACGACGTCGCGCCTCCGATCGTCGACGCGGACGCGGCCGTCGACTGCGCGCCGAACGACGCGGGCATCGTGGGGACGAGCCTCCTCGAGGACGAGCTCACCACGAACAAGGACTTCTTCGCGCCGGCGGCGGGCTTCCCGACGACGTGGTCGTACGACGCCGGCTACGTGCAGACGAGCCTCGACAACCTGCCGGATCAGGCGATTTTCACGAAATATCAGGACGTCGGGGACGTCGCGGTGGACGTCCTCGCGACGTCGACGCAGGTCGACAACGCCATCACCCCGATCGCGCGCCAGGTCTTCGTCACGTTCGGGACGAAGATCGAGGGCGGCGCGCTCTCGGCGGTGGGGTGCGGGATCGAGCTGCTCCAGGGCGGCCAGCTCTTCACGAGCGTCGTGCGCCTCGCCGGCCAACCCGGCGCGGTGCAGACGACGAGCCTCGAGCGCACGACGCGAGCCGCGGTCGCGGCGGGGGAGGAGTTCCGGATCCTCGCGGAGGTGAAGGGCGGGACGCTCCGCTGCCGCGCGATCATCAAGGGCGTCACGACGACGGCGACCGGGACGGTGGGCGCGCTCACGGGCGCGCTCGGATTCCACGCGAATCAGACGAAGGCGCGCTTCCGGCAGGCGCGTTTTTGCAAGCTGAAGTAGCGCGTTCGCGACATGGAGCTACCATCGGGCCCATGCGTCCACTGTCCGGCCTTGCGCTCGGCGTCGCCGTGACGGTCGTCCTCGCAGGATGCTCGCTCCTCGTCTCGTTCGACGAGCCGGCGGAGCAGTCCCAACGCGTCGTCCCCGGCGACGACGACGACGACATTCCGCGCAACCCGAGCAGCAGCAGCTCGTCGAGCAGCGGCTCGTCCTCGAGCAGCTCCTCGTCGTCGAGCGGCGACACGCCGGACGCCGCACCTCCGCCCGACTGCGTCGCGGATCCGGCGGTGCTCGCGGCGATCAACTGCGGGGCCAAGCAACGCGTGAACTGCGGGAGGAACTTCGTCGCGGGCGACCGCCCCGCGTCGGTCGCCGATACGGACCTCGTCGACTGCACGGACGGAGTGCCTCGCTGCGTGAAGAAGTGCGCGAACGGCTGCGTCGGCATGCCGAGCGGCTACGACGATCAGTGCGATCCGTGCGCCGACAAGGCGAACGGCGTCTACTGCCATCGTGACTTCACGGGCTACCCGACCGACGAGCAGGCGGGCTTCCAGTTCGCGGGCGAGTGCAAGGACGGGAAGCACGTGAAGGTCTCGCCCTGCGGCAACGGCGCTTCGGGGCGCTGCGAGTCCGCGTGCACGCGCCCGGACCCGGTCTTGCCGTCCTGTTGCAGGTAGGCGCGCGCAATCCGCGCAACGAAACGCGCCGTGATGACGGGGGTTTACCCCTATGGATCGGCGACCGTCCTTTCCAATTCGCGCAAACGACGTCGTAACCGCTCGAAATCAGGTCGCTCTACGCCGGCACCGGCCGTGCACTGACCCGTCTTCGTGAAGACGACGATGGCAACGGTTCGGGCGATGGCGGCGATGATCTCCCTCGGCGTGGCGGCGTGCGCGGCGGACGCCGGAGACGAAGGGCCGGGGTCGCTCTCGGACGCGACGGAGATCGAGGACATCGAGGGCGCGAACGAGGACGCGGACGACGACGTCGTCGCGGACAGCGCGTTCGACGTGGACCCCGACGTCCAGATGAGCGCGCTCGCGAAGTCGCCGGACAACGACGCCGTGACGCCGGCCGCGACGCAGGACCAGCTGATCAAGACGTTCGCTCCGCACCTCCATCTCCACGCCGACGATCCGTACCGCCCGTCGAGCGTCGACTGGTACCTCGCGCGCGTGACGATGCGTTACAACCACAAGAACTGCCCCGACCACGAGATCTACCCCGTCGGCAAGGTCACGCAGCAGAAGCTCGTCGCCGCGACGCACGAGGACAACGGCTCGTTCTGCCGTCACGACGGCGGCAAGAAGGTCGCGGCGACGACGCACGAGGGCTTCTTCCTCGAGATCGTGAACGAGGCGACGCGCAAGGGCTCGCCGCGGAGCGACTGGAAGTCCTACGCGGTGTGGCGCCCGCAGGCCTCCGGCCTCGTGAACATCGAGTACTGGATCTTCTATCCGTACAACGACGGCTTCTCGATCTTCAATCACGAGTCCGACTGGGAGCACGTGCGCGTGACGATCGATCCGAAGGCGAACGGCGGCCAGGGCAAGGCGACGGAGGTGAAGCTCTCCGCGCACAAGGGCGGCACGATCGTGAAGGCGAACGATCCGAAGCTCTCGTGGGACGGCACGCACCCGGTCGCGTACGTCGCGAAGGGCACCCACGCGAACTACCTCGCCCCGGGCACCTACGCGATCGAAGGCACGCACGGCATCGCGAAGGACACGACGAAGGCCGCCGCCGCGGCCGCCGTCTGGAAGACCGAGAACGCGGTCGTGAACATCGGCACGCGCGCGAAGCCGAAGAACGGCCAGGTCTTCGTGAAGTTCTGGGGCCGCTGGGGCGAGATCAACGACATCCCGGAGACGAACGGCATCACCCGCCGCTTCCCCTGAGGCTCGCTCAGCGCCGGACGCGGAGGCAGACCCGACCGAGGACGTCGTGCGGCGACGTCCAGCCGAGGGCTTCGCGCGAGGTCGAGAGCGCGCCATCGCCCTCGAGCGCGATGCGCCCGCTCCCGTCGCGCGCGGCGACGCGCTTGACGATGCGGCCGTACTGCGGGTGCATCACGACGACGACGTCGCCGATCCGGCACGGCCGATCGATCACGACGACGAAGTCGCCGTCGACGAGGGTGGGGGCCATGCTCGGACCGTTCACGCGGACGACGCGAAACATGCGCGCTCGTACAACTCAGAGGTCCGGATAGACGACCTCGAGCGACGGCGGATACGGACACACGGCGCGCTTCGTCTTCACGGACTTCGTCTCCCAGAAGATCTCCGCGAACTGATTCACGAGCTCGAGGAGCTTGACCGCGTCCTCGCGCTTCACGCCCTGCTTCGCCGCACCGGCGGCGAGCATGATCGAGTGCGTCAGATCGTGGAGCTGCGGATACTTCTGGAGCTGCGGCGCCTTGAAGTAGTCGCCCCAGATCACGCGGATCTCGTCCTTCACGTGGGCGGCGTGCTGTTCCTTCTGCGCGACCGCGCGCGCCACGCTGTTGAGGAACGCGACCTCGTCGTCGCCGCGATGGGCCTTCCAGTCCTCGATGATGTCGATCATGCGGACGACGGTGAGGGCGGAGATGAGGATCGGCCCCGGGTCGTAGATCTTGCAGGGGATGTCGCAGTGCGCCGCCGCCTCGGGGACGAGGCCGTGGCGGTGCGCGAAGGAGAGGAGGGAATGGAGCATCGGAGTGGCCTCAGGAGGTGGGGGTGTTGGACAAAGCGAGCGCGACGGCGCGCTGCGCCGCGTTCGCGCGATCGAGGAGCGGCTGGAGCGGGACGCCGCCGAGCTCGGCGAGGGCCGGCGCGAGGTGCCGCCCGCACGAAGCCCGGAGGAGCAGCGGCGCACTCGGGTCCTCGGCGACCCTGACGAGCCGCTCGAACGCCTCGAGCAACAACGCATCCGCCCGCGCCGCGCCCCCCTCCCGCCGCTCCAACTCCGCGAGATTCTGCGCCGCGATAACGAACAGCATCGGCGCAATCCGCATCGCCTCCCCCACCGCGCGGGCTCGAGCCGCCTCGCTGCGCGCCTCCCCCGCCGCGCCGACATGGACTCGGGCTGCCTCGGTACGCGCTTCCCTCGCCGCGCCGACGTGGACTCGGGCTGCCTCGGTGCGCGCTTCGCGCGATGCGCGGTCGAGGATTCGGGCTGCCTCGGTGCGCGCCTCCTCGTAGGAGACTCGCGCCGCGCGGAGCTCCCCGCGCGCGAACGCCGCGTTCGCCGCCTCGGTCAGCTCCCGCCACCGGACGTCGACGCGAGCGGTGTTCTCCACCCCCTCGCCTTCGCCGTGCCCGCACGCGTCGGTCGCCATCGCGGACTGACACTATTGATAATGAAATTCAAGATCAATAAGTACTACCTTCGCGACGATTCGTGTCACGGAGGGCGTAGACCCGAGCAACGCACGAAGGCCCGCACGATCGCGAATTCGAGCCGCCGACGAGCCCCACACCGCCTGCAAGCACCGGTGAAATGGGCAGAGCGCGATTCGAGGCGCAGGGCGCGCTCATTCTTGGTGCAGCGCGGACTCGAGCACGAGGCCGTGGAGGTGACCTGCGGCGGTGCGGAGGAAGAGGTGGCGATCGCCGACGCAGGCGAGCTGGCGGATGACGCCGCCGACGTCCCAGACGCCGAGACGCCCGCCGGCCGCGTCGAACGCGAGCACGACGCCTCCTTCGCACGCGACCGCAAACCAGTCCGCGCCGGTGGGCGCGGACAGCACGCGCGCGACGCCGGGGAGCTCGACGCGCGCGCGGAGCTCCGCGCGCTCCAGGTCGAAGAGCTCCACCTGCGGTAGCCAGAACGACAGCGCCGCCGCGCTGCCGCCACCGAGCAGCGCGCTCACGACCGGTCCCTCGCGCCGCTTGGGGTGTCTCGTGAACGAGAAGCCGCGCCGCCGCGCGCCGGTGCGCGGGTCCCAGATCGTCGCGGCGCCGTCGAGCCCCACCGACAAGAGCTCTTCGCCGATCGGATGCAACGCGACGACCGCGGCTCCGTGGGCCTTCCACGCGCGCGCGGGCGCATCGAACGCCTCGCCGATCACCACGATGCGCCCGTCGGAGAGCCCGACGCAGCAGCGAGCCGGCGGCGGCGCGAGCGACATCGCCTCGACGAGCCCCGACCCCCACGCGCGGTGAATCGACGGCGCGCCCTCGGCCGGAAGATGCACGAGCGGTCGCGCGTCGTCGGGCAAGGGGCTGTTCGGATCCACCGCCGCGAGGAACGCGCCCTCGCCCGCCGCGACGAGCTTCCGGACCGCACCGTCGAGCCGCACTTCCTCGCGCGCCCCGCCGCCGGCGATCGCGACGCGGGCGATCGCGCTCTCCTGCGCGATGGCGTTCGGCGACGGACGCCACGTCGTGGCGACGGCCACGGTCGCGCCGTCATGGACGATCGCGACGACGTCGCCGCGCGGTCGCGCGCACGTCCAGCGCCGGTGGCCGCCGGCGTCGGTCCCGACCAGCTCTCCGTCGCCGATCCACACGAGCCCGCTCGGCGTCGCGCCGACCGCGCGCACCGGCGCCTCGAGTCTCGCGAGCCCCGTGCCCGGTGCGAAGGACGCGAGCGCGTGACGCGCGAGCGAGCCGGCCGCGTCGACGGAGACGATCGCGTCCCCGTCTCCCACGACGCCGGCGATCGCGGCGCCGTGGGCTGCGATCGTGCCGAGCGCGGCGCCGCTCTCTGCGTCGATCGAGCGGAGCCGCCCGTCGATCGTGCCGGCGACGAGACGCGCGTCGTCGAGCCACGCCAGCGCGGTGACCGCGCGGCCGTCGCCCGGCGCGATCGCGACGGTGCGGCCGTCGCCCAGCGCGACGATCGCGACGCTGCCGTCGCCGTAGGCATGGCTCCACGCGCAACGCCGGCGATCGGGCGACGGCGCCAGCGAGCCCTCGAGATCGACGACCGGAAACACATGCTCGAGCGCGACGCCGCGGATGCACGCGCCGTCTTCGAGGGCGTGCACGTCGATCCGAGCGCCGCCGCGATCGTCGACGCGCAGCACCGCGACGCCGTCGCCGGTGAGGAACGCATGACGGAGGTACGGCTCGCGCGGCGCGTACGCATCGCCGATCGTCCAGCGGCGGCGCGGCGTCGGTCGCAGCTCCCAGCACGACAGCTCGCCGTCGATGCAGAGGAGCGTGTCCGCGTCGATCAGCGCGAGCCACTCGGTGCTGCGAAGGCTCGGGATCACGACGCGCGACGCGGGAGCGGCGAGGTCCCACACCGCGATCCCGCCGTCGACGTTCGTGCCGACGGCGACACGCGAGCCGTCCGGCGCGATCGCGAGACGTCGCGGCGTACCGTCGAGCACGAGGCGCGAGCGCGGCTCACCGGTGGCGAGATCGCTCCACTCGATCGCGTCCCCGCCCCGCGCCGCGTGCGCGTCCCCGCCCCGCGCCGCGTGCGCGTCCCCGCCCCGCGCCGCGATCGCGACGCGCTCGCCGGCACGTGCCAGCGCGACCGCGTGCGTGCCCGCGACGCGACGGCGCCAGAGCGCGCCCGCCGCGGCGAGCGCCGGACCGCTCGCATAGCGCAAGCCGCCCGCGGCGCGCGACTGCAGCCACGCGGCCGCCGCGCTCGCGATCGTGAGGTCGGCGGAGATCTCGGCGCGCCGCGCGAGCGCGATCGCGCCGCCGAGCTGCACCGCGGTCCGACTCGACGCGAGCACGCTCCGCAGCGCCTCGTCCGCAGTCTCGGCGAGCGCCGCGTCCTCGCCCGCCTCCAGCCGCTGCAAGACGGCGGCGAGCTGTTCCTTCGTGGTCACGCGTCGACGCTCGCGCGCACGCCGTCCGAACGCAAGTCGGCCGACGGCCGCGGGCGCCGCCGGTCTCCCGCCGCTGTAGCGGTCAGGCGCGCTTCGGGCCGAGGATGCAGAAGCCGTTGCCGAACGGGTCGCTGCAGAACGCGACCGGGCGCGGGCCCATGTCTCGGTACTCCGCCTCGATCGAGCCGCCCTCCGCGCCGACGCGCGCGAGCGAGGCGTCGAAGTCCTCGACGTGGAGGTCGAGGTGGACCGGCGTCCAGTGGCGCTCGTAGCGGCGGACGTCGTCGCCGGCCGGCGCCGGCTTCGATCCCGCCGCCTTCGCGTGCATGCAGACGGTGGCGTTGTTCGCGTCGAGGATCGCCATCGTCGGGAACGGGCGCGCCGTCTCGACGAAGCCGAAGACGCCGCCGTAGAAGCGGAGCCCGGCCTCGAGATCGGGGACGTCGATGCTGACGTGGACCGTGGGGCGCACGCCGATCAGTGGCCGTGCGGATCGCCGCCGTGCGGATCGCCGCCGTGCGGGTCGCCGCCGTGCGGATCGGGCGCGGCGGTCGGGGCCGCGCCGCCGCCGTCCTTCGGGGCGCCCGCGTCGGCGGCGCGCTGGAACTTCGTGACGTCGGCGGTCGCCCAGTCGGCGGTGTAGGACGGGATCGCGTAGATCGTCGGGGAGCCGTCCTTCATCGCCCAGCGGTTCGTGCCGGTCGAGACGCCGCCGACCTTGAACGAGTAGGTGCCGGCGCCGTCCTTGAGCTTCACCGTCACCTTCGACTCCGGCTCGTCGAGGCCCGTCTCGGCCGTCGTCTTGCCGTCACCGAAGTCGTCGGCGGTGAGGGCCTTGAAGGCGCGCACGGCGTCCTTCACCTTCTCCTCGTCGTACCGATCGATCGGCTTGCCGTTCACGGTGCCGGCCCACTTGTCGCCGTCCTTCGTGAAGGACAACACGGTGACCTTCTTGTCCGCGCCCGTCTTCTCGATCGTGAGCTGGTTCGCGTTCGCGTCGTCGAACTTGAAGATCTCCGTCTCGCGGAAGCCCTTCACGTCGCGCGTGTACAGGTAGCTCGAGTAGCCGCTGATGGCGTAGATGGCCGGCTTGCCCTCCACCATCGCCATCTGCCCGCGCGCGCCCGAGGCGCCGAAGGTGATGTCGGTCTTCTTGTCGGCGCCCTTCCAGGTGACGACGTGGACCTGCTTCTCCTTCGTGAAGTCGTAGTCCTTCTTCGAGTCCTCCGTCGGCGCCGGCGCGATGACCTCCTTCGCCTTCAGGTCCTTCAGGTTCTTGATGACCTGGTCGACGTTGGTCTGGTTCGCGGGGGCGGCGACGGGCTTCGTCATCTCCCAGGTCTCGCCCTTCTTCTCGAGGACGATCTCCTGCTTGTCCGCGTTCTGGATGCTGACCTTGTCGATGTCGTCCGGCGCCTTGATCTCGGGCATCTCGGCGGCGGTGGTCTGCGCGTTGCCGATCTCCTTGTCCTTCTTCTGCGCCATGTAGATGGCGCCGCCGAGACCGGCGAGGACGAGGACACCGACGTAAAGCTTCGTGCTTCCGCTCATGACTTCTTCTCTCAGGCCTCGAGGAGTGCGACTGCGTTTTGACGGCGGGTCTCGCGAACGCGCCACAGGATGAGGCCGATCGCGATGAAGAGCGCGGGGACGCCGAGGGTCATCGTCCCCTCGATCCAGTACTGCTTCGTCTTGCGCTCCTTCTTGATGCGGTCCTCTTCCTTCTTGAGCTGCTCCTCCGTCATCTCCTCGCCCGCCTTCGGCTTCACGACGTCGCCGTACGCGAGGTTGGGCTCCTGGAGGATCTTCGCCGAGGCCGCGAGGAGGTCGACGTCGCCCGTCATCCAGTCGAGGAGGTTCTTCGTCTGGAGGATGAACGTCGTGCCGATGAGCTGGACGTACGGACCCGCGACCGACATGAGGAACTCGTCGCCGCCGGCGCCGCCCATCATCATGCCCATCTGCCCGAGGTCCGGGCCCTGGCCCGAGCGGACGAACGGGTTGACGAAGAACTGCGCGGACGACAAGACGAGCACGCGCGCGTTGTTCGACGACTCGGCGGGCGTCTCGACGCCCATCTTGTCGCCCTCGGGGAAGGCCGTCTTCAGCTTGCCCTCCGCCGCCGCGGCGATGCCGAACTGCTGGAAGTTGCCCTTCGGACGCCACTGGCGCGCGGGCTTGAGGTCGACCGTGTCGCCGGTCTCGACGATCGCCGCGGGCGTGGAGTGCGCGATGACGCGGAGCTTGTCGCCGAGCTGCGGCTGCTTGTCCTTCTTCAGCGTGAGCGACGAGGCGAACGGGAAGGACGCCTGCGGGATGCGGAAGAACGCGGCGAAGCTCGTGTCGAGGAGGACCTCGTCGCCGGTGAAGCGCGAGTCCTCACGCACGTCGAGGATCTGCGGGAAGATCATCGTGCGCGGGCCGGTGAGGGTGTCGACGCGGACGCGGAACGAGCGACCGAAGTCGAGGACGACGTCCTTGTTCATCTCGATGCCGTAGCCGGCGGCGAGCTTCTCGAGGCCGTGCGTCTCGAGCTTCGCGTTCATCGTCGCGTCGCCCGCCTTCACGTTGACCGCGCTCGCGAGGATCGCGAGGCTCTTGCCGCGCATCACGAACTGGTCGATGCGGCGGAGCTCCTTCTCGGTGAGCTCCTTGCCCGGCTGGGTGATGAGGAGGCCGTCGAGCGTCTCGTCGATCTCGTCGTCGCCGCCCTTCAGGTCGACCTCCTTCAGCTCGTAGAAGGGGAAGTACTGGCCGATGATCGCCTGGATGGTGGGGCCGCCCTGACGGCCCTGACCCGGCACGAGGTTCGGCTCCGAGAGCTTGATCTCGTCGTGACCGGTCAGCATGCCGATCTTGTGCTTCGTCTTGTCGCCCGCGTCCTTGAGCTCGCGGATCTTGTTCGTGATCCAGAACTCGAGGCCGGTGTTGTTGTCGGGAGAGAGGACCGGGATCTTCTCCTTCTGCGTCTTGTACGTGAAGACGAGGCCCATGTAGCCCTGGGCCACCTCCGCCTTGTCCTCCGTGTCCGAGCCCTCGACGCGCTGGAGCTTCTGGAGCCCGGCCTCCTCGGCCTTCTTGCGCTCCTCCTCCGTCTTCGGCTCGATGATGACGTAGTCGAACTTGCCCGCGCCCGCGTCCTTGTACTGCTGGAGGAGATCGCGAAGGTCGCGCACGAACGCGTCGAGCTTGGGGAGGCCGCGCGTGACGTACGCCTCGACCTTGATCTGCTCGCCGTCCTTGATCCCGCGGATGAGGCGCCCGCTGCCCTCCGACAGCGTGTACTTCTCCGCCTTCGTCATGTCCTTGCGCCAGTACATGAAGTAGCTGAGCGCGTTCACGCCGACGACGATCGCGGCGATGATGAACAGCAGCGCGCCGCTCTCGGTCGCGGCCCTCTTCTTACGTTCCATGGCCATGGCGATTGCTCCTCAGGCCCACTTACGGCGCTCGAGCGCGTGGAACGCGACGAGCAGGCAAAGCACGCAGATCGAGACGAAGTAGACGATCGCGCGCGAGTCGATGAGGCCGCGCGCGAAGGGCTCGAAGCGCGACTGGAGACTGATGAAGGCGATCGCGTCGCCGGGCCAACCCTGGAGCGACTCGACCGCGGAGACCTGACCGATCGCGTAGAGCAGCGTCAGGGTCAGCATCGTGGCGAAGAAGGAGAGGATCTGGCTGTCGGTGAAGCTCGAGTACATGAGCCCCATCGCGACGCCGGTCGCGGACAGGCAGAAGAGGCCGAGCATGCCGACCCAGAACGCGCCCCAGTCGAGCTCGCCGAGGTGCCACGGCCACTTGAACATCGCGATCGGGTAGAGCACGACGAGCGCGAGCTGCACGGTGAGGATCGCGAGCGCGGCGATGAACTTGCCGAGGATGACCTCGGAGTCCTTCACCGGCATCGTGATGAGGAGCTCGATCGTGCCGACGCGCTTCTCGTCCGCGAGCGCGCGCATCGTGAACAGCGGGATCACGAGCGCGCAGAGCGCGAACGGCAGGAAGTCGAACATGCGCTGCATGGTGACGCGGTCGACCTGCCAGAAGCCGCCCTTGTACATGTAGAAGAACAGGCCGAGACCGACCATGCTCGCGCTGATGACGATGTACGTGATGACGGAGTTGAAGTAGCCGGCGAGCTCGCGGCGCGCGATCGTCCAGATCATGCTCGCCGTGCTCGGGCGGTCGATGACGACCTTCTCGCGCGGGCCGGCGGCCGCCTCGGAGGTCTTCAGCGGACGCGTGGCGGCCTCGTCGGACTCGTCGTCGTCGCCGTCGTCGTCGTCCGAGCCCTCTTCCTCGTCGGACTCTTCTTCTTCCTCGTCCTCGTCGCGCTCGTCACGCTCGTCGGCCTCGGCGGCGGCGAGAGGCTTCTTCTTCGTGTCCTTCTCGATCGTCTCGCTGCTCATTTTTCGTCCTCGTCTTCCGAGTCCTCGTCCTCTTCGTCCTCGTCCTCGTCGTCCTCTTCTTCCTCTTCTTCTTCACGAGCGTTGCGCTCGTCCTTGGCCGCGCCGAGCTGGCGGTTGCGCCGCTCGTCACCGATCGTGAGGTGGCGGAAGACGTCTTCGAGGGTCTGCGTGTCGCGGTGGAGCTCGAGGAGCACCCACCCCTTGTCGGCGATGAGGCGGAAGAGCTCCGGGCGGAGATCGGTCCCGTCCTCGCCGGAGAGCTCGTACGAGTGCGCGCGCTCGTCGGTCGGGAGCTCGCTCACCTTCTTCACGCCGGAGAGGCCGTTCAGCGCGGTCTCGACCTCGGACTGCTTCGGGAGCGCGCCCTTGCCGCGGTACGGCGAGTCGCCGGTCGACTCCTGGATCGACACGACGTAGCGGACGCGGCCGCTCTTGGCGCGGATCTCGTCGAGCGGACCGTCGGCGACGACGCGGCCGCGCGACACGATGATAGCGCGCGCGCAGGCGGCCTCGACCTCCTTGAGGTTGTGGGTGCTGAGGAGGACGGTGCGGTCCTTGCCGATCTGCTTCAGGTAGTTGAGGAACTCGGTGCGCTCGTTCGGGTCGAGGTCCGAGGTCGGCTCGTCGAGGATGAGGATCGGCGGGTCGTGGATGAGCGCCTGCGCGAGGCCGACGCGCTGCCGGTAGCCGTGCGAGAGCTGGCGAATCTCCTTCGAGAGCGACTGCGCCAGGCCGCAGATCTCGACGACGCTGCGCGCGCGCGCCTTGAACTTGCTCGCGTCGATGTTGCGGATGCGCGCCGCGAACTCGAGGTACTCGAAGACGGTCATCTCCAAGTAGAGCGGGGCGCGCTGCGGGAGGTACCCGAGGCTCGCCCGCACCGCGAGGGTGTCGTCGAAGACGTCGTGACCGCGGACCTTCGCCATCCCGCCGGTGGGCGAGATGAAGCAGGTGAGGATGCGCATCGTCGTCGACTTCCCGGCGCCGTTCGGCCCGAGGAATCCAACGACCTCACCCTTGTTGACCTCGAAGCTGACGTCGTCGAGCGCCTTGTAGGCGCCGTACCGCTTGGTCAGGCCGCTCGCATAGATCATCACGTCGGTGGACACTGAATCCTCCGTCTCAAGTTCAAGTCACGAGCCCCTCGGAGATTTCCGCTGGGCCCGCCGCGAACGAGCTACCTAATAGATTTCTTCCCGAGCCCCAAGGTCTAACGCGCCAATGACGCCTTGCGTCACACCGACCTCCCGACTGCGTCTCAATCGGTTCCAGTGCTGGCGCAACGCGGTCTCGTGCGCCAAGGGGACAGGCCCTCATGAGCCCCCTCCGTTCGGCGAAAGCCTTGGCGCTTCTTGCAGTTCCGCTCGCGGTCGCATGCTCGATCGCCACCTCGCGCGGAGTCGGTGACGACGTCGTGGACCCGCCGCTCGGCGAGGACGAGGCCGCGATCATCAACGGCGTCCGCGACACCGGGCACCCCGCCGTCGTCGCGCTCACGATCACGCGGCCGCAGAGCAGCGGCGCCAACACGTACTCGTCGTGCACGGGCACGATCGTCCAGGTCAACCCGGCGACGAAGGTCGGCTACGTGATGACGGCGGCGCACTGCGTACGGGGCGCCTCGACGGTGTCCGTCATCCAGGGCTCCGATCGCACCGAGGCCGCGAAGATCATCACGTACGCGTACATCGATCACACCGTGCACCCGCAGTACAACGGCGCGACGACGTCGCCCTACGACGTCGCGATGATCCGCGTCCTCGGCGTCGACAGGACCACGCCCGTCGTCCCGATCCTCGTGCCCGACGGCCTCCGCCAGGGGCAGCGCGTCACCTCGGTCGGCTTCGGCCGCACGGTCCGTCCGAACGTCGTGACCGACGCCGCCGCCAACACGGCGAAGAACCGGATCGACGGGAGCATCGCGACGCTCACGAACACCGAGGTCGGCGTTCGCTACGACAACAACGGCGACATCTGTCAGGGCGACAGCGGCGGCCCCGTCCTCGCGGTGGTCAACGGCAAGGAGTACGCGGTCGCGGTCCACTCGTACGTCACCGGCGCGTGCGTCGGCATCGGCTACAGCGTGCGCGCCGCGACCTACCGGACGTTCTTCCAGGGCATCATCGATCAGCCCGCCCCCGAGCAGACGTGTGAGGTCTGCCGCAAGACGGTGGGCTCCGGCACGCAGGTCTGCGGCGAAGCGCGCCGCGCCTGCCTCGCGGACGAGCAGTGCAACGGGCTCCGCCTCTGCCTCAGCAAGTGCTCCGCGCAGGCGACCGACGCCGGGCTCCTCCCCGACGCGGGGCCGATCGACGAGTGCCGGAAGGCGTGCTCGGTCGAGTTCCCGTTCGGCGCCGCGCCGTACAACACGCAGCTCAGCTTCTGCTCGTGCAACGCGTGCGAGTCCGCCTGCGCCGGCGACACCGCGTGCGCGGCGGTGCCGGCCTGCGGGATGACGCTCGTCGCCGCGGGCACGACGCCGACGGCCGACACGTGCAACACCTGCATGAACGGCGGCTGCTGCGCGGAGCAGGAGGCCTGCGGGAAAGACGGCCACTGCTACCGCTGCGCGCGCACGCCGGAGACGCCGGGCTGCGACGACGACGTGCTCTACCAGCGCCTCATGGCCTGCAAGGCCGCGAGCTGCAGCGGCGAGTGCCAGTGAGCTAATTCGACGACGGCGCCGGCGCGGACGTCGTCGTCGTCATCGCGGGGGCGAGCTCGCTCGCGACCGGGCTCTCGGGATCGACGAACGTCTTCAGCTCCTCGCTGACGCGGCGGACGTACTGCTGCTTCACGTGGAAGGGCAAGAACGCGCTCTTGAAGCCGCTCATGATGATCTGCTTGAGGTCCGTGAGCGTGAAGCCCATCACCTTGTGACAGAGCCACAGCTCCTTCGACACGGTCGTGTCGGTGACGAGGCGGTTGTCCGTGTTCACCGTCACGCGGAGGCCGAGGTTCTTGTACAGCTTGATCGGGTGGCTCACGAGGTCGCGGATCGCGCCCGTCTGCACGTTCGACGACGGACAGCACTCGAGGCTGATGCGGTGGTCGTTGACGTAGTGGAGGAGGTCGCCGTCCTCACGCAGGCGGCAGCCGTGGCCGATGCGGTGCGCGCCGCAGACGTGGATCGCCTGATGGATCGACTCCGGGCCGTAGGCCTCGCCGGCGTGGATCGTCACGTTGATGTTGTTGTCGCGGACGAGCTGGAACGCGGCCTTGTGGTGCTTCGCGGGGTGGTCGTACTCCGCGCCGGCGAGGTCGTAGCCGACCACGCCGCGGTTCTTGTACGCAACCGCGAGCTCCGCCATCTCGAGCGAGCTCTCCGCCGACACGTTGCGGATCCCGCAGATGATGACGTTCGACTCGATGCCGTACTGGTCGTGCGCCGCGCGGAGGCCCTCGAGCACCGCCTCGACGACGGTCGTGAGCTTGAGGCCGCGCCGGGTGTGGAGCATCGGCGAGTAGCGGACCTCCATGTATCTTACATTCTCATTCGCGGCGTCCTCCGCGAGCTCGTAGGCCGCGCGCGTGAGGGCCTCCGCGTCCTGCAGCACCTTCAGCGTCACGTCGAACGCCTTCAGGTACTCGACGAGCGAGCCGCAGTTCTGGCCGAGGTTCATCGCCTTGCGGAGGCCGTCCTCGTTCGTCGCCGGCAGCTCGATGCGCCCCTTCTCCGCGAGCTCGAGGATCGTCCGGAGGCGCAGCGAGCCGTCGAGGTGGACGTGGAGATCGGTCTTCGGGAGCTTCTCGATGACCTCGAGGGGCAACAACGTCGCGGACACGGTCATGCTCCCTCTTACCACGCCGCGCTACTGGCACTGTTCCTTCTTCACGCAGGTGCCCTTCCCTTCGGCGCACGCGCTCATCAAGCGCGTGACCGTCATCTCCGACGACTTGCAGCAGCACGAGCGCTCCTCGCACGCGGCCATCGGGACGCACGCCCCCTTCATCGTCGTCACGCACTCGCTCTGCCCCGCGAACGAGTGCTTCTTGCCGACCTTGCAGCAGCACTGCTCGGGAGCCGGCGCGCTCACGCCGGGCTTCTTCGCCGCGACCGGCGCCTTCGCCGGGGCCGCGGTCGCGGGCGGCAGCGCGAGCGTCGGCGCCGGCGCCGCGTCGATCTCGGCCTCGACCTCCGGAGTCGCCGTCGCGACCGGCGCCGCGTCGATGACCTCGCTCTTCTTCTCGGACGGTTTGCAGGCGACGAGGACGAGACAAGCGAAGGCGACGCGCTTCATCCGACGCGTTGTGTCAGAAATCGCCCGAAATGAGAAATCAGAGTCTCAATTCGGCCATGGCTTGACCCGATCCAGATCGCTGGCACATTGCCCTCCCACATGAGCCTCCGTTTCCCCACCCTCCTCGGATGTGCTGGAATTGCGGTCCTTTCTGTCGCGTGCGGCATGGCGCCGGACGAAGGAACGACGTCGGAGTCCGCGCTGAACGAGCCGGCGTGGACGCCGCACAAGCCGGCCGATCCGGCGTCGTGCCCGGGGACGGCGGTGGCGGGGAAGCTCTCGCTCTACCTCATTCCGCCGCCCGTCCGGCTCGACTGGTCGACCCCGAACCGCCTCATCGGCGACGCGATCCGCGCCGAGATCCAGGGCGGCGCGCTGGAGCGACAAGGGAAGGTCGGCCTCGGTCACTCGATCGGTCACGTGCACATGCAGCTCGACTGCGGCGAGCACAGCGTCCCGCTCACCGGGCAGACCGGCGGCTCGGGCTCGTGGCAGTCGGCGCTCGACGGCTTCGGCATGCTGCTCCGCGCGTTCGAGGGCTCGATGGACGCCGCGACGCCGGCGTCGTCGGCGAAGATCAAGGAGGACGTCCGCCTGCGCGAGCAGAACGGGCTCATCTCGAAGATGTCGTTCCTCGTCAACGAGGGCGTCTGCAAGCGCGTGAAGGAGTTCCACGACGAGTACGTCGCGCGCCGCGCGTACAGGAAGTACGGCGGTCACTTCCGCGGTCGTCGCTTCGAGGGCGCGGGCTGCGCGATCTGGGGCGCCGACGTGCTCGACGTCGCGGGCCTCCTCCGCCGCTCGGTCTACACGCCGGTCTGGACGCAGAGCATGATGGTCGGCGAAGGCCGCTTCTCGAACCTGTTCGGCGCGGACCACTACGAGGCCGGCTCGAACCTCGTGTGGCGCGGGCCCGACGGCGAGAGCGTCATCTGGCCCGCGGGCGTCGACATCCCGACGAGCGGCTGGCCGATCTGGCCGGCGAGCCGCCGCCTGAGCTCGTGGACCGGCCCCGAGGACGACGCGTTCGGCATCACGGAGGCGAGGGGTCCGCTCGAGCGCCAGCTCCCGTTCAGCATCTACGACCCGATGCTCATGAACGACTGGGCGGAGCGCGTCTGGAGCGACGCGAACGCGCACGGCGCCGCGACGTCGATGGAGACGACGTGGACCGCGAGCACGAACGGCCGCTCGCACGAGATCACGACGGATGCACACTGCACGCAAGCGCAGACCATCCCGTTCGATCGCGACAACGACGACCTCTTCAAGGACTCCGACGAGCCCTGAGCTACGCTTGCGGCGGGACGAGCTTCGCGACGAAGTCGTGGAGCGCGCGGTTCGCGATCTCGCTGCGCACCAGCAGCGCGAAGTGCCCGGCGTCGAGCGCGACCAGCTTCGCGCGCGGGTGACGCGCCGCGTACGCGCTCGCCTCCCAGAACCCCACCATCTCGTCGTGGCGTCCATGGATGAGGAGCGCGGGCACGCCCGCGTCGGACGCGGCCGGATCCGCGCCCGACACGAGGACGAGACCGGCGAGCTGTCCGCGCAGCCGCGGCGCGAGGTGGGACGCGCCGTAGCCGCCGTTCGAGAGCCCCGCGAGCACGATCGTCGTGACGCCGCGCGCGCGCAGCGCCTCGATCGTGCGGCGCACGGTGGCCTCTCCGTTCTTCGATCCCCAGTCGCCGATCCAGCGCGTGGAGGGGCACGCCGTCAGGACGCCGAGCGGCGAGACCGCCTCCGCGACCTGCCAGCACGGGAGCGAGAAGTTGCCGGCGTAGCCGTGGAGGAAGATCACCGCGCTCGTCGGGCGCGGGCTCGCGCGCGGCTCGATCACCACCGTGTCGAACGCGTCGGGGCTCTGCATGCCGAGGTACGTCGCGACGACCGGCGAAGGCACGTCGCCTTCTTGCGCGTGCATCTTCGAGTACGCCTCGCGCATCGCGGTCGGGACCTCGGCCGCGTCGTCCACGAGCACGCCGCTCGCGAAGAGCACGCGCGCGCCGGGGAGCGCGAGGTCGCGCTCGTCGACGACGCGATCGACGAAGCGCGCGTCGGGCGAGAAGTGGAGCGTCGCGCCTTCTCCGGCGGTGCAGCCGCGGACGAGCGCGATCGCGAAGAGCGCCACCACCGCGCCGCGCGAGATGCCGCGCGGCCACGTCCGCCCGAAGACGCGCCGCTCCTGCCTCTCGCCGGTGGGCAGCGTCATGAGCCCGCCGAGGAGGAGCCCGAGGCCGGCGAGGTACGCGACGCCGGACCACGTCGGCGATCCCGTGAGCATCAGGAGGACGACGCAGAGGTACGGCAACGCCGCGAACCACGCGCCGATCTTCACGAGCACCTTCAGCGCCGCGTTCGCCATCCGCTTCTCCCGCCGGGATCGATAGGGATGAGATGCTCGTGAAACAACCGGGCTTGGGTCGAGCGGTCGCGCGCGCGATGCGGACGGTCTTCCCCGACGCTCGGCCGTCGCTCCGTCGCTTCAGTAGCGGTCGTCGATGGGACCGACGCGCGGCGTCGCGGGGGCGGCGGCGTCGGTCCGGGGCGGAGCGGCCACCGGTGGAGGCGGTGGAGGTGGTGCAGGTGGGGGAGCGACCACCGGCGACGACGGAGCGGTCAACGGCGGGACCGCGTCCGAGGGCTTCGTCACGAGGAGCGGCGGGTCGGGCGTCTTCGGGGCGCGGCTCAGCACCGCGAAGCCGATCGCGACGATCGCGATCGCGATCGCGGTGGCGGACACGGCCCAGGGCAACATCGACGCGCGCGGCGGATGGATGCGCGCGGTCGGCGCCTGCACGCGCGGGATCGCCGCGAGCTCGTCGCTCGGCGCTGCGCCGAGCGTGGGCGGCCGCGGCTTCATCGATCCCGACGCGGCGGGCGGACCGCTCGGATGCGCGGCGACCGCCTGCATCGACCCGCTCGGACGCGGCGCGGGCGCGACCGCCTGCATCGACCCGCTCGGACGTGGGGCGGGCGCGACCGCCTGCATCGACCCGCTCGCGCGTGACGGCGTCACCGCCTGGTAGGAGCCGCTGATGCGTGGGGTCGAGCCGCGAAGGTCGATGTTCATCACCGACGTGTGCTCCTCGGGCGTGGGCGGCATGACGCGCGTCGCGTGGAGCTGCGTCGTCTCCTCGATCGCCTCCGGCATCACGGGCGGGGGCGAGCCGCCGGTCTCGATCACGTTGCGGAGCGCGCTCCAGCCCGCACCGCTCGGCGCCGGCGGCGCGTCGTTCGTCACCGGCGTGACGCGATCGCGCGTCTGCGTGGTCTCGCCCTCGGAGAAGGCATCGTCGATGTCGGCGAGGTTCCGGTCGGTCCGCGTCTGCTCCTCCTCCTCGATCACGCGCGGCACGCGCGGCGTGTCGTCGCCGAGGACCGGGACGCCGACCAGCGTCAGCTCGTCCGCGCGCGGCAGGTCGGGTCGCTCCTCGCCGAAGAGCGTGCGCGACGTCGCGCAGATCGCGTCGCGCATCGCGGCCGCGTTCGGCCAGCGCAGGTCCTTGTCGTGCGTGAGCGCGCGATCGACCAGCGCGGCGAGCGCCGGATGCGCGCCGGGCAGCACCCCCGCGAGCGAACGCGCCGGCTCCATCGCCGCGAGCATGACGATGTGCTGCGCGCTCTCGCCCTCGTGCACGATCGCGCCGGAGAGGAGCGTGAACATCGTCGCCCCCACCGACCAGAGGTCCGTGCGCTCGTCGATCTGACTGACGCGACCGCTCGCCTGCTCCGGGGGCATGAACGCCGGCGTCCCGAAGACCATGCCGGTGTGGGTGTCCTTCGATCGCGTGAGGGTCGTCAGCTGCGCGAGCCCGAAGTCGAGGATCTTGAGCTGCCCCTCGCTCGTGAGGAACAGGTTCTCCGGCTTGATGTCGCGATGGACGATCCCGTTCTCGTGCGCGGCGACGAGGACCTCGCAGACCTCGCGCGCGATCGCGAGGACGATCGGCGCGGAGAGACGGCGGCCGCTCCGCTCCCAGAGGCGCTCGACGACCTGCCCCTCGAGCAGCTCCATCACGAGGAACGCCGAGCCGTCGTCGTCGACGTCGTCGTCGATGACCGCGACCGCGCCGGGGTGGCCCACCGCGTTCGCGACCTGACCTTCGCGCCGGAACCGCGTGCGGAGGTCGCCGCGGATCGAGAGCTCGGGGTGGAGGACCTTCAGCGCGACGCGGCGGCCGTTGCGGTGGGTCGCGGAGTAGACGCACGCCATCCCGCCCACGCCGAGGAGCGACTCGACGCGGTACTTGTCCTTGACCATCGCGCCGACGCGGCGCCGCGCCCACTCGATGAAGTCCGCGTCCCCGCCCGTGCCGGTCATGCCTCGGGCGTGAGCCTACTACCAACGTCGATTCGTCACCCACCGCCGTGATCCGAGGCCTCTTCGTCTCATGCGATCCGCGGGTACACTGTTCAGCAGGTGGGGCGATGAATACTCTCGACGAGCGAGCATGGGCACGACGACGACGGACGCGCCGGCGAAGGCCGAGAAGAAGAAGCCGTTCTCGCTCATCCGCTCCTTCGCGCTCGCCGACGTCATCACGCTCGGCAACGCGTTCTCCGGCATGGGCGCGATCCTCGCGGCGATGGGCTACGTCGCCTCCGCGGACCGCACGCTCATCTGGGTGGCGCTCGTCCTCCTCCCGGTCGCGCTCGTCTGCGACGCGATGGACGGCGCGGTCGCGCGCTGGCGCCGGAAGTCGTCGCCGCTCGGCGCCGATCTCGACTCGCTCGCGGACATCGTGTCGTTCGGCGTCGCGCCGGCGACGCTCGGCTTCGCGCTCGGCCTCCGCGGCGGCTGGGACGCGGTCGTCCTCTGCTACTTCGTCGCGTGCGGCATCGGCCGCCTCGCGCGCTACAACGTGACCGCGGCCTCGCTCTCGGACGAGAGCGGCAAGGTGAAGTACTACGAAGGGACGCCGATCCCCTCGAGCCTCCTCCTCGTCATGATCTTCGGCGTCGCGTTCGGCACCGGCGCGGTGCACGAGGACCTGTGGCTCGGCGCGGTGGCGCTCGGTCCGTGGATCGTGCATCCGCTCGTCGCGCTGTACGCGATCAGCGGGTCGTTCATGATCAGCACCATCCGCATCCCGAAGCCGTAGCGCGTGTACCGGACGCCGGGGGTTCGGACGAGCAGCGAGCGCCAGCGCTGCCTCTACTGCGGGCGAGAGCAGCGCCCCGGCGAGGAGTGCGTGCCGTGCCGCATCCTCGTGCCGCCGGCGGCGAGCGCGCACTACCGCGCGACGCTCTGCGCGCGCTGCGGGAACCCCAACCTCACGCGCCTCGCGCTCGGACCGAACGACGCGGAGGTCGATCATTGCCTCGGGTGCCGCGGCGCCTTCGTGAGCTCGGGCGCGTGGACGGCGCTCCTCGACGCGATCGCCGCCGGCGAGGCGCTCGACCTCGCGCGCTTCGGCGAGCGCGTGGAGTCGCCCTTCCCGCTCGTCCGCTGCCCGGTGTGTCGCTACGAGATGGAGCGCGCGCGCTTCGCGGGGACGAGCGCCGTCGTCATCGACGTGTGCAACCAGCACGGCACGTGGCTCGATCGCGGCGAGCTCCCCGCCCTCGCCGCCTTCCTCCGCGGCGCGCCGGACGCGCAGGCCTCGCCGGCGGGGACGAGCGACGAGGAGGTCGAGCGGTACATCATGCGCGAGCTCGTCCGCGCGGAGATCACGCGCGACAAGGCGCTCTACGACGCGCTCCACGCCCGCCTCGCCACGCTGCGGCGCTCGCGACGCTGGTGATTCAGAGCCGCCGGAGGATCGTCGCGACCGCGCCCTGCGCCGCCCGATCCGCGCGCCAGTGCTCGCGCGCCCAACCCGCGAGGAAGCGCGCGTAGTCGGCGTAGGCGATCGGATAGAGCGCGCGCCACTCGGCCTCGAGCGCGCCGGCGTCGACGGCGGGCTGCGCCGCGCGGAGGTGCGCGAAGTAGGCGTCGAGCGCGCGGCCCGGCTCCGGCTCGTCGAGGAGGTACGCGACGTCGCTCATCCCGCAGCCGCCGCCGGCGTACTGGAAGTCGAGCGCGGCGACCGCGCCGTCGTCCGCGAAGCAGAAGTTCGCGGGCTTCGCGTCGCCGTGGACGATCGTCTGGAAGCGCGCGCCGCGGAGGAGCCGATCGAGGATCGGCGCGGCGCGGCGAAGCGCGGCGTCGTCGATCGCGCGGAGCTCGTCGGGCCGCGTCGCGAGGTGCCAGTACGTGCCGGTCTCCCAGAGCCCCGCCGGCGCCACGCCGACGAAGCGCGCGTGGAGGCGCGCGAGCCAGGCGAGACATGCGTCGAGCTCGGAGGCGGAGAGGCGGCGCCGCCGCCCGGCGAAGCCCGCCGCGTCGAGGTCCTCGAGGACGAAGACCCATCGGCCGCCGCCCGCGCGCGCGTCGCGGAGCGCGGGCACGCGGCTCGGGCAGCGCGCAGCGTAGTCGCGGTACCAGACGTGCTCGACGTCGTACGAGCGGCACCGCCGCGCGTGCGCGACGTCGTTCGCGCGCGCGGGGGCGCGGGCCCACTTCACGATCGCGGTGGTGCCGTCGTCGAGGTGGGCGCGGACGATCTCGCCGTAGCCGCTCCACAAGGACTGCACCCGCTCGGTCTCGACGACCCGGCCGGCGAGCACACCGAGATCGACGGCGTCCACGCCGCACGCTTATCAGGCTTTGAGCGGTTCCCACCTGTGTTATGGCGAGAGAGGCATGACTGAACTCCAAGTGCTCCTCGATCGCCACGTCGCCGCGCTGACCCAGGCGATCCTCGAGTCGATCAAGGAGCTCTCGATCGACGACTTCGCCGCCCTGAGCGAAGACGCGCCGCCGGCGCCGAAGCCGACCACGGCCACGATCACGTCCGCCGCGCTCGACGACGTCCTCGCGCTGCTGTCGTCGCATCAGAGCGGCCTCCGCAGCGAGCAGATCCGCGCCGCGCTCGGGATCGAGAAGCGCGCGCTGCAGCGGCTGATCGCGGACGGGCTCGAGGGCGGCGCGATCGTGAAGAGCGGCCAGCGCCGCGCGACGCTCTACTTCGCGCGGACCCCCACCCGGCCCGCCGCGGAGCCCGCCGCCCCCGCGCTGTCGGAGACCGAGACGTCGATCCTCGAGCACCTCAACGAGGCGGGGCCGAAGGGCTCGAACCTCAAGGCGTGGATCATCTCGACGCACGGCGAGCTCGAGGCGGAGGAGCACGCGCGCTTCGAGCGCGAGGGCCTCGCCGCCTTCGAGGCGCTCGAGACGCGCGGCACGATCACGAGCCGCTTCGGCGGACCCGCGCGCGGAACGGTCTACGCGCTCGCGCCCGCGAGCTGACCCGCGTCAGCGCTGCGCTTCGCCCTTCATCGCGCAGAGCGAGAGGCACGACAGGAGGCCGGTGCCACACCACCCGCCGTCGTGCTGCTTCCGGCACTTCGCCTTGCATGCCGCGGCGGCAGCGGGTGTCGTCGGGCGCTGCGCGTCGATCGCAGCGCGCGACTTCACCGCGGCGCGCCGATCGTCGCAGACGCCGTAACACTCGTCGGCCCAGCGCTCCGTCTCGACCGGCCGCACCGTCGCCGACATCTTCTTCACGAACGCCTTGCACGCGTCGAAGCCGCTCTTCGCCGCGAAGCACTGGTCCGCCGCCTTCATCGCCGCCGCCTCGAGCTGAGGCAGACGGCGCTTTCGACAGCGCTCCTCGCAGTGGTACGTGAGCGCGGTCGTGACCTGCTCGACGCTCGACGTCGGTCCGCCGAGGAAGAGGAGCGAGTCGATGCGCGCGCCCTCGGTGCTCACGATCGCGTGGTCCGCGTAGTACGCTTGGAAGTCGGTCGCGAACGATTCGAACTGCTCCGCCTTGCAGACGTTCTCCGGCTCGAGCCAATCCCGCTCGCAGCGCTCGGCGATCGCCTCGAGCTTCTGCTCCGACGCGAGCACCGCGTCGTCGGCGCGCTCGCGCACGGCGGGATCTTCCGGCGGCGGCGCCGGCGCGGGCGGCAGGACCGCGACCTCGGGAGCGTCGGGCGGCGGAGGTGGAGGCGCGAGGTGAACCGGCGCGCCGGCGGCGGCGCAGCCGGCGAGGGTGAACGCGATGGCGGCGACGCGGACTCTCATCAAGCCGTTCCTGACACCTGCTCCTGACGATACGCCCTCCCCGCGCATTCACGCCACCCTCGACGGCAAGACGCTGCTCCGCTCAGGCGCTGCCGGCGCGCACCATCCGCTCGAGGAGGGCGTCGACCTCGGCGGACGGTAGGGTCCGCTGGTCGTCGAGCGCGCCGTTCATCCACGGGAACACCGCGTGCGCGTTCCATCCGCGCTGGATGGAGCTCGGACCGAGGAGGACGACGCGCTCGCCCTCGAACGAGGCGATGTCGGCGGGCACGCCCTCGTTCCAGATCCACGTGCGTCCGTGATCGGTGGTGTCGAGCTCGCCGCCGGGGCGAAGCGCGGACCAGTTCGCGAGCTGCCAGTCGCTCGTGACCGATCCGCCGCGCGGCACGATGCCGGGGATCCGATCCGGCCCCTCGCCCGCGAGCTGCTCGAGCAAGCGGAGGTGCAGCTCGAAGTTGTCGCCGATCCCGCTCATGCGGAAGCGGAAGCCGCGCCGCGACTTCGGGTGCAAGACGAGGAGCGGCTCGTCGTCGAGCACCTGCACGATCTTCCCGAGGAACCCGTAGCGCTCCTGATACCGCTTCAGCTTCGCGGCGAGGGCGGGCTTCTGCGGGAGCGTGCGGCGCAGCTCCGGCGAGCGACCGAGCGCGGCGGCGATCGCGCGCTCGGCTTGATGGAACGCCTCGGACAGCTCGCGCGGATCGGCGGGGCCCTCGATCGACTCGAGCTGCGCGAGCGCGTGATCGAACACCGATCGCGGGAAGCGACGCGGATCGGCGCCGCGTTCGACGAGCGCGCCCGCGAGCAGCGCGAGCGAGCCGACGCGCTCGAGCGGGTACTTGCCGATCCGCTCGTCGAGGCTGTCGATCATCTGGTCGAGCACCTCACGGTCGGCGTCGCGCGCGAGCTGGAAGAATGCGCCGACGATCTCGTCGATGGGCTCGCCGCCCGCGAGCGCGTCGTCGAGTGCCTCGAGGATGTTCTCCGCCATGGGCTCAGCGTGCCACGATCTTGCCGCGCTCGCTCGACACGATCGGCACACCCGAGCCGAAGATCGTGAGCTCCGCTTCGTCGCCGCGGAGCACGAAGCGGCCGCCGGCGAAGACGCCCTCGGTGAGCTCGAACCGCCGCTCGCCGCTGCTGCTGCTCCCGCTCCCGCTCCCGCTCTCGCGGCCCTCGATGCGCGTGCGCGCCTCCCCTTCTCCGATCGGCGTGAGCACGACGTGGTCGCCGTCGATCGCGATCGTCCAGCGCTCGGCCGGCGCCACCACCTGGTAGCTCGCGGCGGGGAGGTCGGTGCTCGGCGACGGCGGCTGCCGTGCGCGATCGAACGTGCGATCCACGACGAGCACGGAGCGCGGCGTCGAGGACGACGGCGCGCTCGACCCGGCGCACGCGGCGAGGGCCAGGACGGCGAAGGCGAGCTTCATCCCCCGAAGCGTAGCTAGTTCGCGGCGACGACGTCGGGGACGCGGCTGATCGCGTTCGAGAGCGCGATGAGGGCGACGCGCTCGCGCTGGTCGCCGCGGGCGTTCGCGGTGGCGGAGGCGGTGCCCGCGGCGGTGCCGAGGATGTGCCCCTTCTTGCGATCGCTCACCGCGATGCTGATCGCGCACGTCGTCGGATCGTTCTTCGTCTCGATGATCGAGAGCGCGATGGTGACGGGGCGGCGGACCTGCTTCGGATCGATCGTCTTGATCGCCTCCACCATCGCCGCGCGGAGCGTCGCGCGATCGATGCCCGCGTCGTCCGCCGGCTGCGCGATCGTCGAGATCGTGATCGGCTCCGCCGCCGCTGCGGCCGCGTTGCTGACGCCCGGCGAGAACGTCATCGCTGCCGCACATACGAAGAGAGCTGCGAAGCGCTTGAGCATCTGCCCGCCGCATGAGCAATCGGTGGACCACTCTTGCCTACATCGCAAGTGCGTGAAACGTCGACCATAGCGACGACCGCGCACCTCAGATCACAGCGGACGCCGGTCCTCGCTGAGGACTCTGCTTCGGCGAAGTGATGGAAACGGTTCGTAAAATCGACGTCGCAGGAGATCGTTCTGGCGTGCACGGTCGCGGGTGCTACGGGAGCTTCGCGCCTCGCTCGCTATCGCTACTACGGCGTCGACGTGCAGCGGAAGGAGCCGCGCACCGTAGCGAGGGCGCTCCAGATCGGGCTCGCCGGCGCATGCGGTGAGAGGCTCGCGATCACGACGCGGCGCTCGCCGCACGTGAACGTCTCCGCCTCGAGGTGGAGATCGAGCGTGCGCCGATCGCCGAACGCGTCGATCGTGCGGACCGTTCCACGAAGGCGGCCGTCGGCGCCCTCGGCGATCGTCGCGACGTGGAGGCTCGGATCGGACGGCGCGCCGGTCACCGCGCTCGCGAGCCCGGTGAAGTAGGTGTGGAGATCGGACGCGAAGACCTCCGGTCCGATCGCGGGCGTCCCTTCGAGCACGAACGCGAACGAGTAGGTGAAGTACGTCGGCGACGACGGATCGAAGAAGCGCGGCGCGAAGCGGAGCTCCTCGACGCCGCGGTACGGGATCGAAGGCGCGAAGCCGAGCGGGAACGGGATCGTCTCGGCGCGCCAGCCGTCGGGGATCGGCCAGGAGAAGGCGGGGCCGGTCTCGACCGCGGACGCGGCGGACTCGGCGGCGACGGGCTCCGCGGAGCAGCCGGCGAGGAGGACGAAGGAGAAGGAGAGGAGGAACGAACGCATGCGGACGCAGTACGACGTGGCTCCGTCCTCGTCGAGCGCACGTTGCTCCGAGACTGGTCGCTACGAGCGACCAATCAGCCGGCGGCACTCTTCGCCGAACGGCGCGAGCTCGACACCCGGGAACGTGCGGCGGAACAGCGACACGTCGAGCGACACGTCACGCGGCCGCGGCTCGCCCGGCACCTCGCGCCGCGACGCGCGGACGATCGCGGACGCCTCCACCCCGAGCACGTCGGCGAGGACGACGCCCATCTCCCAGCGGCCGATCCGCTCCGCTCCCGCAAAGTGGAGGAGGCCGGTGAACGACGACGCCGCGATCGCGCGGAGCCCCTCCGCCGCCGTCCGGAGCGAGAGCGGCGTGCGCCACTCGTCGTCGAAGAGGCGCAGCTCCGTCCCGGCGCGGAGCGCGCGCACCTGCGTATCGAAGAACCCGACGCGATCGTTCTTCGACGGACCGAAGAGGAGGCTCACCCGCACCACCGCGCCGTTCGGCGCCGCGAGCGCCGCGCTCTCCGACTCGAGCTTGGTGCGCCCGTAGACCGAGGTCGGCTCCGCGCGCGCGGCTTCGTCGTACGGCGCGCGCTCGCCGTCGAAGACGAGGTCGGTCGACACGTGCACGAGCCGCGTCCTCGTCGCCGCGCACGCGCGCGCGAGGTTGGCGGTCGCGTCGACGTTGATCCGTCGCGCCCGCTCGGGGTCCCGCGCGCAGTCGCTCATCGCCGAGAGCGCAGCGGTGTGGATGACGACGTCGGCGCGCGCGTCTTCGAGCGCACGTGCAGCCGCACGCGGCTCGGCGAGGTCGATCGCCCCCTCGCCGCGCCCCGGCCCCCCAAACGCCACGACGCGATCGCCGCGCTCGGTGAGCGCAGCCACGACCCAACCGCCGAGGAGCCCGGTCGCCCCGGTGACGACGACGTTCATCGTCCCTTCACGTCCCTTCACGTCCCTTCACCGCGTCGAGCTCCATCGCCGCATGCTATTCCGCGTTCGAGCGCCTCCGTGAAGGTGATCTTCCTCGACATCGACGGCGTGTTGAACTCGCAGGCGTGGCTCGACCGCGCCCGCGGCGGGGCCGCGGCGGCGCTCCTCGATCCGTCGCTCGAGGCGAGCTGGCTCGACATGCTCGATCCGGAGTGCGTCGCGCGCCTCGATCGTCTCGCCGCGCGTCACGACGCGAAGGTCGTCATCAGCTCCTCGTGGCGCCTCATGCTCGCGCCGGAGACGATCGCGCGCATGCTCCGCGAGAAGGGCTTCAACGGCGAGGTCATCGGCGCGACGACGCGCCTCGAGGGTCTCGTCCGCGGCAACGTCACGGAGCGCGGCCATCAGATCGCGCACTGGCTCGCCGCGTCCGCGAGCGTCGAGTCTTTCGTCATCCTCGACGACGCGACCGACATGGCTCACCTCGGCGCGCGCCACGTCCACACGTCGTTCGCCGTCGGCCTCACCGACGCGGACGTCGAGCGCGCGAGCGAGCTCCTCGCGCGGGGCTCGGACTCGAGCGCGGGCTCAGGCTCGGACTCGGGCTCGGGCTCGGGGTCGGGGTCGGACTCTGGCTCAGGCTCCGAGCGAGCGTAGCCGCGCGACGTGCGCAGGCCCTGTCCCGCAGCACGCGCCGACGATGCCGGCGCCGGCGCGGACCCACTCGGCGGCGAGCGCGGCGTAGCGATCGGGGGCGACGCCGTAGCCGTTGGCGTACGCGCCGAACGGTGCCCCCACCTTCGCGATGCGCTCGACGTACGAGCGCGTGATCTCCGCGCCGGTGCAGCACACGAGCACCGCCGACGCCCCCGCGGCGACGCAGTCACGCGCGGCCACCTCCATCGCCGCCGGCGTCATGAGCGCGCCATCCGGCCCCGCCGTGAGCGCGACCCACGTCTCGAGCCCCGCCCGGACCGCGCACTCGACGGCGACGCGCGCCTCACCGGCGTGCGGGAACGTCTCGCAGACGACGCGCGAGATCCCTTCTTCGACGAACGCCCGCGCGACGGCGTCGTGAGCGCGGCGCGCCTCATCGCTCGACGGCGAGAGCTCGGGCCGATAGCAGTCCTCGACCGGCGCGATGCTCCCGATCACACGCGAGCCGGCCGCCTCGCGCGCGAGCCGCACCGCTTTCCCCAACAGCACGCGCCACTCCACCGGAAAGACGCCGGGCTGCGTGCGAAACGTATTCGCGCGATGGAGCTCGGCGCCCGCGCGGACGTAGTCCTCGTGGATGCTCCGCACGACATCGGGCGCCGCATCGATCGCGTACGCGCTCCACCCACGCCCTTCCGTCGACACACCACGCCGCTCGAGCTCCGTCCCCATCGGCCCATCGAGCAGCATCAGCGTCACGCCCATCGCGCGGAAGTCTATCCAAGCAACCTCACGCACCGCCCCTCCGCGCGCACGATTCGGGGCGCGCGCGGAAGGGCCGACCGCGCTTTGTGATCTCGCGCGTCCCTTGCCCGGCCGCGGCTGCTAGACCCGCGTGCTCGCGGGCCACCTCCAGCGCGCGCGACCTGCACTCGTTCCACCCGAGGGACGCGACGCTCTCGTTGCTGCGCTATCGCGACACTGCGGCAGGTACCGGTTTGTCGGGAATGAGCGACACTTCGAGTGGCCACCCCCCGACGAACCGGATCCATGCATCAGCGCCCTTCGAGCGCCACTCGATATGAAGGTGGTAACTCCCGATCGTAGGCGGTAGGCGGAGCGCCATCGCGCGCGTCCGCGTGCGTTTCTTGGCCGGCGTCTGCGGGATGTGAACCTCTCCCGGCGTCTCCGCTCCGTCGTCACGACGCCAGAGTATCCGCATCTCGAAGTCGCGATGGAGCTCGTCGTCTGTCACTTCGAAGTACATGTGCATCTCGACGGGAATCGGCTGGCCGAGAGCGTCCTCGGGCACTTGCAGGCTCTCGATGAGCTGCGTCATGCTGAAGTTATTCGTATCGCGATCGAGGGACGACGCTCGACAAATCGCGATGAGGTAACAGTTCATTTACGCGGCCGCGTCGAGTGTCACTTCAGGTGAAGTCTCGAGGTTCATGGTCCCAACGACGTGCATCCTGATTTGGAACGAAAGCGTGGTCGTCGCACCACCAGCAAACGCGATCGAGTACCCGCCAATTTCGAACCCCGGAAGCTCTCTCATCGACGCGGACTCGCAGATGTCGAGCGAGGCGACGGTGCTCTGGGAGTACGGCGCGGCCGAAGCGAGGACAGCCTCAACAGGGCGCACGTGCTCGTTGAAGAGCAGGTCGACCGCCTCAGCCGCACCGACGCCAGCCGTAAACCGCTGCGGCGGACCAAGCCGAACCTCGTTCGCCTCCTTGGCAGCAAACAGCTCCAACTCGCGTAGCGTGCGCGGGTTCTCCCGGCGCAAGCGGGACGCGAGAGCACGAGCAGCCATCGCAACGCGTGCAGCATCCCCCTCGGGCACAACAGGTGCCTCAAGCAGACGGAAGAGGAACTCGTCCGCATCGCGAACTACCACGCCGATGGGCGTTCGGTGCGCGCCGCCACGCCCCGAGCGGTGCTCGATCAAGCTGTAGAGCCGGTCTCCCATCGCGTCTCCCATGGAATGCGCATTGTACATGACGAACGCCAGCGGCGGCTTCACCAACCGCAGGCCTCTCCGATCATCTTCTCCAAAATCGGAGCCACAAACCCTGCTCGTTCGTACAGGAACCCCGCGCATCTCCCGCGAAGCTCGTCGGTCATCGACCATTCGCGAGGCACGGTACTCAGAATCTCCGATGCGTCGTTGCGCGTGAAAGTTTCCAGCTTCGCGGCGAGCGCCTTCACTCCTTCCGTCGTCATCCACCGCTTGAACTCAGGGAATAAGCCAAAAATGCGCTCATCCTTCACGCGCTCAATGGTGAAACACGGCTTGCTCAGCTCCGATCTGCCGCACTTGATGCACTCGGTGAAGTCCATCGCGATCAGCTGGACGCGTCCAGGAGCGTCGCCGTCGGCGAAGAAGACGTTGCGGTGGTTGTGGTGGGGCTCAGGCTCGCGCGGCTCGTAACGATCATGATTTCGCGTCCACGTGTCGAGAACTACGAGAGCAGCCACAACGTCCGGATTCTCCGTGGCTTCGAGCTGCTCTTCGTCGCCACCCCACGTCTGGCCCGACACCTTCCGGCTCGCCAAGCTCGGAGCCTCGGCTCGGCGCACCTTCCGCTGCCCCTTTATCTCGTCGATCAGGCTGAAGTCTCCATGACGGAGAACGTGAAGGTCGAACGTCGGTGCACCAAGCCAGTGAGCGAGCTTGGTGCCGATCAGGTCGCACGCGAGAGCATGCGGACCGCTCTCGCTGTCGGCGAGCTTCACGAACGCAGCACCCGCATCAGTCTCGACGTGCAACGGTCGGGTACTGGTGTTGATGACCTCGTAGATCTCTTCGACCGAGGTCGGCGCCCACTGCCCCATCCCGCCGCCATCTTACGCTGGCGGGCAGCCGCCCGCTGCTTCGTCGACCGGATTGTCACCCGCGCATTGCCTTTCATTGCCGCACACCACGGATCACCGTGACGTTCGTCCTTTGCGCGCGATAGTTACTGCATGTACCGGCCCGCGCGCTCGCGGGCCTCCTCCAGCGCGCGCGTAGCCTCGTCGGTCGCCGCGGCCGCTTCGTCGAGCGCGTCGGACGCGGCGGCGAGCGCCTTCGCCGCCTGCTCGAGCGCTTCCGCCACCTGCGCGAGCGCCTCGTCCGCGGAGATCACGGCGCCGTGCGCCGCGACGAACCACGTCGCGCTCAGGTCGATGCCGGTCGTGTCGTTCGCGTCGAAGCTCTCGCAGAGGCAATGCTCCGCCACCGCGCCGTTGCCGACGACCTTCACGCGACCGAGAGAGACCGCCGCCTGCCCCCTCGTCGCGGACGAGATCCCGAGGATCGTCGTCTTCTTCGTGCTCCCGCGCTCGTTCCACCCGAAGAACGCGACGCTCTCGTTTCCGCGCTCGACCTCGAGGACGTAACGAGCGCCGCGCGCCAGCTTCAGGTCGAACGTTCCGTCGGCCGCGACGACGGCGTCGACGTCGCCGTTCACGTTGACCTGCCCTTTGGGCCCAAGCCGGTGAGCGACGACGTGAAGCTGCGCGTCCCCGTTCGTGACGCCGACGCTCTTCGTCTTCGTCTTCAATCCACCGCCGCTCTCCTCACCGGTGTCGAGCCGCCCGGAGATCGTCTGACGGTCCTCTTCTTGTGTGGTGGTGCCCTCCCCGCCATCCCCTTCCTCGCCCGCGCACCCGACAAGGGCGAAGACGGCAAAGAGAGCGACGGTGGAAGCGATGACAGACGAGCGATGGTTCATGCGAAGACATGAAGCGACGCGCGTGCCCGCCACACCGACCGCAAATCCCCAATCCATTCGCCGCCCATCGCGTCATCACCGACGCCCCCACCCCCCGATCCCGCCCCCACCCCGCGTCACCGCCGACGCGCTGGCGAGTGGCTGCTCATCCGTCGAGGACCTCGTCGATGCTCCGCGCGACAAGGATCCTCTCGAGCCAACGCACGATCTCTTCGTGCGACGCAGCCCGAAGCCGGCCCCCAACCTCGACGCCGAGCGCTCCGAATTTCTTCTCGAGCTGGAGCTCGAGCGTCTCCCGCATCCCCTTCTCCACCCCCTCTTCGCGCCCCTCTTCGCGCCCCTGCGCAACTCCCTGTTCGATGAGCTCGCGCTTCCATTGCTCGACGAATTCTTGGCTGACCATGAGGAATTCTCTCGCTTTTTGGGTTTGACTCTCGCGTGCTTCGGGAAGCAACCGTAGCACGATGTCCAGAGCGAGACCGCGCTCCGGCGCGTCTCGAGGGAGCGCGCGCAGCTCCGCGAACGCGTCGCGCAGCACGCGGCCCGCGCCGAGCAGGCGCAGGAGCAGCGTCTCGCGCGTCGCAGGCAGCTCACCAGCGACCACGAGACGAACGAGGAACCCGGGCGCGCCGCGGTAGACACCTTCCGGCCAGTCGACGTCGCGCACGAAACCGAGCTCACGAAGCGCCTTCGACGGACAGCCACCGCAGAGGAGCCACAGCCGCGGTGCCTCCCTGCGCGACTTCCTCCGGCGACGAAGCTCGATCTGCTTCTGCATGCAACGAAGGACATCCTCGACCGACGGCGCTCGATGAAAGAACTCGAGCAACCCCGGCCCCTCCGCAGCGAGCCGTTCCGCCAGACCAAACGCCGCGAGCTCCCCCAGACGCGCCGGATCGGGCACGTACATGAGGTCGACCCATTGCGACCGCGCACGAACCTCCAGCTGCTCTTTGACCGTTGCGCCATGAGCGAGGATCGCCAACCACGTCTCTTTCGCGAGCTGATCGAAGGGCGTCCCCGTCGTCTTCATGGTTCTCGACGCCACACGCACGCGCCATTCCATCGACCGCAACGAGTGTTCTTGCGCACTTGCCACGTCAGCCACCTGGCACGTGCCGATCAGGGCCAGGCCAGGGGCCACCCCAAGCCCCCATCGTTGACGCGCCGAGCCCTACGTCAGGCGCATGATGCCGTCGACCTGAGTCATCCCTTCATAGACGTCGTCGACGTCCAGTCGGGCCTCGATGGAGCGGAGCGCCAACCTCTCGCCGACGACGGCAAACGTCGTCGTCCAGCTCCCGTCGGGATTGCGGAGATGACTCTCGATCAGCGGCTTCCGATACGAGACGAGGACGTACTCCTTCAAGCTCGAGAGGCTTCGATAGTGCTCGAATTTCCCTCCACGATCGTAGCCCTCGGTGCCCTCCGATAGGACCTCCACGATGAGCGTCGGGTTCGTGACGGAGTCCGGATCCTCGCTGTCGCGTTCGAGCTTCCCGCAGACGACGAACCCGTCCGGATACGTTCCCTTTCCGGAGGGCGTGCGCACGCGGATATCGGGGCTGTCGACGACGCACCCGCAGCTCGACGGGAGGCTCGCCTCGATCCCGCGACGCACACGGGTCCCCATCCGGCCGTGCTCGATCGTACCGCCGGCCATCGCGTAGACCTCGCCGTCGTAGAACTCGTGCTTCGTCTCACTGCTCGCTTCGCGTGCAGCGTATTCGGCGTAGGTGAGCTTCGGCTTCGGAGCCGCGGGGGACATGCTGAAAGCGTAGTCGCTGGAGCGGCTTCTCGGCCAGGGCTCCTCACTCTGCAGAGGGCGGCGCCGTCACGTCCGCATCAGAGCGCGAGCAAGCACGAGACCTTGCTCGATCGAGGCGAGCACACCATCCGGCGGAGGATGCTCGGAAGGAGGTGCGTGCACGACGGGAGCTCGCCGGCCTGCCACCCACGCCCGCGCAGAGGTGCACAAACAGGACGCCCGCGTGGTCGTTCGGTACGATTGGTCATCGTCGTGGGTGGTTCGGAGGACAATGACCGCATCGGTGCGTACCGCGTCATGGAGCGACTCGCCACCAGCGATACGGCGGACGTGCTCCTCGCGAAGGCCGAAGGCCCGATGGGCTTCGAGCGCACCGTCGTCCTGAAGGTCCTCCTGGAACACCTGATGTCCGACGAAGGCAGCGCGGGCGCCTTCGCCCGAGAAGCCGCCGCTTACGCGAGGCTCGCGGACCCGGCCATCGTCACCCTCTACGAGTTCTCGGAGCACCGCGGGCGGCTCGTGATGGCGCTCGAGCACGTCGACGGCGCGCCCCTCGCCGACGTGCTCGCGGTCCTCGCGCAGGCGGGGCGCTCGCTCGACGACAAGACGGCGCTCTACGTCGCGCAGCGGATCTTCGCGGCGCTCGCGACCGCGCACCGCGCGCCGATCATCCACCGCGACGTCAACCCGTCGAACGTCCTCCTGAGCTGGGACGGCGAGGTCAAGCTCACCGACTTCGGCTTCGCGCGCTTCATGGGCGCGACGCACCAGAGCGCGTTCGGGATGATCAAGGGGACCTTCGGGTACATGGCGCCCGAGCAGATCGAGGGCGGCGCGATCACGTCGCGAACGGACATCTACGCGGCGGGGATCGTGCTCTGGGAGCTCCTCACCCATCAGACGGCCTTCGTGCGCGGGCGCCTCTCCGAGATCGAGGCCCTCACGATGATGGCGGAGCCGCAGCTCGCGTCGCTCGACGAGCTCCGCCCCGACCTCCCGCAGCGCCTTCGCAACGCCGTGACGCGGGCCCTGCGCCCGAGATCGGAAGACCGCGACGTCTCGGCGTCCGAGATGGTCTCCATCCTCCGCGGCCTCATTCCGACGGACATCGGACGAGAGAAGCTCGCGACCTGGCTCGAACAGCTCCGCCCCCATCTCGCGGTGGCGTCGGAATCGGAGGCGGAAGAGGAGGACTCGACCGTCTCCGCCTACGAGCCCCCGCGCGCGAGCCGACCCGACGTGCCACGCGCAAAGTCTTCCTCGGGCACGTCCGAGACGGCCTTCTCTCCTCACGTAACGGCGAAGCTCGCAGAGCAGAGTCGCCCCGCGCTCGCCGTCCGCCATGCTCCCGCTCCCATCGAAGAGACGACGCAGGTCATCCCGCAACCGCCTCCGCAGCCTCAGCCTCGCCCTTCCGCGCCCGAGCCGACGTTCGAGCCCGCGCCCGTGACGGCGCCGGTGCCCGCCACGCCGCCAACGCCCGCCGCGCCGCCCCCGTGGAGCCCTCCGGCCGGCGCAGCCACAGCCCAGCCCTCGTGGGCTCCACCGATCATCACGACAGCACCGCCCCAACCGACCGGAGGAAGGCGCACCGGCCTCATCGCCGGCCTCGCCCTAGGCCTCGTCGTGCTCGGAGGCGCAGCCACCGCGATGTTCTTCACATGGCACCGCACGGTCCCCCCCGTCGTTCCACCGGCCACGGCATCGCCGGCAGTCGCGGCATCGAGCGTCCCGACCCCGCCCGAGACGACTGCATCGACTTCGACGTCATCATCGGTAACAACGGTATCCTCGACCCCTCCCGCAGTGAGCGCCTCGGCCCCCCCGCCGCCTCCGACCGCATCATCGGCGCCTCCCCCCGAACCGCCGGCCCCCGCGGTACCTCCCGACATGACGCTCCTTCGCACCGAGGGCTCGAACGTCGGTCGCCGCATCTTCGTCGACGGCCGCTCCGTGGGTCAGACTCCGAGCTCGGTGACGGTAAAATGCGGCCCCCACGAGCTACGCATCGGAAGCTCCGGCGTCGTCAAGCAGATGGACCTGCCGTGTGGTGGTGAGGTCACAGTCACCGATCGATGACCTACTCATCGGTGCGAAATGACCATCAGCGTGCGTCCGAAGCGTTTCACGGCCGCCATCGCCGTCGTCAGCGTCTCGGGATCCAGCGTGCCAAAGCTCTCGTCCAAGATCAGGAGATCGGCGTCTTGCATCACCGCGCGCGCGATGAAGATGCGACTCCGCTCGCCATGGGAGAGCCTCCAGCCCGTGTCGCCGACCACTTGATGGATCCCAGCCGGCATGCGGTCGAGGAGCGGACCCAGCTCGAGCGCCCGGCACACCTCTTCGGCCGACTGGAGCTCGATCGCGGAGGCGGGCCAAGCGCGTCCCATGAGGAGGTTGAAAGCAAGTGTATTTTGAAAAATATGATTTTCATGAAATTGCGGTGAAGAGACGATGTGGCGCCGCCAGACCGAAGGCCTGACGCTCGGCTGATCGATCCCTCGCAACATGACGAGACCAGCCGTGGGCTTGCGAAAGCCCGTCAGCACGGACGCCAGCGTCGACTTGCCTCCGCCGGAGGGACCGGTCACGAGGAGGCGGTCCCCCGACCGGATCTCCAGGTTGAGGCCGTTCAAGACTGGCGGACGGTCCGCCCCGTACGAGTAGCGGAGGCCGGATGCCTGGACGATCACGTCGCCATCGTCGAGCTCGCCTTCGGGGAGCTGCGTTACGTCGGGGTTGCGTGGGACGACCGCCTGCTCGAGGACCCGACGGAGCAGCCGCAGGCTGACGGGCCAGCGGAGCAAGCGTAGCCCGCCGCTGATGAACTGGCCGAGCGCCTGGCTCGCCGCGTACCCGGCGATGAACGGTACGAGATCGAGGCGCATCGTCGGCGCGCCGACCAGGTGACGGAGCTGGAGGAGCACGAGGATGAACAGCCAGACGCGCGGCGCAGCCGTGAGCGCTACCACTCGAAAGTCCATACGCTGGGCCAGCTCGGTGTAGACGTGGAGTGGCTCGTCCTCGCCCTGGTGCCAGTCGCGGCGTTCGAGCTGGATGAGGCGAGTCTGATGCCCCAGGACGCGCTCGACGAAGACGTCTGTCAGCTTCACGCTCGCACGGATCGTCTGCAACGAGATGCGGAAGGTGTCGTAGATGAGCGCAGCGATCAGACCGCAAAAGACCACGAGGACAGCGGCCGCGAGCGCGTCTTGCGTCGTGAGGTAAGCCACCGCCAACGCGACGATCACGAACGTGCTGAGGGCGTGGGCGATGTCGAGCACCGACAGCTGATCGACGACGGCAGACTCTGCGGCGAGCGCGAGGTTGGCGCCGACTCCATCGCGCCGCGCGGAGTCGGTCTCCAGGCGCAGCGCGCCGGCGAGGAGACGTCGCTTGAGGGCGCCGCTGAGCTCGATGTTGAGCTGCCCGACGTTGAGCGCGAGGAGCGCAGTCACACCGGTCTGGAGCGCCATGGCGAGCCCCCACCCGAGGATGCTCGCGCGATCGACCCACCCCGCCATCGCGATTCGAGCGAGCAAGAGGGTGGCGGCCACCGCGACGACGCTCTCGACGATCATGAGCGCCAACGATCCGGAGAGCCGCTTGCCAAACGCCTGGCTCGCGAGCTCCGTCATGAGCGGCTGCTCGGCTGCGACGCGGATCGGAGCGATCATGAAGAACGGCTTGCCTCGAGTCGGAGGTAGCTTCGTGCGAGAGCGTTCGTAAATCTCGCGCGCGACGGGGAACTCGCGGAGGAAGCTCGGGACCTCCGCCGGCGTCTCGAACCGTTCACGGAGGCAGCGCGCCAACTCGCGCACGGGCACGGGCACGAGCGTACCGTCCACCGCGAGCAGCGTGATCCGTCGCGCGTTGCCGCGCACGACGAAGAGCACTCTTTCGGCGGGGACGATCGTGATGAGGCCCGGGGCCAGTCGCTCGAGCGCCGACGGAAGCTCGTCCCCGCTCCCCTCCTCGAGCTCAGCGTCGACGCCCAGGAGCTCGCAGGCCGCCTCGAGCCACGCCGCGTTCGGCTCGCCCAGAGGGAGCACCGCGCTCCGTATCGGCAGGCGCGCCTCCACCGCCAGAGCTGGCAGTCCATCGCGGACCGAAGCCATCGGCCAAAGGAGTGAGTCGAGCGGAATCACCGGCGCGTCCATGTGCCGTCGGCGTCGTTGTCGACGAGCGCGACGCCGGACTGGACCTCGACATAGCGCCACCGACCGCCGCCCCAGACGCGATCTTGGTTGTGCCAGTCGGCCTCGAAGAGATCGCGGAAGCGGCTCGGTCTCTTGAGGAGCTCGGCCGGGACGCCGTCCTCCTTGATTCGGCCGTCCTCGATGACCAGGACCCGATCGAAGCCCTCGGCGTGCTCGACGTCGTGCGTGACGACGAGCAAGGTCTGTCGCGAGAAGGTCTCGCGCACCGTGCGCATCATGCGCGCACGCGCCGAGCGATCGAGCCCCCGAAACGGCTCGTCGAGCAGCGCGAGGCGCGGCGCGGGATTGAGGAGGCCGCGGGCCAGCCGGAGTCGCTGTCCTTCGCCCCCCGAGAGCAGCATGCCGCTGCTCCCGATGCTGGACATCAAGCCGCTCGGCAAGCGCTCGACGACGCCGACGAGATCGGTGACCTCGAGCGCGCTCTGGGTGGAGCGAAAACCCGCGTCGGGGTGCCCGTAAGAGAGGTTGTAGAGGAAGGTGTCGTTCCATAGGAACACGCTGGGATCCAGCCACGCCGTCTGCCGGCGCAGCCGCTCGAGCCGTGCTCGGGTGAGCTCCTCACCATCCACGTAGATCTTCCCCGCCGCCGGAGAGTGGAGCCCGAGGAGCAGGCTGATCAACGTGCTCTTCCCAGCGCCGGAGCGGCCGACGACGGCGATGTGCTCGCCCGGGCGGATGTCGAGACGTACCTCGTCGAGGATGGGCTGCCCGGACGCCATCACCCTGACGTCGTCGAAGCGAAGGCCGACGCCGCCGGCGCGCGACTCCGGCGAAGCGCTCTCTCGAGGCGGCGCCACCGCATTCCGCAGCGGCTCCATCGCGCGACGAAGAGACACGCCGTAGAGCGGAAGCACCTGCACTGCACTGATGATCCCCGCCGCCGCGGCGGGGAGGCGGACTGCCCAGAACATCAGGATGAGGAAGCCGGCTCCGTGTGAGAACGCCGTGACGCCGCGCCAGAGCATCGCGACGATGAAGAGGTACGTCACGCCTTGCTCGAGGAGCATCGTCGCGGTGTGGAAGACCAGCCGCTCGCGTTGCGTCGTCACCCAGGGGATGAGTCGCAGGCGCTGCTCGCGGACGAGCGCCCGCTCGGCGCCGTGCACACGAACCGGGACGCTCCCGAGCAGAGCGTCCTCCATGACGTGGAGGATGCCAGCCTCGTTGGACTGAACCTTGTTCTCGAGCTCCTCCCCCTTGGACCGGACGATCATCGCGAAGATCGCCGAGAACACGGTGGAGCCCACCGCCATGACGGCGATCCAGGGATCGAGCGTCGCCATCGCCGCGACGGTGAAGAGGAGATCGACGCCGCTCCGGAAGGCGCCCTCGAGGACGGAGGGGAGCTCGCGAGCGCCGGGGATACTTTGCACGCGCTGCGCGAGGTCCGAGGTCGGTCGCGATCGGATGAAGGTGTCGTCGAGGCCCGGGAGCGATTCGAAGAGGCCGATCCGGAGCCTCGTCTCGAGCCGACGGCCGATGCGACGAAGGAGGAGAAAGGTCACACATTCGATCGCGAGGAGCCCTCCGAACAGCGTCGCGAGCCAGACGAGCAGACCGACCTTCTGGGTCACTTGCGAGAAGAACGCCGAGCTCGAGAGCGAGGCCCTCACGGTCAGGACCTCGACCAGCGAGACAAGGCCCGAGAGCGCCGCGAGCGCGGCGATGAGCGACATGAGACGCGGGAATGACCGGCCACCGAGGCCTCGCATCATCTGCCAGAGCGAAGGCTCCGGCTCGGCGACGGCGCGGACGAGGCTCTCCGGCACGCCTGCAGCCGGGAGGCGCCCATTGGAGCTCGGGCTCACCGGCGCAGCGTTGGCGAGCAGGATGTTGCCCGTGAGCTGCACCGTGCCGTTGGGCCCTTCACGGATCGACCAGAAGCGCTCGGGGATCTCCTTTGCCCTGCCTTCGTCGCTCGCGGCCTCGAGGGCCTTCTGGAAGAGCGCCCCCGTCCAGCTCGGTCTCCTCGTGCCGACGATCCCCTCGATGAACCGCGCAGCGGCGTCGAGGGCAGCGATAGAACGCCACGTGCCGCTACGCGCCGACGCGAGCGCTTGCACGGCCGCTTGGCGGCCGGCGAGCCGCGTGACGCGATCCAGAAGGCCCTGCGTGAACGAGGACTCCATCGCCCAGGCCACGAAATCGTCCGGGCTGAACGATTGGGTGTGAGACTTGAGCCATCGGAAGAGGCTCCGCTCGTGCATCCAAAGGCGCCCGTGCGCAGGATCCATGACATTCCAGTATTTCCCGATACGTCGCCAGAGGACGACGAAATGGGTCGTGTCACCGGCGGCGACCGTCACGGCGATGGCGGGCAGCCTCTTGCTCGCCTCTTCGAGGACCGACTCCGGCGGCAAGAGGTGCTGGATGCAGTCGATCCCGAGCTGGTTTCCCAGGTCTTCGAGCGCATCGATCGACGTCCCATCGACGTCGGTGTGACACGCCTCGCGGAGCCGCTCGTAAGAGACCGCGAGGCCGACCCCCTTGAGGAAGCAGGCCATCGCCGCGACGCCGCAGTCCATCGACGAGATCTGGACGACCTCCGGCGCGAGGAAGAATCGACCCATCGCAGCTCAGGGGCCAGCGATGCTGGGAAGGTCGGCCGGTCCGCGCATGGGCGCGCTCTTCGCCGGCGCGAGCTTCTGGCCGGCTTGGCGTAAGAGAAACTCGAGCGGCGAGACCTCTGCTACCGCGACCTCGACGTCGCCCGTGATGCCGTTCACGAGCGGAATCCGAGGATTCTCTTCCACCACCTCGAGCTCGACGCGCACGGTTCCGTCGCGTGGCTCGCTGCCTGCGCTGAGCACTCGTCCGTGGAGCGTGCCGAACTGCGTCCATGGACGCGAGGTGACGCGCATCTCGGCGCGCTGCCCTTTCGTGACGAGCCCGACGGCGTCGTCCGGCGCGAAGCGCGCGACGATGCGGAGCGATCCCGCCGGGACGATCGTGGCGACCTTGGCTCCAGGATCGAGGGTCGACCCCGCGGCGAGCGGCACGACGTCCGCGAGCGTGCCCGTGACCGTAGCTCGGACCGTTCGTCGCTCGACCTCGTACGCGAGCTCGGCGACCTTGGCTTCGTCCACCCGGATCTCGGCCTCGAGCGACGTCTGCTGATGACGGAGCGAAGCGATGCGTGCGTCTCGATCGCGGAGCGCGGTCGTCCCCGACGACGCCTGGAGGCTGACCTCGGCGGCGCTCGCCGCGGCCTGCGCGGACGTCTGCTGCACCTCGGAGGCGGACCGAAGCTTGTCGAGCTTCGACGCGAGCGCTTGCTCCGCGAGCTTCCCGACGACCTCGTCCTCGCTGCGCTTTCCTGCATGGGCCGCCTGGGCGACGGCAGAGCGAGCACGCGCCGCCGCGACGCCCCGGCTCACGTCGACGCTCTGCGCGTCGCGCGCGAGCTCTTCGGCAGCGACTTGTTCGACGAGGCTCGCCAGCTTGGCGCGATCTCCGACGAGACGTGCCTCGAGCTCGCGTCGTTGCAGCTCGAAGCTCTGTGCGTCGAGCACGAAGAGCACCTCTCCTTGCGAGACGGAGCGGCCAAGCGAGAGGCTCGCGGCGACGACGACGCCGGCGACCGGGGCCTGAACCGGGATCGGATTGCTGCTCGTCTCGACTCGACTCGACGCCGAGACGACATAGAGCGTCGTCTTCGCGAGAACCATCCACGCGAGCCAGACACCCGTGAGAACGACCAGTCCGATCGCGATCACGAGCAACGCTCGAGGCCGATCCCTCTCGACCGCTCGGAGCGTTCGCGCGAACCCTGCCACGACTCCCTAGAAGCTCCCGCTCAGCGCGGCCGTCCCGACGCCGAATCCCACGCGAACGGAGGACGACGCAGCCGCGCTCTTCTTCTTTGAAGAAAACGTGAGATACGTCGAAACACCGGCGGCGACGATGGCCGCTCCGAGGAAGACGTCCGTCAAGATGGCGAACGTCTTCACGTCCGACCTCGCCGATTGGAGCTCCTCGGCGGTCACGCGGTACTTCTGCGTTACCGCGTCGTATTCCCTCGATTTACCAAGCGCCACGACGCCCGTGCCGAGGGCACCGCCCGCGAGGACCAGCGTGGCTCCCCAGCTCACCAGCGGGGCGATGCTGACCTTCTCGTGCGACTGAACGACCACCCGCGGTGCCGCGGTGGCGACTTCGAGATCGAAGGAGACCCTTCTTGTCTCTCCGCCCGCGAGCTCGATGACCCGGCTCTGGGGGCTACGACCGGCGAGGGTGACGGTGATCTTGCGCTGCCCCGTGTTGACGCGAACGGGCGGAAGCGGAGTCCGCCCCACAGGGCGATCGTCGATGCTGACCTCGACGCCCTCTTCGGAGGCACGAACATCCAAGAACGCGACGCGATCGCGAAGTCGCTCGACGCGCGATTTGACGTCGGTGAGACGTTCCGCAGGCACCTCCGAACCTCCCTCGGAGAGATACCGCTCGAACGCCTCGAGCGCTCGCGTGTAGTCCTTCAACTGCTGATGGACGACGCCGACGTTGTAGAGGAGGCGATAGCTCGGCGACAGCTCATAGGCGCGGTTCAGCTCGACGAGCGCCGCATCCAACTGGCCATCGTCCGCGAGCTCCAGCGCCCGCTTGAAGCGGCTCCGCGCTTCTTGCTGCGCCTCCGTCTCGGCCGCAGCCTCTTGGCTGGCCTGAGGTGCCTCCTCGCGCTCCGGCTCCGGCTCGGCGCCGAGCACCGGCGCGGACACCACCAGCTTCGCTACAACGATCGCGACGGCCAAACTCCGTCGCTGGCCACCGATCAACCGCGCTCCTTTACGGGGAATCATCCAGCTCCGCGCGCTCCGCGAGAGTCGAGGACGTTCATCAACGGGATGCGAGGTCCGCGACCGGTGTGTCCACGATTTCGGACAAACTTCATACCCAGTCACATGGTCGGGATCAAGGCGAGGGTGAACGCGACGGTCCACCCTGCTGCGATCACACCTTAGCCGCCGATGGGTTTGGTATGGTTCGGCATAGGCGGAAGACTCCAGATCTTCAGACTCTTCGCCGACAGCCCGATCGATTTTCCATCGGGAAGGTCAACACCACCACGCACATGCGTCCGAATGCGCTTGACGTTCAGGGTAAGGGCGGGGGAGGCGGGCGTGTCGGTCATATCGCTCATTGGGTTGCCTATTGAGGTGTTGGTTGGGTCGGCCCAACTGAGTTTTCTCAGAACTTCCGATTCGTTCCCGCGTGCACTGCCGGTTCACAAGCTGTGGACGGGGGATTCACTGGACGTTGACCGCCGGTCGCGAGGCTCAAGGTGAGGGTGAACGCGTAGGCATTCACCCTCCACTCGGTCACCTCACCGTTCGGTCACCTCAGCGTCCGACCTGCGCGACCTTCGCGGCGATGTTGGCCTTCTGCTCGTGCGGCTTGGGAGGAATACTTCCGATCTTCTTGCTCGCCGCCGATTGGCCCTGAGTCTCCCCTGAACCACCACGCACATGCGTCCGAATGCGCTTGACGCTCAGGGTGAGGGAAGCAGGCGTCTCGGTCGTGTCGGTCATGTCGTTCATGGGGTTGCCTCGCAGTGTTGGCCGGTGAGTTGGTGTTTGGGTCAACTGCAAGCGCGAGGCCAACTGAGTTTCTCAGAACTTCCGGACGATGCTGGTTGGATCGTGCACTCCCGTGCATTGTCGGTTCACAAAAGTGTGGACGGGGGGTTCATCCGGTTCACTGGACGTAGACGGGAGGTTCACGCGGTTCACTGGAGGTTCACGCGGTTCACGGCGTGTAGATGGTCATCCGACACGCCGCGTATGAAACGTTCTTCGTTCTCAGCCTTCTCCGGCGGGGTATCGAGCTGGCGCGGCACCTGCTAGGCTCGCGAGCCTCATGCACAAAGGTAGACTGATCTATGCTCTTGGTGCGCTAGCTTCCACTCTCGGCGCGCTGGCAAGCTGCGGTGACGACACGATCGACACCACTCCTCCCGATGGAGGGGCTCCCGATGGATCAGTGCCGGTGGTAACGACGGACGCCACCACCGGCGATGCGACGGCGACGTTGGATGGCGGCGGCGGGGTGCGAGCCGTCGCGTTGAACGGCATCACTGCCGTCGAGAGCCCGATACGGTTTTGCTTCTTGGCCTCGAAGTCGGGACCGCCGACCTTGGCCGACGCGGTGGATTCGCCGGCTCTTCCGTCCACCGGCCTCGCCGCGGGTACGCTCGATCGAACCACCCTGCCAAGCGCGTTGGTCGATAGCTACGTCAAGATCGTCGTGTACTACGAGGACTCGTTGGCGGCCTTCGGTGTCGCCGACAAGTCGTGCAAAGAGCTCACAGCGATGTCGGAGCTCGCAGAGCCACCGACGATCGAGCTTGATGCCGGCAGCGATGCCTCGGACGACGCTGGGCCCGATTCGGACGCCTCCGACGATGCGGGCGACGAGCTCGACGCCTCCGACGACGACGCCGGCGACGAGCTCGACGCCTCCGACGACGACGCCGGCGACGAGCTCGACGCCTCCGACGACGCCTCGGACAACGCGAGCGAAGGCGATGGTGTCACGGTTCCGATGGGCGGCTCTGGGGCGTTGCGGCTCGTTCAGTACGCCGACTTCGACATTTCGGAGGAGGTCATCCCCCCCTCCACGATCAAGGCCGATGCGCTCTACCTGCTCTATGCGTCGGGATGCACCCACCGGCAGTCACCGAACCACTCCTTCACCATTTGCAACAACGACGAGACCTACTTCGAGGTCTTCGGTACGGAGCCATACACGGACTTTTATGCCTGGCTGATCGAGCTCGATACGTCGAGCCCGCCCTCGCCGAGCGGGCAATCTCGTGTGCAAGCGGTGCTTGGTTCCGACGTTTGGCGCCAGTCCGAGCTCTTTGAGCACCAGACGGTCGGTGTGACGTATGGGGATGCATCGGTCGAGGTGCAAGGACCTGGTGGCAATCCAGAGGATCCGGACGCAGGGACGTTCCCGTACATCAGGGCCAGCGCGCCGGCCCACCCAGCCACCCTCGTTCCGTCGCTCACGAACGCCACCGCGTTCTACCGGATTCTTCCGTACTACGACGCGCAACTGACCCTCACGAAGGACGCTCTGGAGCTCTCCGGGCTCACGAACGATGATCTCGCTACCACGTCGACAGTGACGCTCGTTCCGCTCGGCAGCGGGGCAGACGAAGAGGAGAAGTTGCCGGACGGCAAGCTCAATCCTCGCTACATCGGCTTCCGCATCATTCTCAACAAATAGATAGGGAGCAGGCTTGCGCTCTCCGATTGTCGTGTGGCTCACGCCGCTCGCGCTCGTGCTGCTCCAATGCACCTCCATCACGTCGAAGACGGGATATCAGTGCCAGTCGACCGACGATTGCAGCCGCAGAGGTGCGGAGTTCGCTTCCACCACCTGCAAGGATGGGATTTGTCAGGACATCGTTGGGAAGACACCGCCGAGCACGGTATGCGCTTCGAACCGTGACTGTCTTGGCGGCACCTTGCGTTGCGTCAAGGGAGAATGCCTCGAGTACCCATGTGACGTTCGCGGAGACGTCGTCGACGAGGAGGGCGTGCTGCTCGGCGTCTTGCGCCCCTCCACCCCAGAGAGCGTGGGCGTCGATGTCACGCAAGCGCTGCCAGCCTTGCTAGGTTTGCTCGCCGATCAGTGGAACCTGAACGCGGACGACCTCAAAGAAGATGGCGTGCCTCATGTGGGGTTGCTCATGTGCGACGAGGGTAAGATCGAGGAGGCAGCCGACCACTTCGAGAAGCTCGGCGTAAAGGCGATCGTCGGCCCACTGACGGAGCCCGCGCTGGTTGCGCTCCGCAACACGCTCAAGACCAAGATTCCCATCTTGTCTCCAACGGGCGACTCGCCGCGCTTCAAAGAGGCTTTTGGTGCCGATCAACCGTGGTTCTGCAGCTCCAACCTGGCGGACGCGGTGGGCGATTTCGCCGACCTCATCAAGAAGGTCGCCGCTGCGACGGCGGTGGATCGCGGGCGTCCGCCGACCGTGGCCTTTGTCCACAACAGTTGGTCCGACGGAGAGACGACCTTCTTCAATCGAACAAAAGCGGCGCTCCCGGTCGACCTCGCCGTCTCCGAATTGGACGTCAACACCGACCTTACGAAGGCGGGCCGTCCGAACCTCCTCCAGGCATCGAACCTCGCACGAGTGAGCAAACCGGACATCGTCGTGATGACGGGGGCCGCCTGGGCACGAGCGTTTGTCAACGACCTCGAGCTTCGCTGGCCGGCAAGCAGCACCAGACCCGTCTACGTCGTCATGCGGACGGTCCCCCAGCTCAACGATACGCTAAAAGCGCGGAATTGGCCGCGGAAGGTATATGCGCTGGACGTGGCTCGTGAAGGAAAACTGCAGGCGAACTATGGAGCCATGTTGGGCGTCCTTGCCGGATACATCACCGGCCAGGGAAGCGTCATCCCCACCGCGGGCGCTGCCTACAACGATTGCTTGTTGACGGCGCTCTATGGCACCTTCAAGGCGCAGACAGCCAACAATGTTTCGCCGAGCAGCCTGGGCGCTGAGCAAATCACGTCTGGCATCGCCTCGGCGGGCGCCATGGGAAGTGGCCAGATCAACCTAACCACTCTGCCCTCCGACATCGGGACCGCCGTCGGTCTCCTTCGAACCGCGAGCTCGCAAACCCAGATGACGGGGGCGAACGCCATCTACGGATTCGAGTCGAACACGCACGTGCCCATCGGCGAGGTGACTCCCTATTGCCTCTCGGCGGACCTCGGCTCTCGCACCGACACCTGGCGACGCGTCGAGTTCACGGAGGGAAGCGGTGCGCCGTCTTGCCCTTAGCGTAGCGCTCTGCCTCGCCTCCTGCGCTCCTCCACCATCAGAGGACGCGGAAGCCGACGCGGGGCGTGTGCGCTCTGCCATCTTCCGCGGCAGCGACTCCCCGAGCACGGAGGACTTCGTGCCCCTCATCAAGACCAGCTCGGGCATCTGCACCGGAATCCTCGTCGCGCCCAGGCTCGTGCTCACGGCACGCCATTGTCTCGGTCCGAGCGTGAACATGCCTGTCGGGAACGACCAGAGCACGTGCTCGCTCAATTTCTTGGTCCAACGTCCGGAGAGCTTCAAGGTGTACCTCGGCCGTGACCAGCTCGCGCCGATAGCGGTGTTGGAGGTGAGCCGCGTTTTTGTCGATAACGCAGGCACCAGTTGTGAATACGATCTTGCCGTGTTGGAGTTGAGCGAGCCCGTCGCGGGCCTCGCGGTGCGTGCGCTCCAGCTCGACGCTCCGGCGCAGAAGGGCGAGGTCGTCGAGGGTATCGGTTTTGGTGCATCCGCAGCCGGACTTGGTGAATCGTCGTATATCCGGCAGAAGGCGACGGGGACCATTCTGCCTCTCAACGACGACGGCGACATCGATCAGGGTGGCGAGACGAAGAGCCCTTCCGGCTCCACCGTGACCGTCGGCGGGGGATACGTCCTCACCGACATACGAATCTGCATTGGAGATAGCGGTGGCCCGCTTCTGCGTGCCTCCAATGGCGACCTGCTAGGCATCCTCCATGGCTTCCTCGTCGGAGCGAACGGCGACGTGGACGACTGTGACAACGGCGTGAGCTTGTACGTTCCCCTATGGCGGCACCGCGAGTTCATCGAGCGCGTATTTCAAACACAGGGCATCATGCCCACGCGCGCGGGTCGGAATCATCCTCCGGCGGAGGTTGGGGGAGGTTGCGTTCAGGACAACGACTGCCACTCCAACTATTGCGTAAAAGTTGGAAACAACGACACGACGTCCATCGAAGGCACGTGCTCGCGCGAATGCAAGACCTCGGCGGATTGCCCGACTCCGATGGAGTGCGTGCCCGCGAAGATCAAGGGCAAGGATAAAGATGCGGGCGCCGACGAGCCTCCGGAGAGCACCCCCGTTTGCCTCGCGCCCTTCCCTCCGCCGCCGGAGTCGTGCGACGTGTCTTCGTCGTCCAACGGTGGAAGCGCGGTCATCGTCTTCGTCGCCCTCGTCCTCGTGCGCCGTCGGCGCTCGACGCGCGCATCACTGAACTAACCTCGAGCCTCGCCGATGCGCACGAACGGACGGCTCAGCGACTCTCTCCCCAAGCTGGCGGATCGTTACGAGCTCGGCTCTTCACAGCTCCGCGTGAGCCCCTTCTGCCTCGGCGCCACCGGCGATCCTCACACGGTCAGCGCCGCGTACGACGCCGGCATCAACTTCTTCTTCGTCACCGCCGACATGCACTGGCCCTTCTACGAGGGCGTGCGGCGCGGGCTCGCCACGCTGCTCCAGCGCGGCGGAGGCGTTCGCGACGACATCGTCGTCGGCGTCGTCTCGTACGTGACTCAGCCCGAGTTCTGCTTCGCGCCTTTCATGGAGGCGCTCGAGTCGATTCCAAAGCTCGAGCGGATCGATCTGACGATCATGGGTGGCGTCTACTCGACGGACTTCATGGTGCGCGCTCGTCAATATGCCACGCACCGCGATGGCATCGTCCCGGGCGCCCGCAGCGTCGGCGCCAGCTTCCACGACCGGGCTGCTGTCGTCATGGCCGTCAACCATGGCATGATCGACATCGCCTTCAGTCGCTACAATCCGGCGCACTCCGGCGCCGACGTTGATCTCTTCCCTCATCTCGTTCCGGATCGGCGTCCGCTCCTCTACGGATTCAGCAACACCTTCGACTACGTCGGACCGGAACGTTGCGAAGAGCTGGGGCTCACGAGCGACAACTGGCGACCGGCGGTCACCGACTACTATCGGTACTCGCTGACACGCCGCGAGCACGACGGCATCCTGTGCGCCCCCGACAGTCCCCAGCAGCTCGAGGAGCTCGCACGTGCCATGGAAGCGGGCCCGCTCAGCGAGAAGGAGGTCGGCTACCTCCGCGACCTCGCCGACCTTGCCTCCGGAAACGCGACGCTGACGTAGCTTCGAGCGCTCTATCTTTCAGCGATCGGCGAGCGTGATCGATGAAGGAATTCATGACCAAACCAGCGACGTTCGTTCCCTCCGGCTTCTTCGCGCTGCGCACGCCGCTCTTGCCGCGCGCCGTCCTCTCCACCTTCAGCGCAGGGCTCGAGGCCTCGCGGGTCGAGACGAAGGAGGCGAAGGACCCCGAGCTCGCCGGCGCCCTCGAGCGCGATCGCGCGACCTTGCGAGCGCGGCTGCGAGCTCTCGTCGAAGATCCGGTCGTCCGGGAGGCGCTGTTCGTCGCATCACCGTCGCTCGACGACGCCGTCACGGCGTGGCTCACGGAGCCGACCAGAGAGCGCGCGCGCGGCGTCGAGGAGGTCCTCGTCCGCTACCTCGGCCGAATGACGGCGCGCTGCACGCCGTTCGGGCTCTTCGCCGGCCTCTCGACCAGCGCGCTCTCCGCGAGCCGGAAGACCGTGCTCGCGGAGCGCGCGAGCTACCGGCGTGCCTCGCGCCTGGACATGCACTACCTGAGCGCCCTCACGGAGGAGCTCGGGCGCGATCAGGAGCTCACCTGGTCCCTCACGCACGTCCCGACCACCGGCCTCTATCGAGCTCCCGGGCAGCTCCGCCACTACGAAGGACGGCCCGATCCGAAGACGCGCGCGCTCGCGTATGAGCTCCTGTCGCTCGCGGAGACCGGACCGCTCACGGCGCTCCTCGCGCGGGCTGAAGGAGGGGCGCGTCCCGCCGAGCTCGTGGAGACGCTGGTCTCGATGGGGCATCGCGAGGCCGACGCCACCGCCTACGTCACCGCCGTCATCCAAGCGCAGACGCTCGTCTCCGAGCTCGAGCCGCCGATCACCGGCACGCCCGCAACCAAAGTGCTCATCGAAACACTAGGCAAGAGCCCCGCCGGAAGAGCGCACGCCGAGGCGCTGCGCGAGGCCGACGCCGCGCTCGGCGCGATCGACGCATCCGGGATCGGAGGCAGCACGTCTCGCTACCGAGACGTCGCGACGACGCTCACCAAGCTCCCGGTCAAGGCCGAGCTGGCGCGGCTCTTTCAAGTCGATCTCTTCAAGCCGCTCGCGGAGCAGGGGCTGCCTGGCTCGGTCCTGAACGAGATGCGACGGATCGTCGGCGTCCTCGCGCAGCTGACGCCGCGACCGCCGTCCGGAGATGCGCTCGCGAGGTTCCGGTCTGCGTTCATGGAGCGCTTCGAGAGCGCGTGGGTCCCCCTCGCTGACGCGCTCGATGAAGAGAGCGGTATCGGCTTTCCGTCTCATGGGAACGAGACCGGCGATCCTGCTCCGCTCATCGACACGCTCCCGTTCCCGAACGATCCATCCCCGCCGGTCACGCCGTTCGGAGCGAGAGAGCAGCACCTCGTACGGAGGCTCGGCGAGCTCACGCGCAGCGGCGCGCGGGAGTGGGTGCTCGACTCGCGAGACCTGAAGGCGCTGTCTTCGGACGTTCCTGCGAGCCTCCCCGAGGCGCTGGCGATCATGACCACGATCCTCGGGAAGAGCTGGGACGCGGTGGACAAGGGGGACTTTCGCCTGACCCTCGATGGAGTGGCCGGCCCTTCGGGCGCCACCCTCCTCGGCAGGTTCTGCCACGGCGATCCGGAGCTCTCGCGCCATATCCGCGAGCACATCGCCGCAGAGGAGGCGCTCCACGACGATGTCATCTTCGCCGAGGTCGTGCACCTCGCGGAGGGGCGGCTCGGCAACATCCTCGGGAGGCCCGTCCTTCGCGGATGGGAGATCCCCTACCACGGTCGCTCCGGCGCCCCCGCCGATCGGCAGCTCCTCATCTCCGACCTGCTCGTCACCGTCATGGGCGATCGCGTGGTCCTCCGGTCCAAGAAGCTCGATCGCGTCGTCGTTCCGCGCCTGACCAACGCTCACAACTGGCCTGCCGCGAAGCTCGAGATCTACCGCTTTCTATGCAGTCTACAAGCACAGGGACAGACCGCGCTCGGCTGGAGCTGGGGTGCGCTCGAGAGCGCCCCGTTCCTCCCCCGTGTGCGCGAAGGCAAGACGATCCTGTCATCGGCGAGCTGGAACCTCTCGCGAGAGGAGCTCGAGCCGCTCGAGAAGGCGCGCGGCGACGAGCGCTTCGCACTCGTCGCTCGCCTCCGCGCGGCGAGGGACCTGCCGCGGTGGATTGGGGTCGCGGACGCCGACAACGTGCTGCCGGTCGACCTCGACAACGTGATGTTCGTCGAGAGCTTCGTCGAGCTCGTCAAGGGGCGCGCGAGCGTGAGGCTCATCGAGCTCCCCGACGAGGACGACCTCGTCGTCGAGGGACCGGAGGGCCGCTTCGACAATGAAGTGATCGTCCCGTTCGTCCTCGAGCGCGCTCCGCTCGAAGCCGGGGCCGCGGACATCACCGCCGACGCGCCGCGAGCTCGCGCAGCCACACCCGTCGTACGCAAGTTCGCCCCGGGATCGGAGTGGCTCTACCTCAAGGTGTACTCGGGGACCGTCACCGCGGACTCGCTCCTCTCGGACTTCGTCGCCCCCGTCCTCGAAGAAGGCCGCGCGTCGGGGGCCATCGAGAGCTGGTTCTTCATTCGCTACGCGGATCCCGCGACGCACCTTCGCGTCCGCTTCCGAGGGAGCCCCGAACGACTCCTCGGCGAGACCCTCCCTGCCGTCCATCAGGCCATCGCGCCCTATCTGGAGAACGGCAGCGCGTGGAAGCTGCAGCTCGACACCTATCATCGGGAGGTCGAACGCTACGGCGGACCGAACGGGATCGAGCTGTGCGAGCAGATCTTCGAGGCCGACAGCGACACCGTGCTCGCGCTCGTCCAGGCGCTCGAAGACGATGACGATCGCTGGCGCCTGACGCTGCGAGGACTTCACCTCTTGCTCGTCGATCTCGGCCTCGATCTGGAGGGTCGGAGGTCGTTGCTCCGCGCCTTGCGCACGGACTTCGCCGCGGAGCACCACGTCGGCGTCGGCGATCCGAACAAACCGAGCCCGGAGTCTTCCTGGTTCGAGCAGGCGCTAAGCCAGCAAAGTCGCAAAGAGCGCTCCGCCGTCGATGCATTGCTGCGCGCGCCCGTCGGCGGCGATCATCCGCTCGATCACGCGTTTTCGATTCTTGCAACGCGTTCGACGAAAATCGCGCCGTTCGCCGAGGAGCTGCGCAAGCGCGCGGAGAGCGGTGACCTCTCGATGTCCCTCCCCGACATCGCGGCGAGCTTGCTCCACATGCACGCCAACCGCTTCCTCCGCGCCCGCCAGCGCGCGCAGGAGCTCGTCTTGTACGACGCCCTCCTCAGGTTCTACGACTCCGAAGCCGCGCGCCAGCGCTCGAGATAGTCTTGACACTGAACGTAAGATCAGTATACTAAATGGTGCGGAAGAGCTCCAAGTTGGCGTAATCGTGGCTAATTTCCGTGACCGTCGCCGGGATTGCGATAGATTCACTCAAGGTGTGGCGTTGTCGAGTGGAACGACGACAACGGCGGACCCGAGGACGGAGGAAACGTGACCTCGTTCAGTCTACCCACCAGTACTGATCATGCCGCGCTCACCCTCGCGGACTGGATCTGTGCAACTGCACCGAGCCAGCCTGATCTGCTCACCCATCTCAAGCTCCAAAAGCTTGCGTTCTACTGCTACGGAGCGTTGCTCGCGTTCGGTTTGGAGCGGGAGCTCGGAACGATCGAGTTCCAAGCGTGGAAGCATGGCCCGGTGTCGCCTGCGATGTATCGCAAGTTTCAACCGTGCGGCCGCGAACCCATTCTCTTCCAGGTGCACAAGCCATCACTCGATGTGCAGGTGGAAGCGGTAGCAAGTGACGTCGTGAACGTCTATGGACGGCTCACCGCCTGGCAGCTGCGTGAGGAGTCACATCTCGAGAATCCTTGGACATCGGCGTACGATGACACGTCCCGCAATGTGATTCCTGCGGAGCAGATGCGTGAGCACTTTCACGCGAAATTCTGCTTGGGCGTGGTGCAGTTTCCAGAACGACTCTTTGGCGGGTCCAGTCTGCGTCTGGATCGGATTCCGGTACCTACGTTCCGCTCCCTGCGAGAGATGTCGATCGCAGCGACACGCATTCTTGGCCCGGCCTAAGTGCCAAGGGTGTGCAGGTAACTGCGCACGCGTCTCGCCTCGATACGTCGACTGCAAGCGCACGCCGCTGTGCGAACTTGTCGATCCCGGACTGCTCGTATTTACCGAGCAGTTCCACACGCTCGACGAATACAAGGTGCTCCACGAGCGGCTTCTTCGAGGAATGCGAAACCTCGATAGCAAGGAGGGCGAGTTGTTGTCCGAAAACGAGGACGACTTCCTCGTCGAAGTGCGCGAAGCGCATCTCACCTTGTTCGAGTACGCCATCCCGTCGATCGCTGGCCGCTTGAGGCGACCATGGGAACGAGCTGGCTATGGCGGCTCAGGGGCGCCACGAACGCGAAGGTGTACGCGCTGAGCTCATCCCTGCAGGGATCGGCACAGCCTTCCGCTTGGCGACATGTCCGAACGACGGTTGGACATTCGCGACGCGTGCAGCGGCGTTCCTCGCGAGCTTCTTTCGCGTCCACCCGTTTGTCGACGGCAACGGGCGCGTCGGCAGGTTGTTCGTCAAGAAGATCTGCCGCAAGGAGCGAATGGGCATCCGGAGTTGGACGCTGACGACCAACGACCGACGGCAGTACATTCGAGCACTCGAGCTCGCACACGAGGCACACGACAAAGGACAAGAGACGAAGCTGAGCGTCGTCGAGTTGCAGCGGTGGATCGAAGTGCGCGCCTACCCTCTTGTCGACGATTCAGAATTGAACGCTGCAGATGACGACACGCTCGTCTAACGCGGCGACTACTTCTTCCAGGGGTCGCTCTCGTCGAGGAGCTTGCCCGACGGCGGCGGCTTCGGCGCCGGGACGGGGGACGGCGCAGGAGCTGGCGCCTGCGAGGGCGCGGCCGAGGGGCGCGCGGAAGGGCGGCCGCCGACGGGCTTGCGTACGTCGGGCGCTGGGGCGGGCGCGGTGGCGGGGACCGTGGCCGAGGAGAGGGCGGCGGGGCTCGGGTCGAGCGTGACGTCGACGGTCACTTCGGGCTCGTCCACCGAGACGAGGGAGCTCTTCGGCTGGAAGCCCTCCGCCTCGACGCGTACCCGATGCGTGATCGGGCCACGCTGCACCGTGATCGAGCCGGGGTTCGAGTCGAGCGGCGCGTCGTCGAAGTACAGCTTCGCGTTCGCCGGCTGGGCGCGGAGCGTGAGCACGCACGTCGTCGCGGCGGGCGTCGGGTCCGACGTTGGAGCCGTGGAAGGCGTCGGGGTCGTCGCGACCGGTGCCTGCGGGCGCGCGAACACGATGCCCGCCACGACAACGGCGGCGGCGAGGCCGGCCAAGGAGAAGAGCAGCGCCTTCGACTTCGGCTGCGTGACCGGGAGCGGGTCCGCCGTCGAGGACCTTGCGATGAGTGGGCCGGTGTTCCCCGGGCCGGTGTTCGAACCCGTCCCCGTGCTGTTCGGGCCCGTGTCCGAGGGCAAGAGGGCGATCTTGGAGGAGCTCTCCGGCATCTTCGGCTGGGCGCGGATCGCCTCGCGCCGGTCTGCAACGAAGGTCTGGATCTTCTGCCGCTCGGTGGCGAAGAGCTCCGAGACGACGGCGCCGAGCTCCGCGGTCGTCATCTCGTAGTCGAGGTTGTCGCGGAGCCAGTCCTCGAGCGCCGCGTGGAACTCCTCCGCCGTCGCGTAGCGGTTCGTGGCCGAGAGCGCGAGCGCCTTCATGCAGATCACCTCGATGTCCGGTAGGACCCTCGGGTTGATCGACGATGGGAGCGGGATGTCGCCCACGGAGACGCGACGGAAGATGTCGCTGTCCGAGAGCCCCTTCCACAAGGGGCGGCCCGCCAGCGCCTGCCAGAGCATCACGCCCACCGCGAAGACGTCGGCGCGGCGGTCGACGTTCTTGCCGCCGAACTGCTCCGCCGCCATGTAGGCGCACTTGCCTTTGATCATCCCCGTGCGCGTCTCGGCCGAGGAGTCCGCCGCCTTCGCGATGCCGAAGTCGAGGAGCTTCACCGTACCGTCGTACGTGACCATGACGTTGTGCGGGGACACGTCTCGGTGAACGACGTTGAGCGGTGAGCCGTCGACGTCCTTCAGCTCGTGCGCGTGATGCAGGGCGAGCAGCACGCGCTGGAGGACGTGAATGGAGACGCGGAGGAAGAGATCGGGCTCGCCGTTCGCGCCGTCCGAGACCGTCGCCGGCCGGCTCCAGAACCGCTTCGAGACGGCCTCGAACGCCTGGCCGTCGAGGTACTCCATCACGATGAACGGGAGACTCGAGTCGACGCCGACCTCGGTCGTCTTCACGATGTTCGGGTGATTGAGCCTCGCCGAGAGCCGCGCCTCCTGGAGGAACATCCTCACGAAGTCGGCCTCCTCCGAGAGCGCGCGACGGAGCCGCTTCACGACCATCAGCTTGTCGGAGCCGCTCGGCTGCTGCATCGAGACGAGGTACGCCGTCGCCATGCCGCCGCGACCGAGCTCGGCGATGGGGGTGATGAGACCCGCCTCGATGGCGTTTGTCGGATCGGGTGCCACAGCCGCCATGGAAGATGGAAGGTACGCTCAACCCGCGCGCGACGTCCAATCGCGACTAGCTCTGGAGCCCGTACTTCCGGATCAGGCGGTAGATGTAGGTACGGTTGACGCCCGCCTCCTCGGAGACCGCGGGGACACGATCGCGATGCTTGGCCATCATGTTCTTCAGGTACTCGCGCTCGCCGAGCTCGATCCACTTCTCTCGGAAGGCGCGGAAGTCCCCCTCGAACGGAACGCCCGTAGGGACACCGGAGAGCCCCTGAACCACGGAGGTGAGCGGTGGCGCGTGGCTCGGCGCAGCCCCCTCCGGAGGCGCAGAGCCCGGGAGCGGCATCGCCGAAGCCAACGCGCCCGCGCCCGCGACCGCGACCGGCACGGGCGCGGGAGCCGGCACGGCGGCGGCGGCGGCTGCAGGCGCGGCGGCGGCGGGCGGTGCGTCCTGCGGGCCGGTCTCGCGCTTCTTCGTCGTCTCGTGGAGCGCGCTCGTGCTCCGCATGCTGGACGGCCGAGGCATGTCGCCGAACGCCGGCGGCCGTTGGGTCGGAGCGCGGCGACGGCCCACGCTCGTGGGAGTCTCCGCGCCGAACGACGGCCGAAGCTGCGCGCCGACCTTCGCCTCGCCGAGCGCACGCGCCCTCTCGACCGCGTTCCGCAGCTCTCGGACGTTGCCGCGCCACGGCATCTTCGACAGCTCTTCGACGAAGGCGGGGCTGAGCTCCGCGCCTCCCGCGAAGTAGCGAACGAGGAGCTCGATGTCCTCGCGACGCTGGCGCAACGCCGGCACCACGACCGGGAGCACGGCGAGGCGGAAGTAGAGGTCCTCGCGGAAGCGGCCCTGCGCGACCATCGCGAGGAGATCGCGGTGCGTCGCGCTGACGAACCGCACGTCCACCTTGCGGTGATGGCTCTCCCCGAGCCGGCGAACCGTGTGCTGCTCGAGCACGCGGAGCAGCTTCGGCTGCATCGCGAGCGGGACCTCGCCGATCTCGTCGAGGAACACCGTGCCGCCGTTCGCGCTCTCGATCGCGCCCTCGCGCACGGTGTTGGCGCCGGTGAACGCTCCCTTCGCGTGCCCGAACAGCTCGGCGTCGAGCAAGTTCTCGGGCAACGCCGCGCAGTCGACGACGACGAAGGGACCCTGCGACCGGAGCGAGCTCTCGTGGATCGATCGCGCGACGAGCTCCTTGCCGGTCCCGGTCTCGCCGCGGATGAGGACGGACGCGTCCGAAGGAGAGACGCGCGCGAGGTACGCGAACAGCTCGCGCATGATCGGGCTCTGCCCGACGAGCGAATGGAACGTGTCGGTTCGCCAGAGCTCGATCGGCAGCGACGGTCCCTGCTCGTAGTCGACCTGAAGCACCGTTCCGCCGATCGTGATGCTCGCTTGCGACGACACGCTGGTCTCGCGCACGCGCACGCCGCCCACGAACGTCCCGTTGAGGCTCCCGAGGTCGCGGATCCACAGCCCGTCGTCGCGGGGATCGAGCTCCGCGTGAAAGCCCGACACCGCCGCGTCCTCGATCACCAGATCGGCGTCCGCCGACGCCCCGACGACCATCGCCCGATCGATCACCGCCTCGAAGGGGCCACCGGCTCCCGTCCACGAAATTCGTGGGAAACGACGATAGGATACGACTACCCTTTCATCGTCTGGTTCAGCGACAGCTCGCATGTTGGTTACGTCCCCATTCGTCGAAACCGCGACCTCCCGCCGCGACCCAGCACCAAGCTACCCACGTGGGGGGTGCAGCACAACCGTGAGCTGAGGCTCGATCGCCTCAGTGGTCGGTGCTTGCGTCGCGCGCGCCGGAGACGGTGACGGGCGACGGATCGACGCCGCGTGTACGCTCCAGCTTGCCGGCCGACGCGCTCGTCGGCGTTCCGCCCCTCGCCACGCCGGCCAGCGCGGCGAGCGCGACGATCACGACCGCGAGGATCGCGATCCCGATCGCGAGCTTCGGTTTCGCGGGAGGGCCGAGGTTTGTCGAACTGGTCTGGAGCGGATCGAGCGTCTGCTTCAGCGAAGCCCCCGGCTCGCTCCCGACCGAGCGGATCGTCTCGCTCGGAGCTTTCCTCGCCCCGGTGTCGGCGACGCGCGGCCCGGTACGTCCGGTGTCCACCTGCGTGGCTTCGGTCCCGTCGATCTGGTCGGCGAGGGCCGAGAGCGACGGAAGCCCCGACCACGGATCGAGGTCCGGCGAGGAGCGGGCGACCCGCGGCTTCGAAGACGGGACGGCGAGCGGGTTCTTCGCGAGCCGCGCGAGCCGCGCGACGATGGACCCGACCTCCGGCGGCGCGAACGGCGCCAGCTCGGCGACGAGGTCGTGGACGCTCGCGTACCGGTCTTCGGGTTTCTTCGCGAGGCACGTGTCGACCACGCGGTCGAGCCCCGCCGGGACGTCCGAGCGGAGGCTCGAGAGCGGCCGGTGCGGCTGCTCGCGCACCGAGATCGCGAGCTGCACGACGGTCTCGGCGTCGAACGGGACCTCGCCGCCCGTCAGGAGCTCGTACATGACGACGCCGAGGCTCCAGATGTCGGAGCGCAGGTCCACGTCGCGCGACGACGCGAGCTGCTCGGGCGACATGTAGAGCGGCGAGCCCATCACGCTGCTCGTCTGCGTCAGCGAGCGAGAGCCCGGCTTGCTGATCTTCGAGATCCCGAAGTCGAGGACCTTGACGAGCTCTTGCCCGCTCTCGTCGCGGTGGAGGAAGAGGTTCGCCGGCTTGATGTCACGGTGAACGATGCCCCGCGCGTGCGCGCTCGACAGCGCGTCGCACGCCTGCACGATCCAGCCCACGACCTCCGAGACCGGAGGCTTCGCGCCGTCCTCGACCTTCCGCGCGAGGTCCCCGCCCTCGAGGTACTCCATCACGATGAAGGGGTGGCCCGAGGAGCGAAGGCGTCCGACGTCGAAGACCCGGCAGACGTGCTCGCCCTTCACGAGCGCGGCCGCCTTCGCTTCGCGGACGAACCGCTCGATGACGGCCTTCTCCGCGCCGGTGGCGAGCACCTTGAGCGCGACCGGCTGCTCGAGCTCGAGGTGGAAGGCCGAGAAGACGATCCCCATCCCGCCGCGGCCGACGACCTTCGTGACGCGGTACTTCCCTTCGACGATGTCGCCGGGCGCGATCGGGTCCGAGGAGGAGGCGGTCACGGGAAGGGGCCATTGTACCGCCCGGCTTCTGCGGACACCAGCCGCTGAATCGTGGGAGTCGCCCCGGACGATTCGTCGATTTGCTCCCACGGTGCGTCGCACGATCCGATGCGGTGGTCGAACTCCGGGACCGCGGGCTCGGACGAAGTGGTATCTCGTCGAGTGATGCTGCTCGACGCTCGCACGCTCGCGGCAAATTCGGTCCTTCGTGCGGACATCTGCATCATCGGCGCGGGCGCGGCCGGCATCACGCTCGCGCTCGAGCTCGAAGGAGCGGGGCTGTCGGTGTGCGTGCTCGAGAGCGGCGGCCTCGTGGTCACGGAGCCCAACAAGGACCTCACGCGCGGACGCGTGCTCGGGATCGAGACATGGCAACCCGACGAGACGCGCGCGCGTGTCCTCGGGGGTACGACCGCGCTGTGGAGCGGCTGGTGCCGGCCGCTCATGCGCGAAGACTTCGAGCCTCGCCCCTACATCCCCGACAGCGGCTGGCCCTTCGGCTACGACGACCTCCTCCCCTACTACGCGCGCGCGCACCAGACCGTCGAGATCGGCGAGATGGAGTACGACCCGGAGGTGCTGGCCCGCACCGCCGACAGACCGCTGCTCCCGCTCGAGCCGAGCGGGCTCGAGACGCGCGTCTATCGCTTCAGCCCGCCGACGCGGTTCGGCGAGCGCTATCGCTCCCGGCTCGACGGCGCCGCGGACGTCCGCGTCTACTTGAACGCCAACCTGCGGAAGCTCCGGCTCGCCCGCCGCGGCGCTCCGATCTCGCACCTCGAGTGCGCGACGCTCGACGGCGGACGCTTCACTGTGGAGGCCGGGCGCTACGTCCTCGCCCTCGGCGGGATCGAGAACGCGCGCTTGCTCCTCTGCTCGAACGACGAGCAGCCGGAGGGGATCGCGAACGGCAGCGGGCGGGTCGGAGAGTTCCTCGAGCACCCGCACCTCTACGGGAGCGGCTCGATCCTGTGGAAGGACGCGCCGAACCTCGACTTCTACGGAGGGCTGCCGGTCCGCTCGACCGTCAACGGCGTCCCGCGCGACGTGCGGGTCATCGGCGCGATCGGGATCAAGGCGCCCGTCCGCGCGAGTGAGGGTCTGCCGAACCTCAGCGCGACGCTCGCGACCGTCCCGCTCGACACGCCCTCCGGCGTCATCGGCCTCGACACCGCGGCGGCGCTCTTGGGTCGGAAGGGAGTGCTCGGCGCGGCGCAGATGACGTATCGCTGCGAGCAGACGATCGCCCCCGACAGCCGGGTCATGCTCGGCGCCGACCTCGACGCGCTCGGAATGCCGCGCGTCGAGCTGCACTGGAACCTCTCCGAAGAGAATCGATCGGCGATCCGTCGTTCGCTCGGCGTCTTCGCGCGTGAGCTCGGGCGCCTCGGGCTCGGCCGGCTCTGGGACGTCCACCTGACCGACGCCCCGCTCGTTCCCGCCGGAGGCGCGCACCACATGGGCACCGCGCGCATGAGCCGCGATCCGGCGAAGGGCGTCGTCGACGAGAACGGACGCGCGCACGAGGTCGAGAACCTCTACGTCGCCGGCGGCGCGGTCTTCCCGAGCGGAGGAGACTCGAACCCCACCCTCACGATCGTGGCGCTCGCTCACCGCCTCGCCGATCACCTGAAGGGAGCGAAGGCATGACCCCGCGCGCGCTCCTCGCCCGACGCGATCTCCTCAAGGCGGTGTGCGCCGCCGCGGGGACGCTCGCGCTCCCGCACCTGGCGGCGTGCAGCTCGAGCGAGGACGACGTCGAGGCGCTGCCTCCGCTCCCGTCGCTCGGCGAGGAAGACCGCCTCGTCGTCCTCGACTACTTCGATCCCGATGATCGCGCTTATGCCGTTTTCATCGGAAAACGCTACCTCGCAAGCATCGCCCCGGACGCGAAGGCGCAGCGGCTCCAGCTCGTGGAGAGCTTCACGCGGGTGGAGGCGCTCCTCGCGACGCGCGAGAGCTACGAGGACGTGACGGCGATGGTCCAGGACAACGTCCGCCGCGACTTCGAGGCCGGCGCGACCGCGACCGTCGACGGCTGGGTGTTCGCCCGCACCGAGGTCGATCTCTGCGTGCTGCTCGGCGACGGCGACGACGAGTGAAGCGAACGACGTATCGCTGGGACGACCTGAAGGTGCTCCTCGAGCTGCTGCGGTCGGGGAGCCTCTCCGGCGCGGGGCAAGCGCTCGGCGTGAACGCCTCCACGATCGGACGTCGCCTCGAGGCGCTCGAGGCCGCGCTCGGCGTGCAGCTCTTCGAGCGCACCGCCGACGGCGTCGTCGCGACCGCCGCCGCCGACGCGCTGCGCGACGCGGCGGAGGCGGTGGAGCGGAGCGTCGTGAACGTCGACAACGTCCTCGACGCGCTGGAGGCGGCCCCGGAGGGGACGGTGCGCATCAGCGCGCCACCTGCGATCTGCACGCATTTCATCGCCCCTGCGGTCGCGCGCTTGCGCCGGCGCTTCCCGCGGCTGCAGGTGCAGCTCGACGCGTCGGCGGAGCTCGCCGACCTCACGCTGCGTGAGGCCGACGTCGCGGTGCGCCTCGTCCGCCCGACGAGCGGCGATCTGTTCGCGATGAAGCTCGGCGACAGCCCCACCGTCGTCTTCGTCGCGACGGACGCGCGCGTGCCGGAGCCGCTCGCCGATCCGAACGACGTCGACTGGATCACGTGGACGACGCACGACCTCCCCGACGCGCGCTGGGTGAAGGAGTCGGTGAAGGAAGAGCGCGTCGCCGTGCGCGCGAGCTCGCTCGAGGCGCAGATGGCCGCCGCCCGCGGCGGAGCAGGAGCGCTCCTCCTCTCGCGCGCGTTCCGCGGCGTCCCCGGGCTCCGCGAGCTTCGGCTCGCCCCGGCGCTCGAGCAGCGCCTCGCCGCCCGACCCGATCCGGCGCTCTGGCTCGTGACCCACCGCGCCCTCCGCCGGGTCCCGCGCGTCGAGGCCGCGTGGGAGCTCCTGCTCGAAGAAGGCCGCCGTTTCGCTTAGTTGCGGCGCCTTTGCGTTCCTGCAAAGGGGCTCCGCGTCCACGCATCGATCGTCACCGTTACGACGTAGGGCATGTCGAAGATCGCTCTCCTCGCCCTTCTCTCCGCTCTCGCCGCCACCGCATGCGTGGAGGAGTCGAGCGCGCCGGTCGAAGCCGAAGCGCCGGTCGAAGCGCCGGTCGCGACGCCGGTCGAAGCGCCGATGCCGGTCGTCTCGCTCTGCTGGGTGGAGACGGCGCACACGAACGTGCTCGGCTCCGCGACGGCGTCGGGCATCGTGGTGCGGCACGCGAAGGGGACCGTGCTCGTCGACGCTGGCGCGAGCACGAGCTACGACGCGGAGATCGAGCCGTACTCCGGCAAGGACCGCGCGTTCTACGAGGCGATCCCCGCGATGATGAAGCCGCGCGCGCCGCTGCCGGCGGTGCTCGCCGGCATGGGCATCCGCGCCGACGAGATCACGTCGTTCCTCCCCACGCACGTTCACGTCGATCACGTCGGCGGGATGATGGACATGCCGGACGTTCCGGTGCTCCTCACGCCGCCGGAGGCCGAGCTCGTCCGGCGCGGCCTCGACGAGACGCTCTTCGAGATCGTCCCCGCCCACGCCCGCCGCCTCGCCCCGCTCGTGAAGGAGATCGAGCTCACGGACCAGCCGCACGAAGGCTTCGCGAGGAGCTTCGACCCGTTCGGCGACGGCACGATCGTCGTGGTGCCGCTCCCGGGCCACACGCCCGGCAGCGTCGGCGTCTTCCTCGATCTCCACGACGGCCATCCCATCTTCCACGTCGGCGACACGGTGAGCACGCTCGCGCAGCTCGAAGCAGGCGAGCCGAAGGGCTTCCTGATGGCGGACACCGACTCCGATCCCGACGCCACGCTCGAGCGCGTCGGCGACCTCCGCGCCCTCGCCGCGCGCGCTCCGAACGTCCGCATCCTCCCCGCGCACGATCGCCGCGCGTGGCAGGCCATCTTCGGCAGCCCCGGCAGCTGCATCGAGGCGCGCTGACGCCCTCAGCGCACGCGGACGGGCGTGCTCGTCGAGAACGTGCTCGTCGCGACGCCGAGCGCGCCGGCGTAGCCGTTGAGCCCCCAGCACCAGAGCTCGTCGCCCTCGACGATCGCGCACGAGTGATAGAGCCCGAGCGCGATCTTCGTCGCGCGCGCGGGGAGCCCGACGACCTTCTGCGCCGTCGTCTCGCGCTGGATCTCGATCCCGTGACCGACCTGCCCCGTGAGCGCGAGGCCCCAACATGCAACCTCACCGTTGCGTGTCAACGCGCAGGAGTGATAGCCGCCGGCCGCGACCGCGACCGCAGGCGCGTCGAGCCCGCGCACCGCGACCGGCCGCGACGCGTCGCCGACCGCGCCGCTCCCGAGCTGCCCCATGTCGCCGCGCCCCCAGCACTTCACGCCGCCGCCGTCGACGACGGCGCAGGAGTGCTCGTGACCCGCGCTCGCGGCGATCGCGCGCGCGCCGAGCGTGACGGTCACCGGCCGCCGTCGATCCTGCGTCGAGCCGTCGCCGATCTGACCGCGCTCGTTGTTGCCCCAGCACGTGACCGCGCCGGTGGCGAGGAGCGCGCACGTGTGAGCGCTCGCGGTCGAGACGGAGGCGACGTTGCGCAGCCCGGGCACCTCGATGGGGACGCCGCTCGCGATCGAGCCGCCGTTGCCGAGCTGTCCGACCTCGTTCGCGCCCCAGCAGCGGAGCGCGGCGCCGACGATCGCGCAGCCGTGATCCGCGGCGAGGGCGATCGACGCGACGCCGCCGTCGAGCCCGACGACACGCGCGGGCACACGCTGCTGCAAGACGCCCGAGCCGATGCCGAGCTGCTTGTTCGTGTTGAGGCCCCAGCACCACACCGCGCCCGCGCTCGTGCGCGCGCACGCGGAGGCTCCGCCGGCCGCGACCTGCGCGACGCCGCTCTCGAGCCCCGGCACCGGCAGGGGCAGCGCGGAGTCGTCGCTGCCGCCGGTGCCGAGCTGTCCATCGTGGTTCTCGCCCCAGCACGTCGCGGCGCCGGCGCTGGTGACGGCGCATCCGTTCGCCCAGCTCCCGCTCACGTCGCGCACGCGGAGCTCGGCGCCCGTGAGCGCCGAGTCGTCGCTTGCGGGCGCAGGCGCGACCGAGCCGCAACCCGCGACGACGAGGGCGGCGAGGACGAGCACGGTGCGCATGCCCGCGAGCTACCACCGGCGCCGCGCGTCGAATCTGAAACCACGCTCTTGCACGGCGTGCTTCGCGGGATAAGGTGGCCCCCATCATGATGAAGAGCTGGCTTGGCGTGATGGGTCTCGTGTGCATGATCGGCTGCTCGAGCGACGACGACGCCGACGCTCCGCCGGCGTCGCCGTACGAGCCGCTCTACTCCGTGAGCGTGTCGTCGAGCGCCGACACCACCAAGCTCGACGGCTTGTGGGAGACCGCGGTGAACAACGGCGGCGCGAACCTGCTCGCGCGCGTCCAGTTCAAGGACGGGAAGATCCTGTTCGCGAGCCGCTGCTCGGGCGACGGCTACGAGACGGTGACCGTCGGCATCACCGTCAACGCGACATGGGACGACAAGTCGATCACGGTGTCGGACGCCGGCGGCCAGGACAGCAAGACCTCGAACAGCTCCACCGGCAAGCCACCGGTCCTATGCATCGCGCAGCTCAAGGGCCCGGGCACTTCGCCGTACGCGATCGAGGACGCGAAGCTCGAGACCCTGGGCTACACCTTCACGAAGGTCGCGGACTGAGCTCGCGGTTCCGGCGCAGGGATTCGAACCCCGATAAGAGGATCCAAAATCCTCTGTCCTGCCATTAGACGACGCCGGAAGGACGCGTTCACGCTAGCCCACGCGGCATCGTTTGCAAGAGGAGCGCGCGTGCTATGTCGTCGCTGTGATCAGCGTCGAGACGTTTCCGACGGGGCCGCTTGGGTGCAACTGTTCGCTCGTGATCGACGGTGCGTCGAAGCGTGCGATCGTCGTCGATCCTGGTGGTGACTTCGAGCGTATCGCGGCCAAGCTCGACGCCGCCGGTGCCTCCGTCGACGCGATCGTCCATACGCACACGCATATCGATCATGTCGGCGCTACCGCGCCGCTTCAGCGCAAGAGCGGCGCGCGGGCGTGCATCCACGAAAGCGATCGCTTCCTCTACGATCTCCTCCCCGTGCAAGCCGCCATGCTCGGCATCGAGCTGCCCGAGACCGTGGAGATGGAAGGCTCCCTCACCGATGCGTCGAGCTTGAGCGCCGGCGCCGTCGAGATGGGCGTCCTCCATACGCCCGGACATACGCCCGGCAGCGTCACCTTCGTCGTGAAGACGCCCGACGCCACGCACGTCTTCAGCGGCGATACGTTGTTCCGACGCGGCATCGGTCGCACCGATCTCTGGGGCGGTGACTCCGCTCAGATCATGCGCTCGCTGAAGGAGCGCATCCTCGCGCTCCCCGACGACGCGATCGTGATCGCCGGGCACGGGCCCAACACCACGATCGGCGAAGAGCGCGCGGCGAACCCGTTCCTCCGCCGCGCTTAGAGCGCTCAGAGCTCGGGCGGCGGTGAATCGGGAGAAGGCGACGGATCGGGCGCGGGGGCCGGCGCGGGTGCAGGGGCCGGCGGCGTCTCGGTGGTCGTATCGCCCGTCGGCTCGGTGCCCGGCGACGGTTGCGGCGCCGGCTTGGGCTTCGGCTTGGGCTTCGGCTTCGGCGCAGGTGCCGGCGCCACCACCGCCGTCGCCGTCGCTCCACCCGCGTCGGCCGCCGCGGCGGGGACCGCGGCGTCGATCGCGGGAGGCACCGCCTCGGGCGTCGCCGCGTCGGGCGTCGCCGCGGGGACTGGAGTCGGAGGCGGAGGCGGCGTCGAAGAAGCCGGGACCACCGGCGCGCTCTCGGTCGGCGCCGTCGGCGGGGGCGGTACGTCGGTGCCGCCGCCGCCCGAGGACATGCTCTTGTAGACGAACACGCCGCCTGCCGCGACGAGCACGACGACGACGAGGCCCGCGATGAGGCCGGTCGAGCTCTTCTTGTCCGGCTCGCGGATCGTCGCGCCGATCGGCTTCGCGGGGGCGGGCGGCGGGGCCGAGCGCACCGGCGCCGGTTGCGGCGTCGCGCTCGAAGGCGCGGCCGCGCTCGCCGGCGGCGGCGTCGAGACCGAGGCCTTCGACATCACGACCGTGTCGCCCGACTGATCGCCGTCCTTCTTCTCGGACTTCGGCTCGTCCTTGCTCTCGGCCTTGGGCTCGGCGGCGGCGCCGACGCCCTCCTTCATGTTCACCGTCGCGCCCTTCGTCGCGAAGAGCGGATTGTTGCCGATCTCCTCCATCGAGCCGCCGGCCTCGCGCAGCGCCTCTTCGAGGAGCTCCGCCGCCTGCTTCATCATCGTCGGCTCTTTGACCGGCTCCTCCGGACCCGTGCTCGTCGGGAACATCGGGCTCGCCGCCGGCTTCTTCTTCTCCGCGACGGTCGGAGCGTCGGCGCCTCCCTCCTTCTTCGAGTCCGCGTCCTTCTCCGAGACGCCGCCGAGGAACGCGTCCGCCATCGTCGCGGGCGGCGCCTTCGGCGTCGCCTCCCCGACCGGCGGCGCCTTCGGCGTCGCGAAGAACTGCTGCGTCTCGTCCGTCTCGAGGTTCGGGCTCGACTTGGTCCCCGGCGGCGGGCTGTTCGCCGCCGGCGCCACACCCATCATCGTCGCCTTGCGCGGGTTCAACGCGGGTCGCGGCGCCGCGCTCTTCGCGCCGGAAGCCGACGCCGACGAGGGCGGAGCCGGCGGCGCGGACGCTGCCGCCGGCGCGGACGCTGCCACCGGCGCGGACGCCGGAGACACCGCGGCCATCGCCGGCGTCGTCACCGCGGTGGACGGGTTGTTCGCCGCCGGCGCGACGCCGAGCATCGTCTGCGGCTTGATCTTCACCGGCGCGGGCGGGCCGCTCGCGGCCGCGGCGCCCGGCGTGGACGCGGGAGCAGGCGCAGGCGCCTTCGTCGAAGGCGGCACGAGACCCGGCGGCACGCTGCCGAGCGGGAGCGTCTTGTTGCCGGTGAAGCCACCGGCGCCCGAGGAGCCGGTCGCGGCCGGACGGCTCGCGGCGCTCGGCGTCTTCGACACGGCCGGCGACGACGACGGAGCAGCGGGCGCCGGCGCGGGACCGCCGAGGCCCTTCGCCGTCGCGGGCGTCGCGGAAGGAAGCGACTGCGACTCCGGCACGGGCGGCGCGGAGACGATCGTCGACGACGACACGCCGCCGACGCTCGGGCTCGGACCCGGACCCGGCGCGGCGCCCGGCTGCGCGAGCGTCCTCTCGTCCTCGAGCGCGGCGGGATCGGAGGTGTACGCGCTGCCGGCGTCGGCCTTCGTCGCGACGAGCTTGTCGATGACGGCGCGCGACGAGTCGTCGAGCTTGATGAACTTCACGCCCATGCCGGCGGGCTTCTCCGACGCCGCCTGCGTGGGCTCGCGCTTCCACACGACGCGACCGACGCCGGAGATGACGCTCTTGTCGCCCGCGAGACGGATCTCGAACTTGAGGAGCGTCCCCGGAGGGAACGGCGTCGGCGTCTTCACGAAGATGCCGCCCTTGCTCACGTCGTGTGAGTGGTTCTCGATGAACTCGTCGACCGTCGCGCTCTTGTAGCGAACGTTCAGGCTGACGACCTTCGCTCGCTTGTCTTTGCGCGTGTCGTTGCTCATCGGGAGACCGTCATCCTAACCGAGGCGCATCCAAAAACGCCAACACGCGGCCGAAATGAAGGACGAGCCGCACAAGAGCTCGGCCCTTTCGGCGCTGCGACATGGTATCTTCGCACGCCGGTGTCGGATCCGACGAAACCGCACTTCCGCGCGCACGGCCGTCGTCCTGTCCGCATCGCGGTCACGCTGCGCGGCGAGCGCACGGCGTGGGAGCGCGCCGGCACGGTCCTCGACGTCCACATCGCCGGCGCGGGCGTGGAAACCGACGAGCCGCTCGTCGCGGGCGACCGCGTCACCGTCGCGTTCGCGACGCCGACGCGCTGGGACCCGCTCGTCATCAGCGCCGTCGTCGTGTGGGCCCACGACCGAAGGCCGAAGGACGAGGTCGACGTGCTCGGCCGCCCGAAGCAGAGCGCCCGCTCCGGCCTCGCGTTCGACTACGAGTCGCCGGAGTCGACCCTCGCGATGTACGAGATGATCGAGTCTATCGGCTTCGAGTGAAGGCGAGCCGCCGTCCGAGCGCGAGGACCGCGTCCTCGGAGCCCGGGGGTCCCAGGATCTGGAGCGAGCGCGGCAGCGCGGGCGTCCCGGGGAACACGCCGAACGGGATCGCGAGCCCCGTCGCGTCGACGAGGTTCCCGAGCTTGCAGAAGCTCATCGCGCGCACGGCGAGCGCGGCGCGACCGTGACGCGGCGGCTTCATCGTCACCGTCGGCGACACGATGAGCGCGCCGGAGCTCCACACCTCGTCGCACGCCGCACGCAGCGCGGCCCGCGCCGCCGCCGCGCGCGGTTTGTCGCGATGGACCGCGCGCATCGCCGTCACCGCGGCGAGGAGGATGCCGGTGTTCGGATGAATCCTCCGATCGAGGCGCCCGTTCGAGAAGAGCCCGATGAACACGGCCGGCAGCGCGGCGGGGAGCGGGAGCTCGTTCGCGCGGACGAGCTCGCCGAAGTGCGCCGCGAGGTACTCCGTGAACACCGCGTTGACGCGCGACGGCGACGGCAAGCGCTCGCCGAGCGACCAGCCCACCCCCGCCTCGTGAAGGCACGTCGCGACGTCGGCGACGAACGACGGCCACTCGTCGTCGTGCGCGCGATCGGGCGCCCACACGACGACACGATCCGGATCGACGCGCGGCGCGGGGTGCTCGCTCCTCCGCAGCGCGCCGCGGACCGCGTCCACCACCGCCTGCGCGCCTTCGACGTCGCGCGCGATCGGGCCCATCCCGCACATGTCCCAGAAGAACGGAGGAAGTCGTGGAAAGTGGTGATACCCGACCGGCCACGCCGCGGTCGACAGGCGCAACCCGACCACGCCGCAGAACGCGGCCGGGCCGCGGATCGAGCCGCCGAAGTCCGAGCCCCACTCGAACGCGGCCATCCCGTCCGCGACCGCGGCCGCGCCGCCGCCGGTCGAGCCGCCGGCCGTGCGCGACGGATCGTGCGGGTTCCGCACCGGCCCGCGCAGGTGGTTGTCGCTCTCGGTCGAGAACGCGAGGTCGCAGAGGTTCGATTTCCCGAGCAGCACCGCGCCCGCCTCCGCGAACGCGCGGTAACAGTGCGCCGACGACGCCGGCACGCGCGCACGATGGCGCCACGATCCGCCGGTGGTGCGGATCCCCGCGGTGTCCCACGTGTCCTTGAGCACGTACGGCACACCCGCGAGCTGGCCCGACCGCGCGCCGCCCTCCGAAGCTTCGACCGGCGTGAGCACGGCGTGGAGCGCGTCGTTCCGCGCCGCGATGCGCGCGCGGCATCGCTCGACGTCGTAGGACGCGAACGGCCGCGTCACTTCTTCTTGGCCGTCTTCTTCTTCGGGAGATCGAACTTCACCGTCTCCACGAGCTTCTTCCGCCGCTTCTCGACCTCGCCCTGGAGGTTCTTCACCGCCTTCGCGCGCACGTCGAAGAGCCGCCGGTGCTTCTTGTGCACGCGCGGATCGGAGAGCAGCGCGTAGGTGAGCCACGGGAACACCGCGGTGACGTCGCAGTGGCAGTACACCGAGCCGTACTGCACGCTCTCGGCCGAGACCTTGCCCCAGGTGTGCCCTTCGCCGGCGGGGCACGAGCTGAGCGCGCCGTTGTCGACGGGATCGACGCAGAACTGCACGTCGAAGTCGAAGCCGTGGGTGGGGACGCCGAGGATCTGGTCGAGCAGCGGCTCCCCCTGCAGCGTGTAGTTCTTCGGCACCCCGCCGCCGAGGATCCAGATCGCCATCTTCTTCTTCATCGTCCCGAAGCAGTGGTGCTGCATCGCGCCCATCTCGAAGACGTCGTCGTTCACGTCGATCTCGAGCTTGAACGCGTCGCCGAGGAGGCGCTTCAGCTTCACCGCGTTGAGGAAGATCGATCCGTCCTGCACCGCGCCGACGAAGATCGGGACGCCGTGCCGGTACGCGGTCGCGATGAGCGACGGCGACTTCACGCCGAGCGCGTCCTCGATCCGCGCGATGTCGCGTCCGAGCAGCCAGTGCAGCTCGGTCGTCGTCATCTTCTTCTGGTAGTCGGGCGACGTCATGAGCGCGCTGAACAGCTTGTCCGTCTCGAGCAGCGTCTCCTCGTGGAACCCGAGGTCGTAGATGCGGATGATGCGCGCGAGGCGGTAGGTGATGTCGCCGCCGTTCGGGTCGATCTCGCGGATGCGATGCCCGATCACGCGATGCGCGTCGTGGTACAGGTTCGCGCCCGTCGTCGTGATGCAGTCGATGAGCCCGCGCTCGATGAGCGGGATGATGCACGACTGATGCAGCCCCGCCGGCGTCATCGCGCCCGACATCGTGAGGAACGTGCACGTGTCGTCCTGCGACGATCGCCGCATCAGCTCGAACGCGGTGCGCTCCTGCCGCCCGACGTAGGCCGGGAACATCCGCTCGATGATCTCGACCGGCGTCTCCTTCCCGGTGATCCCGACGGGGTGGACGTCCCGCTGCCGCTCGAACCCTTTACGAACCGACTGCTTCTGCGTGCTCGCCATCTTCGAGCGAGCACGCTACCGCGTCAGACGAAGCTGCGGAAGGAGCCGTGACGCGCCGAAGTCCTCGCGCGTGATGTCCATGAAGAGCTCGTCGTGGCGCTCTCCGCCGACCTCGATCGCGCTGCGGAGGCGGCCGGCGTCCTTGAAGCCGGCCTTCAGGTACGCGCGGTGCGCGCGATCGTTGAACGCCCAGTGCTTCAGGTGGATCGCGTGCAGCCCCAGCAGCGTGAAGGCGTAGTCGACGAGGAGGCGGATCGCCTCCGTGCCGTAGCCCTTGCCCCACTCCGTCTTCTCGCCGATGCAGACGCCGAGCTCGGCGGTGCCGCGCTTGTGGTCGACGCCTTTCAAGCCGAGCGAGCCGATCAGGCGCTGGCCGTCTCGCAGCACGATGCCGAAGGTGGGGTTGTAGCGGTCGCGGCGGACGCGCTCGATCCACTCCTCCTCGTCCTCGATCCCGAAGACCTGTCCGATCGCGCCGAGGTGCGTCGTCACCTCGAGATCGCTGAGCCATCGCGCCATCAACGGCGCGTCGGAGCGGTCGAAGTGACTCAGGTAGACGCGATCGCCGGCGACGATCTCGGGACGGAAGGGCGCGCTCGTGGACACACAAACGAGCATGCCCCGTCCACGCTCGCGCGTGAACAGGGCATGTTCGGAAGCGCCGAGGCGCTCGCCGTCAGCTCACTTGCCGTGCGCGACGGTGCAGCCCTGGGTGTAGATGCCCAGGATGTTCGTCGAGTGGAACTCGATCGAGTGGACCTCGGAGACGCCGCCGGCCTTCTTGGCCGCGTCGAGCGACGCGTCGCCGAACGCCGCGAGGCCGAGGATGCCGGTCGCGCAGGCTTCGCCGTTCTTGTCGCCCGTCTTACCGGGGCCCGACGTCTCGTTGATGTTGATGCCGTGCGGCACCTGCGTGCCCGTGTAGAGCGAGCCGTAGGGGTAGCCGCCGCCGAAGCCGCAGCCGATTGCCACGAGAGCGAAGGCCGCGCCGACGCCCGCCTTGAGGAGCTTGGTGGTCGTCATGGCGCTCACTTACCGTGCACTTCCGTGCAGCCCTGGGTGTAGATGCCGAGGATGTTGGTGCCGTGGAACTCGACCGAGTGGAGCTCGGTGACGCCGCCAGCCTTCTTGGCCGCGTCGAGCGACGCGTCGCCGAACGCCGCGAGACCGAGGATGCCCGTCGCGCAGGCCTCACCCTTCTTGTCGCCCGTCTTGCCGGGGCCCGACGTCTCGTTGCGGTTGATGCCGTGCGGCACCTGCGTGCCGGTGTAGAGCGAGCCCGTCGGGTATCCCCCGAGGAAGCCGCAACCCATGAGGATGACACTCATCACTCCACCAGTCGCAATCTTGAGCAAGTTCTTCGTCGACATCTGAGCCTCCCAGGAGGGTGTTTGGTACTGCAGGATTGAGTCTTTGTCGTTTTCCGCAGCGTCAAACCGCCCGCGCGGACGTCGATAATTCGAGGTAGCCCTCGAGGAGCGGCCTGAATACACGACGACCTTCCCCAAGATCAACCTCCGAATGCGACAGCAGGGCTGGCGGTAAGGCACAGCGCGGCTACTGGGCAGGAGGTGCCCCTGGGAAAGGATTCTTGGGTCGGGTGGCATCGAGCCGAAGCCCGATGGTGACCCCCCGGACGTAATAGTCCGGCCCGAACCATCGCCACAAGTATTCGGAGTGTCCTTTGATGTCCAGCCGAATTCTTCCGAGGCGCACGCCGAAGCCGGCCTCGACGCCGGGCGAGAGCATTTGGACGCTCGGTTGCGCGTGCATGATGTCGACCGACAGGAACTGAACCCGGAATTTCGCTTCGAAATCGATGGGTCCGACGTGGATGCCGCCGCCGAGCTTCTCCTCGAAGAGCGACCAGGAGAAGGACTTGGCGTCGAGGATGCGGAGCGAGGTCCGCGACGTCGCGGCGATGTAAAAGGGCCCTTTGAACGAATTCGTCGTGTAGCTGGTGCCGAGCCCGATCTCGCTCGCGAGCGGGGCGCCGTGCTCGAAGTTGCGGCGATCCGTGATCGGCGTCGTCCCGGTCGCGCGACGCGACCAGATCGGCCCGATGTCGAGCTGATACGAAACGATCGACCGGTACTGATCGAAGAGCTTCACCGAGTTTGTGGCCTGCTTCGCCGGGCCGTCGGTCTCGGGCGAGCTCGTGACGTCGGGCCGACCCGACGACGGGCCGCTCGTCGAGGGCCCAACGAGCCCCTGCGCCGACGCCTCGCGCGCGGCGAAGAGCGCGCCGGCCGCACACGCAAAGGATGCAAGATGACGCAGACTTCCGGTCATGGCGTGGCGACCGGCGGCGTCGGCGGCGTCGGTGTGCTGGGGAGCGGCGTCGGATCCGGGAACGGCCCGAACATCTCGTCCGCGATCTTCCGGCAGTCCTTCTCGATGCGCGGATCGAACGGCTCCGGCGGGTGAGGATCCGCGTCGTACATATGGGCGCAGCGCGCGACGAAGGTGCTGATCTCCGGCCTCACCCCGATGCGACCGTAGCTGTCGAGCGTGAACACGAACCCCATCCGCTGATCGGCGGTGAAGCGGCGGTGGACCTCGTGTTTGCCCTCGAAGTACGAGTACGCCTGCGTCCGGTTCGTGAACTGGCCGAGCGCGGCGACGTACCGCGAAGGATCGGCGAAGCGGTACACCGGCAGCGCCTCGCCCGGCGGCACGCCGAGCCACTTCATCCCCTCGACGATCGAGGCGTTCGGGTTCGACGCCTCGACGTCGATGACGGGCCCGCCCGCGTCCGCGATCGCGAGCATCGCCATCTCGGAGCAGAACAGCTTCGAGTGCTCCTTGCTGTCGAAATAATTGTCGAATTCGACGCCTTCTTCGAATTTCTTGCGCGCCCACGCCGCGATCTTGTCGCCGTCGGCGCCGGGCGGCGGATCGAAGATCTCCGCGTAGAGGTTCGGCGCGATGTACTCGAACAGCGGGCGCCGGTACATCTTGCCCTTCACGTTGTCCATGATCCGCGAGCGGATCGGGAAGGTCTTCACCTCCCCCGTCACGTCGTAGACCCAGGGCTCGCCGTTCTCGACGCTGAGGATCGCGACGTGCGTGAACGGGTAGTACTTCTTCACCAGCAGCGGGAACACGAAGCTCGTGGAATCAGGCGATTCCGTGAGGACGAGCTGCCCCGAGCGCAGCGCGAGGCCGTTGTAGGTCGCCGGTCGCGCGGGATCGACCTTCTTGTCGAGCACCACCACCGGCGGCAGCTGCCGAGTCGCGCAGCTGGCGACTGTCAGGACGGCGAAGGCGGCGAGGGCTAGCGGCCTCATACCAAAGGGCTCTCAACGTCAGGGGCTTCGCCCCCGACACCCCCACCCCAGACACGGCCCTCGCGCTTTGCGCGAGGGGCGCTGCGCGCCCGCATTCGCGGCCGCTTCTGGGGCCCCTTGTCGAGGTCGAGGGTGGACTGTAGGGGTTCGGCGGCGTCGGGGGGCGTGGGGTCTGCGGCGTCGGGCGGTTCTGCGTCCGGTGGGGCTGCGTCTGGTGGTGCTGCGTCGGCGTCGGCGTCGGGGGGCGGGGGAGGGTCGGCGAGGGGGAGGGCCGAGCCGTGGGTGCCGGGGCGGTAGTTCGAGCGATCGTTCGGGCCGGGGGGCGCGAATTGGGCGCGCATGCTGTCGGGGACGTCGATGCACGCCGCGATCGCGAGGACCGCAAAGAGAACGACGGCCAAGGTGCGGCGCGGCATCGCGAGCGCGGGGTTTACTCCGAAAGATCCATGGTTGGCTACCGTTCTTTGGTCTAAACAGCCGCGGAGATGAGAGGTTTCGCCCGCCTGCTCGTGCTCTTGGGCGTGCTCCTCGTCCCGCTCCTCGCCGCGGGGAGAGCATCGGCGCAGGTGCACTGGGACGCCTCGCTCGAGGCCGGCGCGACGAAGCGGTTCCTCACGCGCCGCCCCGCCGGCGTGAAGGACACGCTCCTCGGTCCCTCCGCGCAGCTCGCTTCGCACGTCGCGCTCCTCCCGCTCGTGCACGTCGGCGCGTACCTCGGCGGCGACGTCTCCCCGCAAGCCGGCGCGCGCACGCGCTTCTTCGGCGACGGCGGCCTCCACCTGAAGGGCATCATCCCGTTCTTCCCGCGCGGGACGCGCGGCTGGATCTTCACCGGCTTCGGCTACGCCGGGATGGGCCAGGGGCGCCGCGGCGGGGGCTTCTTCGAGGTCCCGTTCGGATTCGGTGCATCTTACAAGCTTCGGAAGCCGTGGGAGCTCTTCGCCGAGCTCGGCGGCAAGGTCGGCTTCGCGCACTGGGGCAGCGCCTACGCCGGTGGAAATACGATCGATCGCCTCGCGCTCGGCCTCTCCGTCGGAGTCATGCTCGACCTCTAGTAGCTAGCGCGCCGCGGCGGCGGCCATGCTAGGTTCCGGGTCTCTCGTTCTCCTTATGAATTTCCTCGATGGCGGGCCCTGCTGACGACAAGCCGACCAAGGCGCCGGGCTCTAACCCGAAGGGAGTCACGCCCCGCGCCCACTCGTCGCGTCCCGGCGGCGCGCAGACGGTCCGTCCCCCCGCCCGAGCGGCGAAGGGCCTCATCGGCCAGACGATCAGCGATCGTTACAAGGTCGAGCGCCTCCTCGGCGAGGGCGGCATGGGCGCGGTCTACCAGGTCGAGCACGTGCTCATGCGCAAGCGCATGGCGGTCAAGGTGCTGCACCCGGAGATGACGCGCCTCCCCGAGGTCGTCGCGCGGTTCGAGCGCGAGGCGATGGCGGCGGCGCACATCGAGCACCCGCACGTCGTCGCGGCGTCGGACTTCGGGAAGCTCGAGGACGGCTCGTTCTTCCTCGCGCTCGAGTACGTCGAGGGCAAGAGCCTCCGCGACTCGATCGCGGCGGGACGCCTCGACCTCGGCCGCGCGCTCCACATCGCGCGCCAGATCGCGGCCGCGCTCTCGCGCGCGCACGCGCTCAAGATCGTCCACCGCGACCTCAAGCCCGAGAACGTCATGCTCGTCGATCGCGACGGCGATCCGGACTTCGTGAAGGTCCTCGACTTCGGCATCGCGAAGGTCCAGATCGGCGAGCTCACCGCCGGCGACGTGGAGAAGAGCGCGCCCGGCCCCGGCCAGCCCGTCCTCACGCAGGCGGGCATGGTCTACGGCACGCCGGAGTACATGGCGCCGGAGCAGGCGCTCGGGCAGCCGGTCGACGCGCGCGCGGACCTCTACGCGCTCGGCATCATCATGTACGAGATGCTCTGCGGCGTGCGCCCGTTCAACGCGGAGAGCAAGGTCGCGCTCCTCGGCATGCAGGTCACCGCGCCGATGCCGCCGATGAACACGAAGGCGCCGGACGCGAACATCCCCGAGGACGTCGAGCACCTCGTGAAGCGCCTCCTCGCGAAAGAGGCGAACGAGCGCCTCGGCGACGCGAAGGAGCTCATCGAAGAGCTCAGCGCGATGATGCGCGAGCTCGTGAACTCGGGCTCGATCGACATCGCGTACGCGTCGCAGCCCGGCGGCCGCCTCGGCACGAACCCGAACATCATCAGCGGCTTCGGACCGGCGGTGGACGTCCCCGGCGCGATCCCGTCGAGCAAGCCGCGCCTCCGCGATCGCGAGAGCGATCGCAACCTCGCGAACGGCACGAAGGAGACGGACCCGAAGTTCGCCGGCGCCGCCGCGCTCGCGGATCCGGTCGGCTTCCTCGGCGGCAAGGCGTGGATGATCGCGGCCGCGGGCGGCCTCATCGGCATCCTCGTCCTCGTGATCACGATCGTGGTCGTCCTCAAGAGCGGCGCTCCGAAGGACGCGGACGACGCGAGCACCGGCCTCGTCGCGACGCCGGGCGACGCGGGCAAGATCGCGGAGCCGACGATCGACGAGCGCGTCGCCGCCGCGAAGGCGGAGATCGACAAGGGCAACTACGGCTCCGGCATCGAGGCGCTGCAGAGCCTGCCGCCCGACGCGCAGAACCGCGAGGACGTGCACAAGGCGCTCTTCAAGGCGTACAGCCAGACCGACAAACCGCGCGAGGCGATGCGCGAGGTCGGCCTCGTGATGAAGGCGAACCCGAGCTTCGATCTGCGCGGCCCCGAAGGGGTCACCCTCCGCCAGGAGGTCCGCAACACCGCGCTCCTGTGGGGCCAGCCGAGCGCGAACAAGGGCGCCGTCGACGACGCGTGGGCCCTCCTCGACGGCGAGCTCGGCGCGATCGGCTTCGACGATCTCTACGACATCGGCTACGGCCAGTCGGGCGTGAACTACCCGAAGGCGGTCGAGCGCGCGAAGGCGGACCTCGCCAAGGCCGACAAGAGCAAGATGAGCCCCGCCCTCGCGATCACGGTGGAGCTCCACGCCGCGGAGAAGGTGAACAACTGCATGGCGATCCGCGGCATGCTCGACCGCGCGGTGGAGCGCGGCGACGAGCGCACGCTCTACGTCTTCAAGACGCTCGCCCCGCCGCGCTTCGTCGGCCACTTCCGCCCGAAGGACATGCTCGGCTGCATCCACGAGGGCTCCCTCGTGAAGGCGACGACCGACCTCGAGGCGCGCCTCAAGAAGAAGTAGGCGCGCGGCGCGCTTCAGATGCCGAAGCGCGCCTTGTCCTTCGCGATGAGCTCGACGTAGTACTCCGAGGGCTGGCGCTCCTCGATCTCGTTCTTCGCGATCATCTCTTCGAGCAGCTTCTTGATCTCGCCGATCTTGCGCGACGGCGGGATGCCGAACGCCTTCATCACCGCGTCGCCGACGCCGGTGGGGAGCGGCGGCAGCTTCGCGTCCTCCGCCGCGAGCTGGGTGATGCGCGCGGCGAGCTCGTCGATCTGCTGGAGCCCCTTGCGCTTCTTCTCCGGCCGCTTGGTCGTGATGTCCGCGCGCGCGAGGCAGAGCAGATCGTCGAGGTGCGCGCCGAGCTCGCGCGCGAACCGGCGCACCGCGCTGTCGGTCCAGCCCGGCTCGTACTGGTTCGCGCGGAGGTGGTGGAGCACGAGGAAGCGCACGGTGTCGCGGAGCGCGGGCTCGGGCGAGAACATGCCGAGGCGCCGCTCGAGCTTGTCGAACATGCGCGTCCCGACCTCGGCGTGACCGAGGAAGTGCACCTTGCCCTGCGGATCGATGCTGCGCGTCTTCACCTTCCCGATGTCGTGGAAGAGCGAGGCCCACCGCACCTCGAGGCGCGGCACCGCCTGACGCACGACCTGCTTGGTGTGCTTCCAGACGTCCTTGTGCCGCCACTCGCCGTCGCCGAACCCGACCATCGCGTGGACCTCGGGGAACACCACCGCGAGCACGCCCGCGTCGAGCAGCGCGTCGAACCCGACCTCGGGGTCTTCGCCCATGACGAGCCGATCGAGCTTCGCCCGCAGCTCCTTCGGATGCGCCGCGAGCGCCGCCCGTACGTCGTCCGCCGGCAGCGCCTGCAGCATCTGCAGCAGCTTCCCCTTCTCGGCAGAGACGGCAGCAAGCTCGATCGCGTCCATGACGCGGTCGACTCCATGGGTGGTGACGGGGACGACGATCTGAGACATGAGCAAACGCCTTAACAAGCCCCAGAAGCGGCCGCCCCAGCGGGCGCGAAGCGCCCCGGCGTCTTCGCCGGGCCGTGTCTGGGGCTGGGGGTGCCGGGGGCGAAGCCCCTGACCGCAACCGAGACCCTTAGCATGAGGCTCCGAACGGAAAAAGCGAGGCCGTGCTGGAGCTCAATGTGGGGGCGCCGGCAGGGTGTCGCGGCTCACCACCTGGGAACCCCCGCGCGCCCCGTGTGTCACGATCTCGGCGAGCCGTACGAAGGGATGTCGCTCTTGCTCCGCCGCGCATTCGCCCTCCTCATCTGTGTCACCGGCTGCACGCGCGTTGCCGCGACGCCGACGTCCAGCTCCGACGACGCCGGCCCCACCACCAAGCAGGCGACCTCCGGCGTCGCACCCGACGACGACGCCGGCGCGATCGCCGACGCCGGACCCCCCGAGGTCGCGCAGCTCGATCCCGACGGCGACGACGATCCGGAAGACCCCGGCACCGGGACCGCCCCCACCTCCGGGCGCTGGGAGAAGGTGGGCACGCCGCCGCTCGCGCTCACCCGCATCTGCGATCTCACCCCGTTGCACGGCGCCCTCTACGCCGCCCACGCCAACCAGCCGCTCGGGACCGACGGCGCCACGATCACGCGCTACCGCCCCGGCGCCGAGCGCCCGTTCTCCGTCGCCTTCGACTGGAACCGACCCGGCGAGCCGGTGAAAGGCGGCGGCGCGGGGCAGGGCTTCGTGCGCGTGCACGCGATCGACGGCCGCCTCTTCGTCCCCGACGCCGACCCGCCCTACGGCGGCCTCGGCCTGGTCGATCACGGGACCGAGGGCTATGTGTTCGTCTCCGACGACAAGGGCACGTTCGCGAAGGCGCGCGCCCCGCACTTCCGTCCGCCCGCGGCGCCGGACCTCTCGCCCGACGGCGGCGCGCGCGCCGGCGCGGGCGTCCTCCCTCGCGCGTACCACGTCCTCGACACGATCAAGTTCCGCGGCTCGTACTGGGCGTCGACCGGCTCGGTCCCGCCGAAGCAACAAGCCTGGCGCGGCGACTCGCCCGGCGCCCTCCACCGCGCGAGCCCCGACGGCGCGCGCTGGATCTACGAGACCGACTACCCGTTCCCGTACAAGGACGGCGTCTGGCGCCTCACGTACATGGTCCGGTTCAAGGACCGCCTCTACGCCGGCATCCAGGACTACAACGGCCGCGAGCCGAACGACTTCATGTATTTTACACCTGACGGCACGAGCGCGATCCGGCACGAGGACGCGCATCCGATCCGCGTCACGCGCACCGGCGCGGCGGGGACCTTGCGGTGGTGGGTCGACACGCGCGCGAAGCCGCATCGGCTCTACTGGCTCGCGTGGACCAAGACGGAGGGCATCGGCCTCTTCGTCACGACCGACGGCGACACGTGGTCGCGACTCCCGATCCCGCCCGAGGCCGGCGTGCCCACCGACGTCACGCGCTTCCGCGACGCCGTCGTGATCCTCACCACCAACGGCCTCCATCGTCTCGAAGAGGACGGCACGACGACGGAGATCGCGCTCGTCGACCCCTCCAACCCGGACGTGGGCACGCGCGCGGACAAGAAGTCCAAGTCACCGTTCGAGGTGACGGACTTCTTCTGTGTCGCGCCGCTCGCGGTCCTCGACGACGTCCTCTACGCCGGCGGCCAGCGCGGCGGCGCGCTCTATCGCCTCGCGGAGTGACTACGGCGCGTCGGGCAGGTCGTCCTTGCTGCGCGGCCAGATCTTGCGGTTGGCGTGCGAGAAGGAGCAGATGCCGACGACCTTCGAGAACTCGTGTCCGAGCGGGAAGGTGTTGTCGAGCTCGTCCCAGAGGAAGTCGTCGACGCGCAGCTTCAGATCGCCGATCCCGAACTCGTCGAAGTCTTGCGGCGCGTCCGAGTTCTGGACCGTGACCGCGATCGGCCCGTTGATCTGGCAGAGCATGCCCTCGAGCTTCTCGGCGTCGACGCTGGCGTTCACGACGTAGACCGAGGGCGCGACCGTGATCGGCCCGAACGGGAGCGACGTCGCGGCGTCGACGATCGTGACCTTCGGGTTCTCGATCTGGCTCTGCGTCCCCTGGAACTCGGTGTAGTCGCCCTCGAGGTCGACCACGTTGCCGACCTTCACCGTCGGCGCGGTGCCGAACGTCGCCGCGAAGAGGCCGCCCCACTCGTTCACGTTCGGGTCCTGGACCTGGAAGCCCATCGGCGAGCCCTTCGTCTTCACCGCCGTCACGACGAGGCCCTTCACGATCACGCGCGACTTGCCCGGCGGCGGGTGGCCCACCGCGGCCGGGTTGCGGATCTGCGTCATCGACACGGTGTACGTGCACGCCATGTCGCCGGGGTTCGGCTGATCGTCGCACGCGTCGCAGACGGCGCCCTTGCCGTCGCCGTCGCCGTCGGCCTGATCGGGGTTCGGATCCTCGACGCAGTTGTCGGCGTGGTTCGGGACGCCGTCGCCGTCCATGTCGTCGGCGTCGGGCGGGGTGCAGCTCTCGCCGCTCTCGAGCGGGCACCGGTCGCACGCGTCGCCGACGCCGTCGCCGTCGGCGTCGCCCTGCTTGCCGCCGTCCATCGGACGGATCGGGTTGAACGTGCTCGGGCAGTTGTCGTCCGCGTCCGGCACGCCGTCGCCGTCCTTGTCGCCGGCGGTGATGCCGGCGTACACCGACGCGTTCGGATCGGTCGCGGTCGGACCGCGCACCGGCTCGCACGACGGCTCGTTCTTCGGCGTCTCGTCCTTGCACGTGAAGAGCGGGTAGAGCTCGCGGCCGACCTTCTCGAGATCGGCGAGCGTCTTCTTGCCGTCAGTGTCCTTGCTCACGCACGCGCGCTTCGTGATCCGGCAGACGGCGAGCGCCTCGCAGTCGTCGTCGCCGATCTCGGAGAGGAGCTCGCTGTCTCCGTAGAGCGTCTTGCCGCCGCGGAGGACGAGGATCGTGTCCTCGACGCCCGCCTCGATCACCGCGCGGTACTCCTTCGCGTCGTGGCTCGCGTCGAAGATGACGACGTCGGCGACGAGGCCGGCCTTGAGCTCGCCGATCACGCCGTGCGTGCCGGTCGCGTAGGCCGCGTTCGCGGTCACCGACTGCCAGAGCTGGCGATCGGTGAGGACGCCGTCGAAGTAATTCTTGTTCAGGTCGTCCGCGCACTTCAGCTCGCGCGCCATGTTGAGCGAGCCGGAGAGGAGCCAGTCGGTGCCGAGCGCGATCGGCACGCCGAGCCGCGCGTAGAGCCCGATCGGCGCGGTGTTGCCGTAGAGCGAGACGTTCGAGCGCGGCGACCAGATGAGGATCGAGAGGTCGTCGCGGTACTTCTTCACGTCTTCGGGCGTCACCGCCACGCCGTGCACGACCGCGGTCTGGCGCTGGATGAGGTCGTTCACCCCGTCGCTCTGGCAGGTGAACTCCGCGTGCGCCTCTTCGTCGATGCCCTCCGCGATGTGCGGGAGGTAACCCTTCATCGACGCGATGTCGGTCGCCTTCTTGCGGCTGCTCGAGAAGCCGGCGCACGTCTTCGAGAGCGCGCCGCCGCTGTCGCCGAGCGGGAACGTGTCCGAGACCGCGAGCGTGATCGGCAAGCTCTCGGTCTGCTTCGCGTTGGAGTCGATGTTGCGGAGGAAGCGGTCCGCGCCGCTGCCCGCGCCGCCGCCGCTCGCGGTCGACGTGACGCCGCTCATGATGAAGCGGAGCTCCGCCGCCTCGACCGCGTTCTCGAACTTCGGCGCGTTCTGCGGGATCGGCGTGTGCGAGCGCTTGCCCTTCCGCCAGTCGTGACGATGCTCGTAGCGCTCCTCGCTCGCCGGCAAAGGCGGGTTGTTCGCGAACGAGATGTGGTCGTGCGCGTTGATGAGCCCCGGCGAGATCACGACCTCGGTGCAGTCGATCCGCGTCGCGTCGTCGTAGCCCGGCGCCTCTGCGCAGTCCGGCGCCGCGCACGCGATGATGCCCTTGTCGTCGATCAGGAGCTCGCCTTCGGCCGGACCGGCGGGGAGGAGCAACGTGCCGGTGATGAGCTTCTGCGCGTCGCCCTTCTTCGCGACCTTGCAGAGGTGCTTCGTCGCGGTGCCGTCGGGGTTCTCCGTCTTCTCCGTCGTCGGCCTGCCGCCGTCGATCTCGCCGGGCGGGACCTTCACGCCGGACGGGTTCACCTGATCGCTGCAGGCGACGAACAAGAGGAGGGCGGCGACGGGGCCGGCGGCACAAAGACTGCGAAGGCGCATGGGAGGCGGCGTCTTCTTAGCGCCAGAAGCTGAAAGCGCACGTGGATCCCGTTCCTCCGGGTGAAAAATGTCCCGAAAGTCCTCGAAGTCCTTGCAGAAACGTCACCGCCTCCTAAAGAAGAGGCATGTCGCGCCTCCACGACCGCATTCGCACCCGGCTCGCCGCCGAGGTGGGGCGGCTCGACAAGCAGGCGCCGTTCACGGTCGCGCTCCTCTATCCGTCGCCGTACGCGGCGGCGATGAGCTCGCTCGGCTACCAGCGCATCTACCGCGCGATCCAGGAGGAGCCGGGCCTCGCGTGCGAGCGCTTCGTCCTCGACGACGAAGCGGAGCACGATCTGTCCGCGCAGGCGCGCCCGATCTCGTACGAGTCGCGCCGCGGCCTCGACGAGCTCCCCGTCGTCGCGGCGAGCATCGCCTACGAAGGCGAGATCGCGGGCCTCCTCACGATGCTGGAGGCGGCCGGCATCCCGCCGCTCCGCGAAGACCGCGACGACCGTCACCCGCGCGTCGTCGCGGGCGGTCCCCTCACCTTCTCGAACCCGCTCCCGCTCGCGCCGTTCTGCGACGCGATCGTCGTCGGCGAAGCGGAGGTGCTCGTCCTCGACGTGCTGCGCGTGCTCGAGCGCGCGCCGCGACGCGAGGCGGCGTGGGAGGAGCTCGCGTCGCTGCCGCACGTCTTCGTCCCGGCGCACCACGGCGAGACGTTGCCCGTCGTCGCGAAGGTGCCGGACGAGATGATCCCGGCGTGGGCGCCGATCCGCACGCCGCACGCGGTCCTCTCGGACATGTTCCTCGTCGAGACCGAGCGCGGCTGCTCGCGTCGCTGCACCTACTGCGTCATGCGGCGCTCCACGAACGGCGGCATGCGGCTCGCGCCGAAGGAGAAGATCCTCGGCCTCGTCCCGGAGGACGCGCGCCGGGTCGGCCTCGTCGGCGCGGCGGTGAGCGATCACCCGAAGGTGGTCGAGATCATCAACACGCTCGCCGATCGCGGCTGCGAGGTCGGGCTCTCGTCGCTCCGTCCCGATCGGCTGAACGAAGACTTCGTCGCCGCCCTCCGCCGCGGCGGCCAGAGCGTGCTCACCACCGCGATGGACGGACCCTCCGAGCGGATGCGCGAGCTCCTCGAGCGGAAGGCGAAGGAGAAGCACCTCTTCCGCTGCGCCGAGCTCGCGCGGAAGCACGGGATGAAGCACCTGAAGCTCTATTTGATGATCGGCCTCCCGGGCGAGAGCGACGACGACATCGACGAGTGCGTCCGCTTCACGACCGAGCTCACGAAGCTCGCGCCGATCGCGCTCGGCATCGCGCCGTTCTGCGCGAAGCGCAACACGCCGCTCGACGGCCAGCCGTTCGCGGGCATCGACGTGGTGGAGCATCGCCTCGATCGCCTCCGCCGCGGCCTCCGCGGCCGCGCCGACGTCCGCTCCACGAGCGCGAAGTGGGCCTGGGTCGAATACGTCCTCGCGCAGGGCGGCGCGGCCGAGGGCCTCGCGACGCTCGAGGCCGCCCGCGCCGGCGGCAGCTTCGCGGCCTACCGCAAGGCCTTCGCGAAGCTCGATCACGGCAAGGGCAAGACGCAACGCACCCGCCGCAGCCTCGCGATCGCGCAGGTGTGAGCGCCGTCGGTCTGGGTGCCGGGCGCCGCGATATACTCGCGGGCGCGATGCGGCTCGCGCTCCTCCTCGTCTTCTTGCCGCCGGCGGCGGCGACGACGCTCGCGTGCAACTGCGCGGAGACGGGCTCGCCGGTGGAGATCGCGTCGTCGACGCTGGACCGCGAGCCAGAGCTCCGGCTCACCGGCGACGCGCGCCTCGAGTGCATGCGCCGCGACAAGGCGAACCGCTGCGACGTGTACTGGATCGTCCCCGCGAAGGCGGGCACCGTCACGATCGCCCTCGACTTCCCCGACGGCGTCCGCGTCGAAGACGTCATCGAATACGGCACCGACGACGCCTACCCATGCCGCGGCAACATCCGCCCAGTCCACGACCACATCACACGCTTCTGAGAAAGTGCCCAACCGCCGCTCCCAAGTGCAAGACGCAAGCACCTCTCGGGGGGGCGGGAGAGCTCGAGAGGGCAGCGCCCTCTCGAACAAGAGCCACCGGCAAGGTCATGTGATCAGCGACTCCGAGACGATTCATTTCACCCCGATTAACATCGGGTAAGCTGATCCGATGCGATGGTCTTCTCTTCTCGTTGGCGCGTGCGCGTTCGGTGTCGGCATCCTGGCCTGCGTGGGTGACGAGGTCGCGCCGGGCGCGGTTCCACCCGACGGAGGCGGCGCCGCGACCGAAGACGGATCCAGCTCGAGCAGCACCTCGAGCACCTCGAGCACGTCGAGCACCTCGAGCAGCAGCAGCGGGAGCTCCGGCGCCGACGCGAGCAGCAGCAGCAGCACGACCGGCGGGCCGGGAACGCCCGCGCTCTACATGTTCGTCACGAGCAAGGAATACAACGGCTCGATGGGCGGCGTCCTCGAAGCGGACAAACGCTGTCAGGCCGCCGGCTCGCTGCTGCGACCGGCCGGGAAGTTCATCGCGTGGCTCGGCTCGGCCGATCGGCCCGACATGGCGCCGCTCATCCCCGCCGGCCGGACCTGGTACGCGTCGAACGGCACCACCTTCATCGCTACGACGGAGGACCTCCTCGGCGGCGCCGGCCTCAAGCACCAGGACTTCGAGCTCGATGAGACGGGCAAGAAGATCGCCTCGAACGCCCCCGTCTGGACCGCCGTGACCGCAACCGGAAAAGCAAGAGCCGTCAACTGCAACAACTGGACGACGCTGCTGCCTGGCCAGAACGGAGCGATCTCGTACCCCGCCACCAAGGGGCCGAAGTGGACGGAGGACGGCAACAACGAGCGGTCCTGCTCCTTCGAGAGTCGCCTCATCTGCGTCGAGGTGCTGCCTTGAGGTCAGGCCTTTAGCTTGCTCCTGATCCGGCCGATCGACTCCGCGTCCGCGCGCCAGCGCACGATGACGCCGGCCTCCTCCCACTGCTCCTCGACCACGCGCCCCGCGTCGTGCATCTCGCTCAGGATCCCCTGGCGATCGTACGGCACGGTGAGCGCCACCTCTTCGTAGGCCGCCTCGAAGATCGCGATGATGCGCTCGCGCACCGCCGCGACGTCGGCGGGATCGCGCGCCGAGACGAGCCACGCGTCGGGGAAGCGCGCGCGGAGGAGCGCGACCTCCTCCGGCGGAAGGAGGTCGATCTTGTTCATCACGAGCGTCGACGGCACGTCAGCCGCGCCGATCTCCGCGAGCACGTCGCGCGTCACCTCGAGCTGCGCCGGCCACGACGGGTCCGCGGCGTCGACGACGTGGAGGAGGTGCGACGCCTCGAGCGCCTCGTCGAGCGTCGACTTGAAGCTCGCGACGAGGTCGTGCGGCAGCTTCTTGATGAACCCGACCGTGTCGCTCACGAGGATGCGCGGCTTCGCCTCGGGATGGAGCGCGCGCACGGTCGTGTCGAGCGTCGCGAAGAGCTTGTCCTCGACGTACACCTCGCTCGCGGTGAGCGCGCGCATGAGCGACGATTTTCCCGCGTTCGTATAGCCGACGAGCGCGACGCGGCGCGCCTGGCGCCGGTGGTAGCGACGCACGTCCTGATCGCGCTGCACCGCCGCGAGCTCCTCGCGGAGCTCCGCGATGCGGTCGCGGATCTTGCGTCGATCGAGCTCGAGCGCCGCCTCGCCCGCGCCTCGCCCGCGCTGCCGCTCCTTCCCGCCCGGCGACTCGCGGAGCCGCGGCGCGGTGTACGTGAGCCGCGCGATCTCGACCTGCAGCCGCGCCTCGCGGCTCTTCGCGTGGCGATGGAAGATCTCGATGATCACGCCGGTGCGGTCGAGCACCTGCACGCCCGTCGCGCGCTCGAGGTTCCGCGCCTGGCTCGGCGAGAGATCGTGGTCCACCGCGACGAGGTCGACCTTCGCCGTCGCCGCCGCCCCCTCCGCTTCTTCGACCTCCGCCTCCTCCTCTTCTTCTTCGCGCCTCAAGCGTGCCTTGTCGCGCCGCTTCGGCGCGGAGGACTCGAGGCGACCGCTGCCGCCGGTGATCTCGGCGAGCTCGTGCAGCTTGCCTTCGCCGATGACGGCGGCGGCCTCGAGGTGCGGGCGCGGCTGCGTGATGCGCGCGACGACCTGGTAGCCGAGCGTGCCGACGAGGCGACCGAGCTCTTCGAGGCTGGAGGCGAGCTCGAGGTCGTCGACGCGAGGGAAGTGGACCGCGACGAGCACGGCCTTCGGGCGTTCTTTGCCGGACAAGGAGCGCGAGTCTAGCCGCTAGCTCTCGAAGAGGTCGAGCACGCGTCGATCGGCGGACGCCTTGCGCGCGCGGACGCGGCCCCACGCGCGGAGCGCCTGGATCTTCTCCTCGTAGAGGGTGGCGAGCGGGACGATCTCGCGCGCGGCGGCGCGGAGGTCCTCCTCGAGCAGCTCGCGGCGCTGCGCGAACGCGCGGAACAGCGCGCTCGCGATCACCTGCTCGAGCTCGGCGCCGGAGAAGTGATCGAGCGGCTTCGCGATCGCGGCGAGGTTCAGCCCGTCCGGCCGGCGGCCGCGGCGGCGCAGCGTGAGCGCGAGCACGTCCTCGCGCTCCTGCGGCGACGGGAGGTCGACGAAGAAGACCTCGTCGAAGCGGCCGCGCCGCGCGAGCTCCGGCGGGAGGTGCTCCACCTCGTTCGCGGTCGCGGCGACGAAGACCGGCGCGGTGCGCTCTTGCAGCCAGGTGAGGAACGCGCCGAAGACGCGCACCTGCCGCGCGTCCGCCATCCCGCCGCCGGTCGCGCCGAGCCCCTTCTCGATCTCGTCGACCCACAGGACGACCGGCGCGATCGCCGTCACCGCGCGCAGGCCCTCGCGCAGCGCCTGCTCCGGCGACGCGTTCGCGAACACCGCCGCGAAGTCGAGGCGCACGAGCGGGAGGCCGAGCACGCTCGCGGCCGCCTTGCTCGCGTGCGACTTGCCACACCCCTGCACCCCGCAGAGGAGCATCCCGCGCGGCTCGGGCAGACCGTACGCGCGCGCGTCCTCGCCGTAGGCGCGCACGCGCGACGAGAGCCACGCCTTCAGCACGTCGAGGCCGCCGACGTCCGCGAGCGGCACGTCGTCGTCGACGAGCTCCAGCGTCGCGCTCTTCTTCAGCGCGCGCCGCTTCTGCGCGATGACGCGCTTCAGCGCTCGTGCAGCATCGCACGAGCGCACGCCGTCGCTCGCGACTCCGGCAGGTGCGTCGCCGGCGTCGATCTCCGCGCGCGCGAGCGCGAACGCGCGCGCCGCCTCCGACATCGTGAGCCCCGCCGCCGCGCGCGCGAACGCGCCGGTGTCCCAGCCGCGCCGCTCTTCCTCCGGCACGAGCATGAGGAGCGCGGAGAGCTCGTCGCGGGTGGGGAGCGGCAGCTCGATCGCGGCCGCCTCGCGCTCGAGGTCGGGCGGGAGCTCGATCACGGAGCCGAGGAGGACCACGATCGCGCGCCGCGCGCCGAGGCCGATCTCGCGGAGGAGCCGCACGACGTGGGGATCGGCGAGGTAGGGCGCGGGATCGAGGAAGACCATCACCTCCTGCTCGGCGGAGCCCGCCTCGAGCGTCGCGCGCATCGAGACGTCGCTCGTCGTCGCCCAGTACGTGGTACGGAGGCCCAGCGCCTCGCACGCGACGTCGACGAGCTGGCGCGCGCGGCCCTCTTCGCCCGTCGCGACCGTGATCAGCGTGAAGCCGGCGCGGAGCGCGCGCTGGAGATCGGCGCCGAAGTCGTGAGTCACGCCCGTCGGGTGCATCAGTCGTCCACCGTCACGCGGAGCACCTCTTCCACCGTCGTCAGTCCTTTCCCGAGCTTCCGCAGCGCGGCCTCGCGCAGCGTGACGAGCCCGTCGTTCCGCGCCTGCGTCATGATCTCACGCGCGCCGGAGCGCTGGACGACGAGCTTCCGGATCTTGTCGTCGACCGACATGACCTCGAACACGCCCGTGCGCCGCACGAGCCCGGTCCCGCGGCACTTCACGCAGCCCTCGCCCGCGGCGACCATCAAGCTCGGCGCCTGCCCCGCCGCGACGAGCGCGTCGACGTCCATCCCGAGCATGCTCATCTGATCGGGCGTGAGGAACGTCTCGACGCGGCAGTCGGCGCAGACGAGGCGCACGAGCCGCTGCGCGATCACGCCCACGAGCGTCGACGCGAGGATGAACGGATCGACGCCGAGCTCGAGCATGCGCGTGATCGCGGTCGGCGAGTCGTTCGTGTGCAGCGTCGCGAGGACGAGGTGGCCGGTGAGCGCGGCCTGGGTCGCGATCTGGGCGGTGTCCTCGTCGCGCACCTCGCCGACCATCACGACGTCGGGGTCTTGCCGCAGCACGTGGCGGAGCGCGTCCGCGAAGCCGAGGCCGATCTTCGGCTGGACCGAGACCTGGTTCAGCGAATCGAGCACGATCTCGATCGGGTCCTCGATCGTGACGATGTTGATCTCCGGCGACGCGATCGAGCGGAGCGCGGAGTAGAGCGACGACGTCTTGCCGCTGCCGGTCGGCCCCGTGACGAGGATGAGCCCGTTCGGGCGCGCGAGGAACCCGCGCGCGGCGGCGAGCTGCGCGTCCGTCATCCCGAGGTCGCCGAGGTCGCGCTCGACGCTCTCGGGATCGAAGACGCGGATGACCATCTTCTCGCCGAACGCGACGCTGATGGTGGAGACGCGGAGCTCCACCTCGCGGTTGCCGCGCGCGGTCTTGATCCGTCCGTCCTGCGGGCGCCGGCGCTCGGCGATGTCCATCCGCGCGAGCATCTTGATGCGCGAGAGCACCGCGGGGTGCACGACCTTCGGCAGGGTGTGGACGCGATGGAGGACGCCGTCGATGCGCATGCGCACCACCGACTGCTCGCGCTGCGGCTCGATGTGGACGTCGGAGGCGCGTTGATCGAGCGCGTAGTGGAGGAGGTATTCGACCGCGTTGACGACGTGCTGATCGTTCGCCTCGATGTCCTCGACGCGCTTCAGCTTCACGTAGCGCTCGAGGTTCCCGATGTCGACGCCGCCGGAGACCTGCTCCTCCGCGCCCGCGACCGCGACGCGGAACCCGTAGAAGTCGGTGATGAGGCGCTGGATGTCCGACGGCGTCGAGATGACGAGGACGGGCCGTCGCTTCACGTACTGGACGAGGTCGTCGACGAGGCTCCTGTCGTACGGGTCGGCGACCGCGACCGTCACGTTCGTGTCGTCGGCGCCGATGATGAGCGCGGTGTGCCGGCGCGCGAACGGCCGCGAGAGGAACTGCGGCGCGAGCTTGGCGTCGATCTTGAGCGGATCGAGATCGACGAACGGCAGCCCCGCCGCGCGCGCGACCACTTCCATCACCGCCTTCTCGCTGACGTGCGAGAACATCGCCGCGATGACCTCGGCGGGATGGACGATCGCCTCCGTCGGCCCGCGCTGCCCCGACTGCGGCCGCCCGATCCGCTGCCGCACGATCCGCGCGCGCTCCCGCTCCCCGCGGACCTGCGCGTCGCGCGCCTCCTCCTCGCCGAGCACCCGCGCGGCGACGAGGAGCTTGCAGACCGCATCGAAGCTCAGCGCGCCGGTGCCTGCCACGCGGGCGAGGTTAGCAGGCCAGCACGCGGCGACGTGCTACTCTGCGTACATGCCGACGCCGAACGCCGCGCGCCCCCTCGACCCCGTCGCCGAGGCCGTCGCAAACGCGCTCGAAGACGAACGTGAGGCGACACCGGAGGAGATCGAAGCGCTCCGCGAGGCGCGCGCCGACGGCCGTCTGATCCCAGGGCACGAGATCACGGCACGCCTCGCCGAACGCAGCCGCACCGGGAGATGAGCCGCGAGGTCGATTGGAGCGTCCTCGCGCGAAGCGATCTCGAGCGCATGCACTGGAAGGCGGCGATGGTCGTCGACGCCGGGATTCAGCTCTTCGCCGAACGGGGCGAGTGATCCGTTACACGTGAGCCGTTCCCCCGTGCGCTCCCTCGTGCAAGACTTGGGGCGTGGCGAAGGAAGAAGAAGAGGACGCGACGGAGCGCGACCGCGAGGAAGACGACGACGCCGATGACGAGGCGCCGGAGAGCGAAGAGCCCGCGCCGAAGCGTCGTGCCGCGAAGGCGAAGAAGGAGGAGCCGAAGGAGCAGCCCGCGATCGCGCTCGCGCCGATGGCGCACCTCGCGTTCGTGATCGCCGCTGCGGTCGGGGTCTACAGCTTCGTCTCCGTCGCGAAGGAGGGTGAGATGCGTCGTCGCTGCACGCCGACGTGCATCCTCCGCCCCAACTACGTCGGCTACGAGCGCAAGGCGCCGAGCTTCACGCTGAAGGACATCAAGGGCCACGACGTCTCGCTCGAGAGCTACCGCGGCAAGGTCGTCGTCCTGAACTTCTGGACGAAGACATGCGGCCCCTGCATGGAGGAGATGCCGGAGATCGCCGACCTCGCGCGCATCTTGAAGCCGCAGAGCGACGTCGCGGTCGTCACCGTGTCGACCGACGACACGGCGCAGGAGGCGATCGACACGCTCAAGTCCGTCCTCCGCGAGAACGAGCCGCCGTTCTCCGTCTTGATGGATCCCGACGCGAAGATCGTGCGCGGCAAGTACGGCACGAGCCTCTACCCGGAGACGTGGATCATCGACAAGGACGGCGTCATCCGCGCGCGCTTCGACGGCGCACGCGAGTGGTCCAACGCCGCCGTCGTCGAGCTCGTGAACCAGATCCGCATCGGCGGCTACTGCCCGGTCGAGTCGAAGAACGGCAAGCTCACGGGCCCGAGCGCCGGCGTCTGCGAAGGCCTCAGCGGCGGCTGAGGCTTGCTTGTTCGAGAGGGCTCTGCCCTCTCGAGCTCTCCCGCCGGGGGCCGTCGCGCGGGGACGCGCTCCGCGCCCCCGGGCCCCCGAGAGGGCTATCGGCGGGGTCCGGTTTTTTTGCGGGCGCGGGCGCGGTGTTGGGGTGGGGAGGCTTCGACCTCGCGGAGGTAGGTCGGCATGTCGACGACGACGTAGCCGGCGCGGTTCGGGCGCGCCGGGTCCCAGCGCTTCGCGGCGAGGTAGTCGAGGAGGCGTTCGAGGAGGCGGATCGAGCTCCAGCGGATGTCGTGGAGCAGGACGACGCCGCCCTCCTTCACCGCGAGCTGGTGCACGAGCTCGCGGTACATCGCGTTCGTGTCGTCGCGCTCCATGTCCTTCGTCTCGACGTTCCACAGCACGATGTCGAGCCCGCGGTCGCGGACGGCGCCCTGCCCGAAGTCGTCGAGCTGGCCGTAGGGCGGGCGGATGAGGAGCGGTTTGTTGCCGAGGACGCGCTCGATCGACGACGCGCCGCGGTCGATCTGATCGAGCACCTGCGTGTGCGTGATGTTCGTGAGGAGCGAGTGATCGTGGGTGTGGTTCCCGATGAGGTGCCCCGCCGCCGCCGTCTTCTCGAGGACCGCGCGCGACGCCGCGGCGCGCTCCCCGTCCCCGTCGAGGTAGCGACCGATGACGAAGAACGTGGCCTTCACGTCGTGCTTGGCGAGGAGCTCGAGGACGCGCGGCGTCGTCTCGGGGAACGGCCCGTCGTCGAACGTGAGCGTGACGATCCGCCGTTTGTCGCCGTGCCGCCGATGCGGCCCATCCGCGATCTGCCAAGCCTTTGCGATCGAAGCCTCGGGGTTCAACCGCGGCCAAGGCCCGACGGCCACGGCCTCGGCGGTCGACGGAAGGACCGGAAGCTCATGAGCCGGCGCAGGCGCAGGCGGCGGCAGCGGCGCGACCGACGCGGAGGTCGCAGGCGTAGGCGGCGCCGAGCGCGGATGGATCTCCACCCACGTCCCCGCAGCGAACGACGTCGCCGCGACCAATGCCAAACCCAAACGCCGCATTTCCGTGCGCCGCAAGCGTCGCATCCCACATTGTGCGCATACAAATTCCCCGCTAGAGACGAGAACTTGGCCGGCGGCCGGCCGCAGAACGCCACATGGTAGGGTTTCGCCGATGATCGAGGCTCCCGATCTGGTCCTCCCCGACCGCATCGCGCTGACGGACCCCACTCCGTTCCTCGCCGCCGTAACGCGCACGCCGACGTTCCACAAGAACCTCGACACGCTCGACGTCGTCGAGATGTGGGCGCTCGTCGCGCTGTGCGCCCTCGCGCGACGCGAGCTTCACGACGAAACACGCTCCGACGTGTACACGCGCGGTCAATCCGGCGCCGGCCGCTTCGCGCACGCCGTCGGCTTCGCCGCGGCGCGCGACGGTCAAGACTTCGGCGCCTCCCAGGTCGACCGCACGGTCGCGATCCAACGCGTCGCGTTCGGATCGTCGGCGGAAGCGGTGGCGGGACGCATCGCGAGGCTCGCCGTTCCCGACGACGAGGAGTCGGAGTCACGAGGAGCGCTCGCCTACGTCATCGACGAGCTCCTCCGAAACGTCCTTCAACACAGCGGCGATCCGCTCGGCGCCGTCATCGGCGCGCAGCGCATCGAGGCGGGCAAGGGACCGTACACGCGTCCGACCGTCCAGGTCACGGTCGCGGACAGCGGTCGCGGGATCGCCGAGAGCCTACGCCGCTTCCACGACGTGCCCGACGCGAAGGTCGCTCTCGAGAAGGCGATCCGTCCGCACATCTCCGGGACGTTTCCCGAGGGTCAGACAGGGAGCATCGACAACGCAGGGCTCGGTCTCTTCTTCACGTCGGAGATGGCGAAGCTCACCGCGAGCCGGTTCCTCCTCTCCACGCGCGGCGGCGCGCTGCTCCTGACGAGCGACGAGCACGAAGGCACCCACGAGCTGTCCTTCCTGACGCCCGACGCACCGGCTATCCCGGCACGCTCGCCGTCTTCGAGCTGCCGCTCGAGATCCAGGATCGAGACGCGCTCCTTCAGGTGATCCGAGAGCGCGCCTCGGAGCGCACGCCCGCCGGGACACGCCGGACGTGGCTTACCTACGAGGCGCCGCCGAGCGGTGTCACCGTGTACGTGATCCGAGATCGGGTCGGGGACGCAGCGGCCGCCGCGCGCCTCGGCGAAGAGCTGCGCAACCGAGTGGCCGGAGGAACGGCCGTCGCGGTGGACTTCGCCGGGATCGAGATCGCCACGCAGAGCTTCCTTCACGCGCTGCTCTTCCACGCCGTCCGCGTCGGCTGGGCGATGAGCGCGCCGATCCACGTCGTTCATGCGTCGTCGGCGATCCGCAGCGGGCTCGACTACCTCGAGAGCTACGCGCTGAAGTAGCCGTCGCTACGGATAGATCCCCGGGACGCGGGCCTTCGGGGCCCAGCCCGGGATGCGGTGCGCGTCGGTGGCCCAGGTGGTCGCGAAGGCGTCGCGGACCACGAGCTCGGCTTGTTTGCCGCGGGGGGAGAAGCCGAAGCCGGGCTCCTGCGAGACGTCGTCGGGATCGGCGTAGAGGCGCCAGACGAAGAAGCCCATGAAGTAGGGCTCGTCGAGGAGCGGCGCGAGGAGCCCGCGGTACGCGTCCGCCTGCGCGTGCTCGTCGATCGGCACCTTCCCGATCTCCTCCGGCCACAGCCACGGCTTCACCGCCGGATCCGGACGCGTCGTGTACCCCACCTCCGTGAAGAGCACCGGCTTTTGCCACGCCTCCGCGAGCGCGTGCACCTTCGCGCGTACGTTCTTGCCGCCCTCGAGCAGCACGTCGAGGCCGGAGCCCTCCTTGTCCGCCAGCGGATAGAACGCGTTGATGCCGATCACGTCGAGCTCGCTCCACACGAGCGTGTGGTCCGCGTCGTCCCAGTTCGCCGAGTACGTGATCGGACCGCGATAGACCTTCCGCAGGCGACGGACCAGCGCCGCGAACGACGGCGCGTGCGCGGTCGTCACCCACGAGCGGAGCTCGACGCCGGCGGAGAACAGATCGACCCCCGACTCCTCCGCGACCTCCGCCCACGCCGTCACGTACGCCTCGTAGCTCCGCGTCCACTCCTCCCATCCCGCCTCCGTCGGCGGATCGATCTTCGCGCGCCAGTCCCCCGACTCGACCCACAGATGCGGGACGAGCATGACCCGGAGCCCGCGCTCGCGCGCCATCCGGATCGCGCGCCGGACGTCCTCGCGGTTCTCGCGGAACGGCTTCTCGAAGGTCGGATCGACGCCGCTCCCCTCGAGGTTCGACACGCGGCCGAACGGCGTGAGCGCGATCCAGCGCGCGCCCATCTTCCTGCATTCGTCGAGCGTGCGGCCGTACGCGGGCGAGCCGTAGCCGACCCCCGGGTGGTAGCCGTTCTCGATCGGTCCGATCGTGAAGCCGCGGATCCCGTCCTCACCCGCCAGGCGCCACCCGTCGGGCGCCCCCGACGCGATCGCGCGACGCGACGGCGCCGCCAACATCGCGATCGCGGCGAGGACGAGCGGTCGGATCAAAGGTCCACCCCGAGGCCGACGCCCACGCCGAAGCGCATCCACACGCTCGTCGCGTCGCGCGGGAAGCTCCGCGTGTCGCCGAACGCGGGCTGGAGGTGCCACGTGAGCGGGAACGCGGAGAGGCGGAAGACGGAGCCGAGCGAGTAGTCGAGCGCGGCGCCGAAGAGGAACGCGGGGCGGAGCCCGGTCGAGGGATCGCAGCTCGCGATGAAGACGTCGCTCCCGAGCTGATCGTGCGAGAGCCCCGCGAAGCCGACGCCGGTCATGCCGCCGAGCTTCAGCTTCGAGGAGAGCGGGAACATCGCGGTCGCGACGCCGAAGGCCCCGAGCGCGGTCGCGCTCTGCTCGTTCGGCATCGCGCAGAGGCTCGCCACGTCGTTCGACGCGCCGCTCTCGTTGCCCCAGCTGTCGCCGGAAACGGTGAAGACGCCGCCGACCGCGAGCGCGCCGCGCCCCAGCGCCGCGACCCGCACCGTGACGAGCCCGAGGAACCCCGGCCCCGCCGCGCCGCCGATCGAGCCGAAGCGAGGCGCGACGAGGGAGAGCGCGGCCCGGACCGAGATCGCGCCTTCGCCGTCACTCGCGTACGGGTTCGCGGGCGGCGCCGGCCGCTCCGCCCCGCCCTCCTTGAGGTGCGCCACGACGTGCACCGCGCGCCCGTAACGCGCCTCCAGCTTTTGCTTGTAAGGTACACCCGTCGGGGCGGAGACCTCCACCGTGTGCGAGCCGTGCATCACCGTGACGCTGAGCGGCGTGACGCCCGGCACCTCCTTCCCGTCGACCGTGACCGTCGCGCCCGCCGGCGACGACGTCACCGTGAGCGTGCTCGGCCGCTTCTTCAGCGCGTCGAGCTGCGCGGACGCCTCCTCGCGGTCTTCCTTCGGGAGGTTCGGCGTCGCGAGGTAGCGCTCGAGGAGCTCCGCCGCCTGCTCCGGTTGATCGAGGCGCAGGTGACACTTCGCGATGTTCCAGAGCTCGAACGGCGGACCGCCGAGCCGGTACGCCTCGTCGAACGCGCGGATCGCGTCGGCGTAGCGGCCCTCGCCGTAGGCCTTCGCGCCCTCGCGATCGAGCGCCCGCGCGCGGGAGAGGTCCTTCGGCTGCGCCGGCGCGGGCGGCGCGAACGCGAGCGCGGCGAAGAAGCAGCAGACGGCGAGGAGAGCCCGGCGCAAGGCCGTCGATTCTACGCGGGCCGGATCCCGCTGACGACCCGCTCGATCTTGGCGTAGTCGCGATCGACGCGGACCTCGCGGTAGCCGCGCTCCGCGAACAGCGCCACGGCAGCCTCCGCCTCGCCCGCGCCGATCTCGAGCGCGAGCACCCCCTCCGCCTCGAGGTACGCCGGCGCGCCGTCGAGGATCCGCCGCACGAGGTCGAGCCCGTCCGCGCCGCCGTCGAGCGCGAGCCGCGGCTCGAAGTCCCGCACGTCCGCCATCAGCCCGGCGATCTCGCCGGTCGCGACGTAGGGCGGGTTCGCGGTGATGACGTCGAAGCGCTGCGGCGGCACCGCGGCGAAGAGGTCGCTCTCGACGAACGCGACGTTGTACGCGCCGAGCCGGTACGCGTTCGTCCGCGCGACCTCGAGCGCGCCGGCGCTCACGTCGATCGCGACCACGCGCGCGGTGGGCCGCTGCCGCGCGATCGCGATCGCGACGCACCCGCTGCCGGTGCAGAGATCGAGGAGGCGCATCGAGAGCGAGACGTGGGCCGATCGCGCGAGCGCGCACTCGACGAGCGCCTCGGTGTCGGGCCGCGGGATCAAGACGCGCGGATCGACCTGGAACGTGAGCCCGTAGAACTCGCGCGTGCCGCGCAGGTACGCGATCGGCTCGCGCGCGCGCCGCCGCTTCACGAGCTCCCGCAGCTCCGCGAGCTCCGCGCCCTCGAGCGGCCGCAGCGACTCGATGATGACGCGCGTGCGATCGATCCCGAGCGCGTGGGCGACGAGGACCTCGGCGTCGAGGCGCGGGTTCTCGATCCCGCGCGCGCGAAAATCGTCGGTCGCCCACTTCACGAGCGACCCGATCGTCCAGGTCTTCGGCGCCTCCGCTTGCGTCATCCGCCCAGCTTCGCGCGCTCCGCCGCCACCACCGCCTCGACCTCCTTCTTGATCGCGTCGAGCTCCTCTTGCGTCCCCGCCTCGAACCGCATGACGAGGACGGGCCCCGTGTTCGACGCGCGGACGAGGCCCCACGTCGGAGCGGTCCCCTTGCTCGCGAACGAGATCCGCGCGCCGTCGATGTCGAGCACCTTGTTGCCCTTGTCCTTGAAGTGCTTCGTCACCGCGGCGACGACCTGGAACTTGATCGCGTCGGGGCAGTCGAGGCGGAGCTCCGGCGTCGTGAACGTCTTCGGGACGTCGGCGAGCATCTCGGAGAGCGGCCGCGGATCGTTCGCCACGATCTCGAGGAGCCGGAGCGACGCGTAGATCGCGTCGTCGTAGCCGCGGTAGCGATCGGCGAAGAAGAGGTGACCGCTCATCTCCCCCGCGAGGAGCGCGCCGGTCTCCTTCATCTTCGTCTTGATGAGCGAGTGGCCCGTCTTCCACACCACCGGCTCGCCGCCGTGCTTCGCGATGTCGTCGTAGAGCGTCTGCGAGCACTTCACCTCGCCCAGGATCGTCGCGCCCGGCTTGTCCTTCAAGAGCGCGCGCGAGAAGAGGATCATCAGCTTGTCGCCCCAGATCACCTCGCCCTTCTCGTCGATCGCGCCGAGGCGGTCCGCGTCGCCGTCGTACGCGAGCCCCACCCGCGCCCCGGTGTCGCGCACGCGCTTCACGAGCGCGGCGATGTTCTCGAGCACGGTCGGATCGGGGTGATGGTTCGGAAAGTTCCCGTCCATGTCGCAGAAGAGCGGATCCGGCTCGAGCCCGAGCGCCCTCATCGTCTTCACCGCGAGCGGACCGCCGGCGCCGTTGCCCGCGTCGAGCACGAACGCGAGGCCCTTCCCCTTCGCTCCTGAAAAATCGAAGCGCGTCTTCATTTCGGCGACGTAGGCGTCTTCGACGTCCTTCTGTTCGACGCCGCCGCCGGCCGCGTCCGCGCCGAAGCCCTCCTCGATGTTCGCCTTGAGCGCCTGGATGTCGGGGCCGAAGAAGCTCGCCTTCCCCCGCATCATCTTGAAGCCGTTCTCGTCGCCGGGGTTGTGGCTGCCGGTGATCATCACCGCGCCGTCGGTCTCGAGGAAGTGCGCGGCGAAGTAGAGCTTCGGCGTAGGGCCGACGCCGACGTCGATCACGCGCGCGCCGGCGGCGACGAGGCCCTTCGTCAGCGCGGCGAAGAGGCGAGGCGACGAGAGGCGGCAGTCGCGCCCGACCGCGACCGTCTTGCCCGCGCCGCCGATCATCGCGCCGAAGCCGCGCCCCACGCCGTAGGCGAGGTCGTCCGAGAGATCGCGCTCGGCCACACCTCGGATGTCGTACTCGCGGAAGATGTGCCCCGGAACGGACGCGCTCATGACCCGCGACCAAACCGCTTTTCTTCGCCGGGCGCAAGCGGAGCGCAAAGCCATGCAGAAGGCATGGTAGGGTGCGCCCGCCGTGGACCCGCCTGCGCCGCCTCCGTCGCACTACGAGGAGCCGCCGTACGTCTATGCGCCGTCGGACATTCGACCGCGGCAGGCACGCGAGATCGAGCTCTGCGAGCAGGCCTCGGGCTTCGACTGGATGTACACCGGCGCGTTCGCGCTCAGCTTCGTCGGCAGCGTGTACCTCAACATCAAGCACCTCAAGCACATGAGCCCCGCGCCGGTGCGCTTCATCGGCCCCACGCTCGTCGGCTTCACGTGGGGCGGCTTCCTCGGCGGCGGCTACCTCTCGCTGCCGAAGTGCGATCCGCTCTATGCGCCCGGCCCGGGCCCGGACGGCAACGTGCGCACGACGTGGCCGATGGCGCTCGCGATCGCGATGCTCGCCGGCGTCAGCGCGCCGATCATGGACTACAACTTCCTCGGCCCGGTGAAGCCCTTCTGGGAGGTCGCCGAGCGCAGCGCGCGCGTGTTCATCGCAGGCGGCTTCGGCGTGCTCGGCTCGCTCTTCCCCTACCTCGTGCCGCCGCGCACATGGTCGGCGGCAAAGGAGATCGAAAAGATGCGCATCGAAGGCTACCGCGACGGCGCCATCCTCTCCTACCGCGTCATCTTCTAACGCGAAGCTCCCCTCTCGAAGAACTCGAACGCGCGGCGGGCGCCGCAGATGCCGTGCGCGAACGCGTAGGGACCGACGAGCCCGCAGCCGCTCGCGGGGTCGACCGGGAAGCCGTGCCACATCCCCTCGACGCGGTAGGTCTCCACCACCTTCTGGTCGTCGTCGTCGAGCCAGACTGCGTGCGGGTGCCCGTCGACCTCGTCCACGATCGACGGCTCCGCCCCCACCCCGTGGAGCTCGGTCCACTGCTTCGTGAGCTCGCGCTGGTTCTTCGGGAACACGACGTTGTCGAGCGCGCCGTGCCAGATCGAGATCCGCGGACGGCGCCCGGTGTAGCTCGGAAACGCGGCCTTCACCCGGCGCGCGTGCTCGCTCGGCGAGCGCTCGATCCCGGGCATCATGCAGCTCACCGACTCCGGCAGCGTGGAGGCGCACCCGTACGGCACGCCGGCGAAGCTCGCCGCGGCGGCGTAGACGTCCGGATACGCCGCCGCGAGATCGACCGCCATCGCGGCCCCCGCCGAGAAACCTGCAACATACACGCGTTCCGCGTCGCCGCGATGGCGCCGCAGCGCGTGCGCCGTCATCTCGCGGATCGACTCGCTCTCGCCGCCGCCGCGCTTCGCGTCGTCGTCGCCGAACCCCATCGGGTTCGCCCAGTTGAAGCAGTAGGCGCCGTTGTTCCAGTACGACTGCTGCGGATAGACGACGATGAAACCGCGCTGATCGGCGAGCTGGTTCCATCCCGTGCCCGCGATGTGGAGCGCGTTCGTGGTGCAGCCGTGGAGCACGACGACGACGGCGGGGTTCGGCGGCAGGTTCGCCGGCACGTGCTCGAACATCCGGAGCGCGCCGGGGTTCCGCCCGAAGCCGGTCACCTCGACGAGCCCGCTGCCGAAGAGCGCCGCGTCGTCGGTCGCGATCTCTTCGCTCTCTCCTTCACGTTCGCTCGGCGGCGCCACGCACGCGGCGGCGGCGACGAACGTGACGGCGACGACGAAGGCACGCATGACGCGGCCGAACCCTACGCCGCGCGCCCGCCGCCCCCGCGTCTCGATCGCGCCCCGTATTGCCCAGCGTTTTCGCCTACATTGCCGCTGATCGGCGCCTCTCCCAACGAGCGACCTGCCGGCCGCCCTGGATTCGGTTAGTTTCCCGCGCATGCAATGCATGAACTGCGGCGGCCAGCTCGAATGGGCCGGCGGCGGGAAGTACGCCCGCTGCATGCGTGATCTCTCGCTGTTCTCGCAGGAAAACGGCCAGCTCACGCCGGTCGTCCCGCAGGCGCCGGGGGGCGGCTTCAACCCCGAGTTCAACAACATGTTCGCGCAGAACCTCGGCTTCGGCCCGCCGCCGCCAGGCGCGCAGCCGATGCCGCCGATGCAGCAGCAGCAGGCGTATCCGCAGCAGCCGCCGCAGCCGAACCACAACGTCGGCGCGGGCCAGTTCGATCTCGGCGGCGGCCATCAGCTCCGCGTGAAGATCAACGGCCAGACGCCGGAGAACTACGTCAAGAACCGCGTCTCGTCGATGGTGTGGGGCTGGATCATCGGCCTCATCGTCCTCGCCCTCATCGTCCTCGGCGGCATCGGCCTTGGCATCTACATCTATTTCCAGGCGAAGGACGGCGGCAGCTCGCCCGTCGCCGCGCAGAAGCAGGCGCAGGCCGCGGCGTGGGACGGCAAGACCCCGCTCACGTGCAGCGGCGTCGACGCGATCGCGGTGAGCAACGTCACCGCGACGGCGGGCGTGGTCGCGAGCGGCAACTGCCAGGTCACCCTCGCGAACGTGAGCATCACCGCCCCGATCGCGATCGAGGCGAGCGCCAACGCGAAGGTCACGATGACGGGCGGCAGCATCACCGCCTCCACCAACTCGGTCGTCGCGAGCGCCAACGCCACCGTCACCCTCACCGGCACGAAGGTCACCGGCAAATCAAAGAAGAACGGCAACGCCAAAATCACCGGCGCCCCGTAACGCTCCTCCGCACCACGACGTGCACGCCGCGACGACGTGCACGTTCGCGACCATCACGAATTTTTCTTTGGCCAGCACGAGTAGCCGGCCTTTCGCTACGTCGTCGGTATGGGGCGCTGTGAGGATCTGCCGTTCGCAACGCCTCGCGGCACCCTCGAGCCAAACCCGCCCGCCCCCGCGCGCCCCCCCCGCCAGACGTGCGCCGCTCGCGTCGCGGCGCGGCGGCCGATGCTACGCTCGCGCGCGTGCTCCGCGCGCCGATCTGCTCGTTGCGCCGGACGTGCGGCGCGCTGTTGCTGCTCGGCGTCGGAGGCGGCGTCGGGGTCGGGGGCGTCGCTTGCGCGAAGCACGTGCGGCCGCATCCGCACGCGACGACGAGCGCGTCGATCGATCTCGCGGTCGGACAAGCCACGTCGATCCCGACGGAGGGGCTGCGCGAGTACGGGATCGACGGGCAAGGGCTCGTCGGGGTCCGCCGGACGAAGGACATGCTCGTCCTCACCGCGCTGCGCCCGGGCACGACCGCGATCTACCTCGTCGATCGCGAGGGCGCGGTCGCGCGGCGCGAGATCCACGTCACGCTGCCCGTCCCGCGCACGCGCGGCGACGAGCTCGCCGACGAGCTCGCGAGCTTCCGCTGCTTCCGCGTCGTCCGCTCGGGCGAGCGATGGACGATCGAGGCGACGCCGCTCGACGACACCGAACGCCTCCAGCTCGAGGAGCTGAAAGACAGCTACGCCGCGCAGAGCGTCGACCTCCACCTCGTACCACGCGCATGCCCCTCCGCCCCGACGCCAGACGCGGGCGCGACACCAACTCCCGACGCGTCCGCGGACGTCGACGCGTCGACGCCGTGATCACGCATCGCCATGTGCCGTGGTGTGCCAAGGCGCGCCAGCGGTAGCAACGTCTCCCCAATTCGCCCGAGTTTCCGCGTCCGCCATACAGGAACGCACCGTGCTTGATGGGGAGCATGCTCGTCCCCTGCCCCGCCTGTCTGCGCCACGTCCGTGCGAACGAAACGTCGTGTCCGTTCTGCCAGAGCGCCCTCGCTGCCGGGCTCGCGGCGCGCGCCGTCCCCTCGACGACGCGACGCCTCGACCGCCTCGCGCGCTTCACCTTCGCGGCGTCGATCGCGCTGGCCGCGTGCGGCGGCCAGACCACGGATCCCACCCCTTCTGGCGCGGTCGTGGTCGGGGACGACGACGAGGACGAGAAGACGTCGACCGAGGGCGTCCCGAAGGTCACGAAGCCGGCGGTCGCCGATGACAGCACGGACGAAGACCGAGGCGGCGGCGGCACGCCCCCTGGAGACATGGGCGGCATGTCGTCCGCCTATGGCGGCCCGCCGTCGTCCTCTGGCTGGCCGCCGCCGCGCGACGGCGGCTCGTGACGATCACGCGAGCTTCAGGAACCGCGCGAGGACCTTCTTCTCGCCCCAGCCTGGGAAGAAGGCGACGACGGCGGGCTCGCCGACCGTGACGACCTTCATCACCTCGCCGCGGCCGAAGCGCTGGTGCACCACCGTGCTGCCGCGGCGGAGCGGGCCCGCCGCGCTCGGCGGCGGGTCGGCGCCCTCGTCGTACTCGACGTAGCGCTCGCCCGGATCGCGCGAGGCCGCGCGATGACGGCGGCTCTGCAGCGCGGCCGGGCCGGGGCCCCACTCGTCGCCGGGGATGACGTCCGCTTGCGGGTGCTTCCACGCGGGCGACGGCGACGCGGACGGGCGCTTCCAGCTCGTCGGCGCTTGGTCGCGATCGATCCAGCGACCCGACGCCCCCGCCGCGCGCGCGGCCGACGTCTCCATGTGCTCCGCCGCCTCGGGCGGGAGGTCGCCGACGAAGCGGCTCGGGACGCCGAGGCGCGTCGTGCCGAAGATCTGGCGCTGGCGCGCGTGCGTGACGATGAGGTGATGGCGCGCGCGCGTGATCGCGACGTACGCGAGGCGGCGCTCCTCCTCCATCTCCTCCGGCGTGCGCGGCTCCTGGTTCCGGTAGGGGAACATGTCCTCTTCCATGCCGGTGAGCAGCACGAGCTCGAACTCGAGGCCCTTCGCGCCGTGCACCGTCATCAGGGTGACCTTCTCGATCGGCGCGTCGCCCTGGTCCGTGTCCGCGACGAGCGAGACGCGCTCGAGGAAGCCGTCGAGCGTCGGCGGCTCGCCGCGCGCCTCCGCTTCGGTCTCGTAGTCCTGCATCGAGCCCTCGAGCTCGGCGAGGTTCTCGAGGCGGCCCTCCGCTTCGGCGGTGTCCTCGTCTTCGAGCGCCTTTTTGTAGCCGGTCTTCGCGAGGAGGAGACGGAGGACCTCCGGCGCGGAGCGGGCGCGCGCCTCGCCCGCGAGCAGCTTCATCAGCTCGCGGAACTGGCCGAGGCGCTTCCGCGGCGCGGAGCCGAGGTCCTCCGCGAAGTCGTCGAGCCGCTCGAGCGCCTCGAAGATCGAGATGCCCTGCATGTTCGCGTAGCTCGCGACGCGCTCCACCGTCGTGCTGCCGATGCCGCGCGCCGGCACGTTGATGATGCGGAGCATGTCGACGTCGCTCTTCGGGTTCACGAGGACGCGCAGGTACGCGATCGCGTCCTTGATCTCGGCGCGGTCGTAGAACTTCGTGCCGCCGATGATCTGGTACGGCATGTCGACCGCGCGGAGCGACTCTTCGAGGACACGCGACTGCGCGTGCACGCGATAGAAGACGGCGATCTCCTTCGGGCCGATGCCGGCCTCGCGCGCGTCGCGGATCGCGCGGACGACGCAGGCCGCCTCGTCGCGCTCGTCGGCGCACGCGATGACGCGGATCGGCGTGCCGTTCGGGTTGTCGGTGAAGAGCTCCTTCGGCTCGCGCGTCGGTGACGGTGCGATGACGGCGAGCGCGGAGGCGACGATGTTCTTCGTCGAGCGGTAGTTCTGCTCGAGCTTCACGACCTTCGCCGCGGGCCAGTCCCTGCGGAAGCCGCGGATGTTGCGGACGTCGGCCCCGCGCCAGCGATAGATGGACTGATCGTCGTCGCCGACGACGCAGAGGTTCTTCGTCCGCGACGCGAGCTTCTTCAGGAGGCGGTACTGGATCTGGTTCGTGTCCTGGAACTCGTCGACGAGGACGTGATCGAACTTCTTGAGCAGCGTCTCCTGCGCGCGCAGCACCTCGACCCCGACCGAGCCGTCGGCGGGGGCCTCGAGCACGCGCACCACCGAGAGGATGAGGTCCTCGAAGTCGAGCGCGTTCGCGGCGCGGAGCGCGGCCTCGTACTTGCGGTAGGCCTTCTGCACCGCGTCGTCGAGGTAGCTGTCGAGGCTCATCTCGTCGGGGCCGCGGCCCTCTTGCTTCTCTTTGTGGATGCGACCGAGCACGGCCTTCGGCGTGTAGCGACGGTCGTCGAGGTTCATGTCGCGGAGCACGCGCGTGACGACCGCCTTCTGATCGGTCGAGTCGTAGATGACGAAGCTCTTGCTGCGCTCGATCGCTTCGGGAAACATGCGGAGGAACTTCGCGCACGTCGCGTGGAAGGTGCCGACCCAGAGGTCGCGCGCGACGGGGCCGAGGAGGTCGGGGCGCTCGAGGCGCGCCCGCATCTCGCCCGCCGCTTTGTTCGTGAACGTCACCGCGAGGATGCGCCACGGCGCCACGCGCTCGCGCGCGACGAGGTTCGCGATGCGGTACGTGATGACGCGCGTCTTGCCGCTGCCGGCGCCGGCGAACACGAGGAGCGGCCCGTCGACGTGGAACGCCGCCTCGGTCTGCGGCTCGTTCAGCTCGGGCTGCATCGAACCGAAGGACTTAGCCCACTTCACGTCGGCGTGCGATCACTACCGCGGCGCTCGGAGCGAGCCCGAGCATGTCGCGTCGACGCGGAATCCAGTGCCGTCGAACGGCACAGCGATGAGCCGCGCCGAGCCGCGGCGCTGTCCGAAGCCGAAGGGTTCTCTCTTGAGTGTGGGCAATTCGGGTATAGTCGTGGGCATATGTCCGGCGAAGGCGAGAGCGAAGAGAAAGACACCGGCGCGAACGGCGAGAGCGAGGCTGCGAGCGGCCAGCCCGCCTCGGCGCCCGCGAAGGCCGAAGTGGATCCGGTCGCGGAGGCGAAGGCCGAGGCCGCGCGCATGAAGGATCAGTGGATGCGCACGGCGGCGGACTTCGACAACTTCCGGAAGCGGTCGCGACGGGAGATCGAGGACACGCGGAAGGCGGGCAAAGAGGACCTCCTCAAGGAGTTCCTCCCCGTCTTCGACAACCTCGAGCGCGCGATCGCGAGCGCCCAGCGCGCGACGGACGTGAAGGCCGTCGCCGAGGGCCTCACGATGGTCCTGCGCCAGTACACCGACACCCTCGCGCGCGGCGGCATCACGAAGGTGCCCACCGTCGGCGAGCAGTTCGATCCGACGCACCACGAGGCGATCCAGCAGGTCGAGACCGACGAGCATCCGCCAGGCACCGTCGTCGCCGAGGTCCAACCCGGCTACGCGCAGGGCGATCGACTCATTCGCGCCGCCATGGTCGTGGTCGCGAAGCCGAAGTCGAAGTCCGAGTCCGAGGGGAAGGCAGAGGGGTCTGGGTCCGACGACGCGAAGGCGTCTTCGTGAGGGCGTGAGGGGTTAAATGTCGAAGGTCATCGGTATCGACCTGGGCACGACGAACTCGTGCGTCGCCATCGTGGAGACGAGCCCGACGGGCAAGGTCGACGTGAAGATCATTCCGAACGCCGAGGGCGCGCGCACGACGCCGTCGATCGTCGCGTTCACGGGGAGCGGCGAGCGCCTCGTCGGCCAGCCCGCGAAGAGGCAGGCGGTCACGAACGCGACCAACACGGTCTACGCCGTGAAGCGCCTCATCGGCCGCAAGGTGAAGTCCGAGGAGGTGCGCCGCCAGCTCGACCGCAGCCCGTACAAGATCATCGAGGCGCCGAACGGCGACGCCTGGGTCTCCGTCGGCGGCAAGGACATGTCGCCGCCGGAGGTGAGCGCGATGGTGCTCACCCGCATGAAGGAGATCGCGGAGAGCTACCTCGGCGAGCCGGTGACCGAGGCGGTCGTCACCGTCCCCGCGTACTTCGACGACGCGCAGCGCCAGGCGACGCGCGACGCCGGCAAGATCGCCGGCCTCGACGTCCGCAGGATCATCAACGAGCCCACCGCCGCCGCGATCGCGTACGGCCTCGACAAGAAGACGACCGAGCGCATCGCGGTCTACGACCTCGGCGGAGGCACCTTCGATATCTCGATCCTCGAGATCCAGGAGGGCGTCTTCAGCGTGAAGGCGACCAACGGCGACACGTACCTCGGCGGCGAGGACTTCGACCTCCGCATCGTCGACGCGATCGCGGAGGTGTTCCAGAAAGAGAACAACGTCGACCTCAAGAAGGACCGGATGGCGCTCCAGCGCCTGAAGGAGGCGGCGGAGAAGGCGAAGCACGAGCTCTCGTCCTCGCTCGAGACCGAGCTGAACCTCCCCTTCATCGCGACCAACGCGAAGGGGGAGCCGCTCCACGTCCAGCGCACGATGACGCGCGCGGAGCTCGAGCTCCTCACGACCGAGCTCATCGAGCGGAGCCTCGAGCCGTGCCGCAAGTGCCTGAGCGACGCGGGGGTCAACCCGAGCGACATCCAGTCCGTCGTCCTCGTCGGCGGCATGACGCGCATGCCGGCGGTGCAGAAGGCGGTTAAGGAGTTCTTCGGCCGCGAGCCGAACAAGGGCGTGAACCCGGACGAGGTCGTCGCCGCGGGCGCCGCGCTCCAGGGCTCCGCGCTCGGCGAAGAGTCGCCGGTCGAGATGCTCCTCCTCGACGTCACGCCGCTCTCGCTCGGCGTCGAGACCGGCGGCGGCGTCTTCACCGTCCTCATCCCGCGCAACACCACGATCCCGACGGAGCGAAACGAGGTCTTCACGACCTCCGTCGACAACCAGAATTTCGTGCCGATCCACATCCTCCAGGGCGAGCGCCCGATGGCGGCCGACAACCGCTCGCTCGCGCGCTTCGAGCTCACCGGCATCCCGCCCGCGCCGCGCGGCGTGCCGAAGATCTCGGTCACGTTCCGCATCGACGCGAACGGCGTCGTCAGCATCGACGCGAAGGACCTCGGCTCGGGGCGCTCGCAGCAGATGAACATCACGCCGACGAGCGGCCTCTCGAAGGACGAGATCGACCGCATCGTCACCGAAGGCGAGCGCCACCAGGCCGCGGACGCCGTGCGCAAGGAGCTCGCCGAGGTGCGCAACCAGGCCGAGACGCTGCTCTACACGACCGAGGCCGCGCTCGAGGGCTACCAGGACCTCGTCGACGGCGAGATGATCGAGCGCACGAAGGACTCGTGCAAGCGGCTCCGCGAGCTCATCGAGCAGCAGGGCGATCTCACGAGCATCCGCTCGCAGTACCAGGACCTCGAGGCGCTCACCTTCAAGATCGCCGAGTCGCTCTACGGCACGGGCTGATCGCGACGCGGGAGGGGCGGGGCGATGTTCGAGAAGTCTTCGGGCACGATCCGCCATCGCCGCAAGTGGCTCCTCGTCGCGATGAAGAGCTGGATGCTCGGCGGGCTCGTCCCGCTGGTCGGGGCGATCCAGCTCTCCGCGCCGATGTGGCTCGCGACGCTGCTCGCCGGCTTGTACCTCACCGGCGTCATCGGGGCACCCCGCGCATGGCTGGCGTTCCGGACCGAGCGGCGCGGGCCGCTCCGCGCCGACGAGGAGGGCCTGTGGCTCGACGGACGCCTCGTCGTCGCGCGGAGCGCGATCCAGCACGCGTACCCGCTCGCCGACGGCGGCGGCCTCGTCCTGCGACTGCTCGAGCGCGGGACGCCGGCGACCGCGATCGACGTCGCGGTGACGGACGACGCGGAGGCGGCGGAGCTCCTCGGCGCGCTGCGGCTCGACGCAGGGCGCTCCCTCACGGAGTGGGAGCTTCGCGGCGGGACGAAGCTCTCCGATCGCAAGCAGCTCGTGCTCGAGGGCATGGCCGTCTCCTTCGCCGTCGCGATGGGCATGCTGTTCACCGCGACGGGGCTCAAGGCGCAGAGCGTCGCGTTCACGATGATGGGGGGGACGTTCGTCGTGGCGGCGATGATCGGCTTCCTCCTCGCGCGGCACTGGCGCGCGGCCTACGTCACGGTCGGCGCCGACGGCGTGCGGGTCCGCGAGCTGCGCGGCACGCGCTTCGTCCCGTTCTCGGAGATCGAGCGCGTGCGCTCCGAAGGGAACGACCTCATCCTCGATCTCCGCGACGGCACGAACGTGGAGCTCCATCATCCGATCGGCTCGAACGCGAGCCTCGAAGCGGACCGGAGCCACGAGGCGAAGAAGCTCGGCGAGCGGATCGCGGAGCAGCTCGCCGCCCATCGGCGCGCGCCGCGCGTGAACCTCGACGTGCTCACGCGCGCCGGACGCCGCGCCGAGGAGTGGCTGCGCGCGACACAGGCGCTGACCGAGCAGAACGCGACGTTCCGCACGCAGGCGGTGCCGCACGAGGCGCTCTGGCGCGTCGTCGAGGACGCGAGCGCGGCGCCGACCGCGCGCGCCGGCGCGGCCCTCGCGCTGCGGCGCGAGCTCGACGACGCCGCGCGCACGCGCCTCCGCGTCGCCGCCGACGCCTGCGCCGCGCCGCAGCTCCGCGTCGCGCTCGAGGCGGTGACGTGCGAGGACGACGACGCGCTGCTCCACGCGCTCGAGCCGCTCGAAGACGAGGGACGCCGCCTCCGGATGGCGTGAAGGATCGCCGCTTCACCGCGAGATCGAGGCGATCCGCGAGGATGCGCAGAGCGGGTTCGAGGCTAGCCACTCGTCGCCGGCGGGAGACGCCAGGCTGGAACGCAAATGCAGGCATTTCATGCATTTGCGTTGGCGCTCGGCCGGGCACGACTCCTGAAAAGAGGGGTCCCCATGACGCGCAAGCACTTCGTCACGTCGATCGTCTTCGGTCTCACGGGTGTCCTCAGCTTCGCGTGCGGCGAGCCGGACTGGGTCGGAGGGGAGCTCGACGAGGACACGAACCAGGGGCAGCTGACGAACGAGCCGGAGGAGGCGTGCACCGAGAGCGGCGGGGACGGCAAGCCGGGCCTCGGGGTCGACCCTTCGACGCTCGAGGCGTGCTGCGAGGACAAGGGCAAGGCGCACTGCGTGGACGAGGCGCTCGTCAGCTCGTCGAAGGACAAGCTCGACGCGTGCGGCAGCGGCGGGCGCTGCGTGCCGGACACGATCATCACCGGGACCGAGGCGAAGACGTGCACGAGCTCCGTCACGAACAGCCCGGGCAAGTGCCTCAGCCCGTGCATCAAGGCGATCGCGGAGAAGGCCTCGCTCCTCAAGGCCGACGGCTGCACCGGCGGCGAGCTCTGCGCGCCGTGCGAGCTCGGCGGCACCCCCACCGGCGCCTGCGAGATCGGCAAGCCGAAGAGCGGCGGAGGCGCGAAGACGTGCGCGCCGAAGAACGGCGACAAGGAGTCGAAGGAGCCGGCCGCGGATCCGCCGAAGAGCGCGGGCTGCTGTGGTGGCAAGGGCCTCTGCGTGACGAAGGACGTCGTCGAAGCGAAGATGCCGGGCAAGAGCGATCAGCTCGACACGCACGAGTGCACGGACGGCTTGCTCTGCGCGCCGACCGAGAACGCGGCCGCCGACTTCGAGCCGAAGAAGTGCAAGGCGAAGGGCTCCGTCACGGGCCTCTTCATGGGCGAGTACGAGGGCGTCTGCCTGAGCAACTGCCTCAAGTTCAAGCGCACGCAGCAGTTCGCGAGCGCACAAGGCGACTGCGACGACGAGCACCGCTGCATGCCCTGCGAGGTCCTCGGCCGCCCAACCGGCGCCCCCGGATGCGAACAATGAGCACCAGCACACGGGGCCCCAGAAGCGGCCGCGGATGCGGGCGCGAAGCCCCGACGTTGAGTAAGCCCCCGACGTTGAGTGCCCTCGGCTTTGCAGCTTCATTCTTCGCGGCGGCGTTCCTCGCCGCTCCTTCGGCGTTCGCCGGTGGCCTCGAGACGCCGGACAACGGCACGGAGGCGCTCGGGCGTGGCGGGGCCTTCGCCGCGAAGGCGGACGATCCGACCGCGCTCCACCACAACATCGGCGGGCTCGCGCAGCAGGGCGGCACGCGCCTCCTCGTGAACGCCAACGTCGCGCGCAACTCGCTCAGCTTCCAGCGCGAGGGCGTGTACGAGGGCGATCCGGGCACGACGGCGTGGGCGGGCCGGCGGTACCCGCTCGCCGAGAACCAAGGCGGCGTCGCGGTCCTCCCGTTCGTCGCGGCGACGAGCGACTTCGGCACCGAGCGCATGACGTTCGCGCTCGGCACGTTCGCCCCGCACTCCGTCGGCGGGAAGGTCTACCCGCTCGTCCAGAACGGCGCGCCGAGCCCCGCGCGCTACGACGCGATCGGCGGCATGCCGACGCTGCTCCTCTACCACACCGCGGCGATGGGCTACCGCGTCGCCGACTGGCTCGACGTCGGAGTGGGCTTTCACCTCGTGCAGGCGCAGATCGGGACGCGGCTGATCGCGTACATGAACAAGTACTGCAGCGGCTTCGAGGAAGCCGCCTGCGACGCGCGCGGCGAAGCGACGACGAAGGGCTGGTCGGGCACGGGCTCGATCGGAGCGATGGCGCGCCTCGGCGAGGGCCTCTCCGCCGGCCTCCACTTCCGCGGACCGGCGCCGATCACGACGGAGGGCACCGCGAAGATCGATCCTCCGTCGGTGGCGAAGGGCTTCGAGATCCCGGCCACGCGCGTGATGGTCCAGACCGCGATGCCGTGGGTCGTCCGCGGCGGCGTCCGCAAGGTCTTCGGTCGGGAGAGGAGCTTCGCGGCGCGCGGCGAGCGCGGCCGCGGCGAGCCGACCGAGGGCACGGGCGACCTCGAGCTCGACGTCGTCTACGAAGGTTGGGGCTCGGCGATGAACCCGGGACCGCGCGTCGTCCTCGACGACGTCAAAGGCGTGGGCCGGATGGAGCGGACGGTCACGAAGCGCTACTCGAACACGCTCAGCGTCCGCGTCGGCGGCTCGTACACGCTCCAGGGGCTCTCCGTCCCGGTCACGCTCCGCGGCGGCGGGTACTACGACGGCTCCGCGACCGCGGGGGCGTACACGCGCCTCGACGCCGACACGCTCGACAAGGTCGCCCTCACCGCCGGCGTCGGCGTGCGGTTCGGATCCGTGCGCATCGACGCCGCGTACGCGAGCGCGTTCGACTTCGCGCGCACGGTGAAGGACGGCGATCTCCGCTCGGCGGAGGGCGCGCCGGCGGTGAACAACGGCGTCTTCACCGGTCACACGCACATCGCGTCGCTCGGCGCGGTCATCGAGCTCGATCGGATCTTCGGCGGCGGCAGGCTCCCCCTCCCCAAGCCGGACGGCGACCGCGTCGCGAGGCGCTGACGAGGACGACCGTCAGCTCGACTTCGGCGGCTTCTGGTTGAGGACCAACCAATAGAGCCCGAGCTGCCGGACCGCGTCCGCGAACTGCGTGAAGTCGACGGGCTTCACGATGTAGCTGTTGGCGCCGAGCGCGTAGCCCTTCACCAGATCCCGGTCTTCCTTGGAAGACGTCAAGATGACGATGGGGAGGACCTTCGTGCGCGCGTCGGCGCGGATCGCGCGGAGGACGTCGAGCCCGCCCACCTTCGGCAGGTTCAGGTCCAAGAGGACGACCTGCGGCTCCTCTCGCGGATCGCGTTCCGCGTAGGCTCCTCTCACGAAGAGGTAGTCGAGAGCGGCCGCGCCGTCTCGAGCGACGACGACCTTGTTGCCGATGTTGCTCTTCCGGAGGGCGCGCAGCGTCAGCTCTTCGTCGCTCGCGTTGTCTTCGACCAACAAGATGACCTGCTCGCTCATTGCCGCTGACCCCTTTCATCCAACGTAAAATAGACGGTGGCTCCGGCGCCGACTTTTCCCTCCGCCCAGATTCGTCCGCCGTGACGATGAATGATCCTCTGGACCGTGGCGAGCCCGATCCCGGTCCCTTCGAACTCTTCCGCCGTGTGGAGCCGCTGGAAGACGCCGAAGAGCTTCGGCGCGAAGGCCATGTCGAAGCCGGCGCCGTTGTCGCGGACGTAAAAGACGCGCTGATCGCCTTCTTGCTTGGAGGCGAACTCGATGCAGCCCTTTGGCTGATTCCGGGTGAACTTCCACGCGTTGCCCAGCAGGTTCTCGAGCGCGACGGCGAGGAACCGGCTGTCGCCGGTCGTCGACAGCCCTTTGCCGATGAGGAGCTCGATGTTCCGGTCGGGCTCGAGGGACCTCAATCGTTCGGCGGTCGCGCGGGCGAGCTCGCTCAAGTCCACCTGCTCGCGGCGGAGATCGCCGCGCGCGATCCGGGCGAGCGAGAGCAAGCTCTCGATGAGCTGGGCCATGTGCTGCGCCGACTCGCGCACACGCCGTAGATATCGCTGGCCCTCCTCGTCGAGCTTCTCGGCGTAGTCCTCGAGGAGCGCCTGGCTGAAGCCGTCGATCCCGCGCAGCGGCGCGCGGAGGTCGTGCGCGACCGAATAGCTGAAGGCCTCGAGCTCGCGATTGGCCGCTTCGGTCGCCTCCTTCGCGTGCGCGACCGCCTCCTCGGCGCGCTTGCGATCGGAGATGTCCCGCGCGACCTTGGAGGCGCCGACGACCTGACCGCGCGAGTCGTGAATCGGTGAGATCGTGACGGAGACGTGGATGTCTCGTCCGTCTTTCCGGCGGCGAATCGTCTCGAAGGACTCGACGCGCTCTCCTCGCTTGAGGCGCTCGACGATCGCGGGCTCTTCGCCTTGGCGCCCCGGCGGGAGGAGGAGGGAGATCGGTTTCCCGATCGTCTCCTCGGCCCGGTAGCCGAAGACGCGCTCCGCCCCGACGTTCCAGCTCCGGATCGTGCCGTCCAAGGACTTGCTGATGATCGCGTCGTCGGACGAGTCGACGATGGCGGCGAGCTGCGCCCGCAGCTCCTCGGTCCTCTTCCGCTCCGTGACGTCGCGGATCGTGCTCGAGACCAGCATCCCCTCTTCGGTGGCGAGCGGGCTCAGGCTGATCTCGACCGGGAACTCGGTGCCGTTCCGGCGGCGTCCCCACAGGTCGAGGCCCGACCCCATCGCGCGCGCCTTGGGATCGCCGAAGTAGCGCGACCGATAGCCGGGATGCGCCTTGCGGTAGCGCTCCGGGACGAGGACCTCGACCGGCTGCCCCACGAGATCGGCTCGTTTGTAGTCGAAGAGCTTCTCGGTCTGCGAGTTCACGAGCACGATGCGTCCGTCGCGGTCGACGATGACCATCGCGTCGGGCGCCGACTCGAGCAGGCCGCGGAACTTCTCCTCCGCCCGCTTGCGCTCGGTGATGTCACGGATGGCGCTCGAGACGAGGGTGCCTTCTTCGGTGGAGATGGGGCTCAGGCTGATCTCGATCGGGAACTCCTTGCCGTCCTTCCTCCGGCCGTAGAGCTCGAGCCCGGAGCCCATCGCGCGGGCCCTCGGGCCCGCGAAGAAGCCGCTCCGGTGCGCGGGGTGCTGTCGGCGATACCGCTCCGGAATGAGGATCTCGACCCATTGGCCGACCAGCTCGTCGCGGCTGTACCCGAAGAGCATCTCGGTCTGCGCGTTGACGAGCACGATGCGCCCGTCCTTGTTCACGATCACCATCGCGTCGGGCGCCGACTCGAGCAGACCTCGGAACTTCTCCTCCGCCTTCTTCCGATCGGCGATGTCGCGGATCGCGCTCGAGACGAGCGTGCCGTCTTCGGTCTCGAGCGGGCTCAGGCTGATCTCGATCGGGAACTCCGAGCCGTCCTTGCGGAGGCCGAAGAGCTCGAGGCCCGAGCCCATCGACCGCACCTTCGGCGCCGCGAAGAAGTCGGCCCGATGCTTCGGGTGCTTGGCGCGGAACCGCGCGGGGACCAGCTTCTCGACCAGCTGGCCGAGCAGCTCTTGCCGCGGATAGCCGAAGAGCTTCTCGGTCTGCGCGTTGACGAGCACGATGTTGCCGTACCGGTTCACGATCACGATCGCGTCGGGAGCGGACTCGAGGAGGCCCCGGAACTTGTCCTCCGCCTTCTTTCGTTCGGTGATGTCGCGAATGGCGCTCGCGACGAGGAGCCCGTCCTCCGTCTCGAGCGGGCTCAGGCTGATCTCGATCGGGAACTCGGTGCCGTCCTTTCGGAGGCCGTAGAGCTCGAGCCCCGAGCCCATCGACCGCACCTTGGGCGCGCCGAAGAACTCCGCGCGGTGGGTCGGGTGTTTGCTCCGGAACCGCTCGGGCACCAGCTTCTCGACCCGTTGCCCGACGAGCTCCTGGCGCGAATAGCCGAAGAGCTTCTCGGTCTGCGCGTTGACGAGCACGATCGCTCCCTCCCGGTTCACGATGACGACCGCGTCGGGGGCCGCCTCGAGGAATCCGCGGAGCTTGTCCTCGGCCCGCCTGCGCTCGGTGATGTCGCGGATCGCCGCCGTCACGAGCACACCTTGGCTGGTCTGGACGGGACCGAGGCTGATCTCGGCGGGGAACTCCGTCCCGTCCTTGCGCACCGCGAAGAGGTCGACGCCCGCGCCCATCGGGCGGGCGCGCGAAGCGGCGAAGTAGCCCGCGCGATGGGACGGGTGGCCCGCCCGATAGCGCGCGGGGACGAGCACCTCGATCGGCTGGCCGATCAGCTCGGTGCGCTCGTACCCGAACAGCCGCTCGGCCTGCCCGTTGACGAGCAGGATGCGACCGTCCTGCCCGACGATCACCATCGCGTCGGGCGCGGCCTCGAGGAACGCGGGAAAGTTCGACTCGATCGCCGCCTGGATGTCGAGCATGCGACCCATTCCGGCGTAACGCAGAAGCTCCGTGGGCAGTAGAGGCACGGTGCCGCATGGCCGTCCGTGAGCTTCGGCGGAATACCGCGGGAGAGCCGCGGGTATCGTCTCGGCATGTTCGAGCGCGCCAACGCCGTGGTTCGGGTTCGGCGGGCTCGCTTCTACGTGATCGAACGGCGCGGGCGGCTCCACGTCGAGGACGACGTGGTCCACCTCGACGGCGAGCGCGTCGCGCGGCGCGGGGACATCCGACACGCGTACACCGTCTACGAGCGCGGGCGCACGCTCGTGCGGCTCACGCGCAGCCGCGCGTTCGGCGGCGACGTGGACGTCGAGGTCGACAGCGCGGAGGAGGGCGATCGGCTCGTCGCCGCGCTGCGGCTCGACGGGGCGCGGTCGGTCGGGGAGTACACGTTGACCGACGGCAGCCTCCGCGTCGGGCGCATGCGCCTCGCGATCAAGGTGCTCGGGATCCTCTTCTTCCTCGCGATGAGCGAGCTCCTCCTCTTCCGCGCCGCGCGCGGGCACGACGCGATGCTGCACCTGCTCGCGCCGACGATGTACTTCCTCGCGACGATCGGCTTCGCGATCGGGACCGCGTCGCGAGCGGTGCACGCCTCCGTCGGCGCCGACGGCGTGCGGCTCCGGCGGCTCGCCGGGACGCGGTTCATTCCGTTCGCCGACGTCGCGTACGTGCGGCTGCTCGGGCGTGAGATCGAGCTCGGGCTCCGCGACGGGTCGAAGACCGTGGTGCACTACGCGCCGGAGCACCGCTACGAGGCCGAGATGCTCGTGGAGCGGATCGAAGGACAGCGCACCTCGCAGCGCGTGCGCGCGCAGGCCGCGAAGGCGCCGGACGCCGACTTCCTCGCGCGGCACGGACGCACGGCGGAGGAGTGGATGCGCGCGGCGGAGACGCAACACGAGCGCAACGCGACGTTCCGGACCTCGGTCGTGCCGGGGGAGCGGCTCTGGGAGATCGTCGAGGACTCGGCCGCGCCCGCGACCGCGCGGGCGGGCGCGGCGCTCGCGCTGCGGCACGAGCTCGACGGCGTCGCGCGGATGCGCCTCCGCATCGCGGCGGAGGCCTGCGCCGATCCGCGGACCCGCAGCGCGCTCGAGTCCCTCGCCGCCGCGAAGCAGGACTCCGCGATCCTCCGCGCCCTCGAGCCGCTCGAGGACGCTACGCCGGCGCACGCGCGATCGTGACGACGACCGACTTCGACGTCGGGGTGCGGCTCTCGTCGGCGAAGCTCTCGAGCGGGACGAGCGGGTTCGTCTCCGGGTAGTAGCCCGCGACGTTGCCGCGCGGGACGTCGTAGGGGAGCGCGCGGAAGCCCGCGAGCGTGCGCGTCGTGCCCTCGAAGCGGCTCGTCACGACGACGGCGTCCTCGGCCGCGATGCCGCGGTACAGCATGTCCGCCTCGTGCATGAAGATCACGTCGCGCCGCCCGTAGACGCCGCGGTAGCGATCGTCCTTGCCGTAGATCGTGGTGTTGAACTGGTCGTGGCTCCGGATCGTCATCAGCACGAGCTCGTCCGCGGCGAGGCGGCGGCCGACGAGCGGGACGACGGACAGCACCGCCTTGCCGCTCGGCGTGTCCCACCGCCGTTCACTCGCGGCGTTCACGAGCGTGAACCCTTCGCCGGCGCGCACGCGCGCGTTGAAGTCCTCGAAGCCGTCGACGACGCGGGCGATGAGGTCGCGGACGCGATCGTAATCGGCGGCGAGCGACGGCCAGTCGACGACCGCGCTCGTCTTCGCGGTGGCGTGCGCGACGCCGGCGACGATCGCGACCTCGCTCTCCAGCCCCTCGTCCGCCGGCGCGAGGTTGCCCGCGCTGAGGTGGACGCGGCTCATCGAGTCCTCGACCGTCACCGCCTGCGGGCCCGCCGCGCGCACGTCGCGCTCCGAGCGCGCGAGGCACGGGAGCACGACCGCGATCGCGCCGGTCTCGAGGTGCGAGCGGTTCAGCTTCGTCGCCACGTGCACGGTGAGCCGCGCCTTCCGCAGCGCGGCGGCGGTGCGATCGCAGTCGCTCATCGCGCGCACGAAGTTGCCGCCGAGGCCGATGAACACGCGCGCCTCACCGCGCTCGAACGCGCCCACCGCCGCGACCGCGTCGACGCCGTGCGCCCGCGGCGACGTGATGCCGGTCGCCGCATCGAGCCGCGTGAGGAAGTCGGACGACGGCTTCTCGTAGATGCCCATCGTGCGGTCGCCCTGCACGTTGCTGTGTCCGCGCACCGGGCAGACCCCGGCGCCGGGGCGGCCGATGTTGCCGCGGAGGAGGAGCAGGTCGACGATCGCGCGCACGTTGTCGACGCCGTTCTTGTGCTGCGTGATCCCCATCGCCCAGCACGCGATGACGCGCTCCGCTCGCGCGTAGAGGAGGCCGAGCTCCTCGATCGCCTCGCGCGAGAGGCCGCTCTCCGCGACGACGTCGTCCCATGACGTCGCGTCGAGATCGGCGAGCAGCGCGTCGAGGCCGACGGTGTGCTCGGCGAGGAACGCGCGATCGAGCGCGTCCTCCGCGACGACCACCTTCATCATGCCCTTCAAGAGCGCGACGTCGCCGCCGATGCGCACCTGCGCGTAGTGCGAGGCGATCCGCTCGCCGAGGCCGAGCATCCCGCGCACGGTCTGCGGATGTCCGAACGAGACGAGGCCGACCTCCTTCAGCGGGTTGATCGCGACGATCGCGGCGCCGCGCTCGCGCGCCTCGGCGAGGGTGCTCAACATGCGCGGGTGGTTCGTGCCCGGGTTCTGCCCGAGGATGAGGATCAGATCGGCCGCCGCGAAGTCCTCGAGCTGCACCGTGCCCTTCCCCACCCCGATCGTGTCGCCGAGGCCGACGCCGCTCGACTCGTGGCACATGTTGCTGCAGTCCGGGAGGTTGTTCGTTCCGAACGCGCGCGCGAAGAGCTGGTAGAGGAACGCGGCCTCGTTGCTCGCGCGGCCGGAGGTGTAGAGCACGAGCTCGTCCGGCGACCGCAGCGCCGAGAGCTCCTCGCCGATCAGCGCGTAGGCGTCGTCGTACGAGAGCGGCTCGTAGCGCGCCTCTCCCTCCCGCTTCACGAGCGGCGTGACGAGGCGTCCCTGCTGCTCGAGCCAGTAGTCGTCGTGCTCCGCGAGCTCGGCGATCGTGTGCGCGGCGAAGAACGCGGCGTCGGCGCGACGGGCGTCGGCCTCGTGCGCGGTGGCGCGCGCGCCGTTCTCGCAGAACTCGGCGAACGAGCGGTGGTGTGGATCGGGCCACGCGCAGCTCGGGCAGTCGAAGCCCTTCACCTGGTTGAGGCGCAAGAGCGCCCTCGTCCCGCGCACGAGGCCCGAGGTCGAGCGCGCGTACGCCATCACGTGCGTGACGCCGGGCAAGCCGGCGGCGGGCTTGTCGTACGTCGGGCATACCGGCGGAGGATCGAGCTCACGACGAGCCATCGATCCCAATGCTAACGTGAGGCCCGATGAAGTTGCGCATTCGCGGGGACTCGCTCCGCCTCCGTCTCACGCGGCCCGAGGTCGACGCGCTGCGCGAGCGCGGCCGCGTCGAGGACGCGACGTCGTTCCCCGACGGCGCGGTCTTTCGCTACACCCTCGAGGTCGGGGCGGCGACGACGGCGTCGTTCGACGCACGGGGGATCGTCGTCACGTTGGAGCGCGGCGAGGCCGAGGCGTGGTGCACGTCCGAGAGCGTCGGCGTCCGCGGCGCGGTGGGCCCGTCGAGCATCCTCGTCGAGAAGGACTTCGCGTGCCTCCGCCCGCGCGAGGACGAAGACCCGGCCGAGCACTTCCCGCACCCCGACGCGAAGTGAGCGGACGCGCTCAGTCGACGCGCTCGGCGCCGGAGTAGACGACGAGGTCCGAGCCGCGCACGAAGCCGGCGAGGACGAGGCCGCCCTCGCGCGCGAGATCGACCGCGAGCGACGACGGCGCCGACACCGACGCGACCGCGTCGACGCCGGCCGCGAGCGCCTTCTGCACGATCTCGAAGCTCGCGCGACCGCTCACGACGAGGAGCCGCCCCGCCACGCCGAGATCACCCGCGAGGACACGGCTCCCGACCACCTTGTCGACCGCGTTGTGACGCCCAACGTCCTCGAGCGCGGCGACCACCGCGCGCGGTCCGGCCTCCTCGAGCGCGGCGGCGTCCGTGAGCGCGGCGGCGTGGCAGCCGCCGGTCGCGTCGAACAGCGGCTGGCGTTCGCGGAGCGCGGCGACCGCGGCGGCGATCGCTTCGGCGGAGAAGCGCGCCTCCGAGCGACGCGGCTGGATCCGCGCGAACAGATCGTCGAGCGTCCTCCGCCCGCAGACGCCGCACGCGCTCGTCGTCATCGTCCCGCGCCGGACCCGCTCGCTCTCCGGCGGCCGCGCGGTCGGACCGAGCACGACCGCGATCGTGTTCGCGTAGCCGGGATCGCCCGGGCGCCCGCAGTTCGCGAGGCTCGCCACGTCGCCCTTCGCGCGGATGATCCCTTCCCCGAGCAAGAAGCCCAGCACGAGCTCGCGATCGTGCCCCGGTGTCCGCATCGTGATCGCGAGGGTGTCGTCGTCGACGCGGATCTCGAGCGGCTCCTCGACGACGACGCGGTCCTCCTCCGCCGCGCGCGCGCCGGAGCGGACGCGCTCTACGGTGATCGTCTTCGCCGCCACCGCGCTATCGTACCGTGCGTGGCGCGAGCGCTCGGCGGCATCTTCGTAGGCGGCGCCGCGACGCGCTTCGGCGGCGTCGCGAAGGGCCTCCTCCCCGCGCCCGACGGCTCCCCCTCGATCGTCGCGCGCACCGTCGCGCTCCTCCGCGCGCACGACGTCGAGCCGGTCCTCGTCGGCGCGCATGCATCCTACGAACATCTCGATCTCCCGATGCTCGCCGACGCGGGCGAAGGCCCGCTCGGCGGACTTCGTGCACTCTACACACATGCGGGCGACCGGCGCGTCGTCGTCGTCGCGTGCGACATGCCGTTCGTCGCGTCGCTCGGGCTGCTCCTCGCGCACGCGCCGGCGGCGCCGCTCGTCGCGCCGCGACGCGAGGGACGGTGGGAGCCCTTCTTCTCGCGCCACGATCCGCGCGTCGTCGCGCCGATCGCGGAGGCGCACGCCGCCGCCGGCCGCCTCGCGCTGCAGCCCCTCTTCGACGCGGTCCCCGCCACCGCGCTCGACCTGCCCGCGCGCGAGCTCGACGACTGGGACACGCCGGAGGACCGCGCCCGATGAGCGAACGCTCGACGACCGTCCACGTGCGGCGCACGTGGGTGCTGGTCGTCACCGCCGTCTTCTCGCTCGCCGGCCTGCCCGCCACCGCGTACGGCATCGCGAGCAAGACGCCGGGCACCTGGCTGCTCCCCGTCCTCTACCCGTTCCTCCTCGCGGGTGGGATCTACGCGTGGCGACGCTGGCGCCGGACCAGGCATGGACGAGTGGAGGCGACGGACGAAGGGCTCTTCCTCGACGGCCGCCTCCTCGTTCCCCGCGCTCACATCCGCCACGCGCATGTCCGCCGCGATCGCGACGGCGCGCTCGTCCTCCACGTCGCACGTCGCGACGCGCTCGTCCGCGCCGTCGACGTCGCGATCGCGACGGAGGAGGAGGGCGCCGCGCTCCTCACCGCGCTCCGGCTCGATCCCGCGCGCTCGCGCTCCGAATACGAGATGACGCACGGCTCGCTCCGGCGGTTCGTCGCCATCTTCGGCGGCGCGTACGCGACGTGGATCGCGATCATGGCCGTCGCCGGGTACTTGCTGTTCCCGCTGGGGCCGAACATGCCGCTCTCGCGCCTCCTCGAGTTCTACGGCGTGATGGCCGTCTGCTGCGCGGTGATCGCCGCGATCTACCATCGGTTCACGCCGAAGGTCCACGTCTCGGTCGGCGCCGACGGCGTGCGCCTGCGCCGCAACCGCCGCGTCACGTTCCATCCGTACTCCAGCGTCGCCTCCGCGAAGACGACCGGCACGGACGTCGAGCTCACGCTGAAGGACGGGACGGCGATCGCGTTCCATCACCAGGGCGGCGGCAAGCTCGGAACGCTGTCCGACCGCGAGCGCGACGCGCACGCGCTCGTCGCGCGGATCGAGGAGCGCCTCGCGGCCCAGCGCGCGGAGCCGGGCGCCGACACGAGCACGCTCGCGCGCAACGGACGCGACGTGCGCGACTGGCTCCGCGAAGCGGCGACGGTCAAGGACAGCGTCGCGAGCTTCCGCACGAACGCGCTCCCCGCCGAGCAGCTCTGGCGCGTGGTGGAGGACACGACCGCGTCCGCGACCGAGCGCGCCGGCGCCGCCCTCGCGCTGCGGCACGAGCTCGACGAAGGCGCGCGCGCTCGGCTCCGCGTCGCGGCCGACGCGTGCGCGGCGCCGCACCTGCGCGTCGCGCTCGAGCACGTCGCCGACGCCGCGGACGACGATCAGCTCGCGGACGCGCTCGAGCAGCTCGGCGACGAGTCACGCACGACGCCCATGCGCACCATGTCGAAGTAGCGCCCGTTCACGCAGTACTCGTCCTTGAGGACACCCTCGAGCTCGAAGCCGGCGCGGAGGTACATCGCCTGCGCGCGGCGGTTGTCCTTCCGCACGATGAGCCAGAGCTTGTGGAGGTCGAGCTCGCCGAACGCGCGCTCGATCAACGCGGTGAGCATCGCCGCCCCGCGCCCGCCGCCCTGCATCGACCTCCGAACGACGAGGAAGACGCGGCCGTTCCGCGCCGCGAGGAGCTTCGTCAGGAAGGCGCGCTCCTCGTCCTCGGAGATGTGCTCCTGGCGCAGCGCGAAGTACTGCATGACCTCGCGATCGTTGACCCACGTCATGACGTGCGGGACGTGATCGAGCGTGGTCGGGACGAGGCGGAGCGTCATTCGGCGTCGGGGCGCGGTGGCGCGCGGCGTCCGCCGCGGCCGTCGAGGATGCGCGCGGCCTGGATGTTCGCGCTCCGCTCCGCCGCGTCGAGCGCGGTCTCGTCGAGGACGCGCTCGTTCACGTTCGCCCCCGCGTCGAGGAGCGCCTTCAACATCCGCGTGTTGCCGGCCTCCGCCGCGGCGAAGAGCGGCGGCCGTCCGTCCGGCAGGCGCCGGTTCACGTTCGCGCCGCGCGCGAGGAGGAGCTCGACGATGCGCTCCGCCTCGGCGGAGCTCGACGCGTAGCCGTCGATCGCGGACCCGAGCGCGGAGCGACCGTCCTTGAGATGGAGATCGGCCGGCGCGCCGGACTCGAGCAGCGCCTTGACGAGCGGGACGTCGAAGCGCTCGACCGCGTCGACGAGCGGCGCGGTGGTGCCGGACTCGCCGTCCTGCCAGTTCCACACGACGCCGCGCGAAGCGACCTTCTTCACGAAGGGGACCTGATCGCCCGTCGCGTGCGAGAGCGCGACCGCGGTCGCGCCCGGCTCGAGCTTGCCCGCGAGGAGCGCGTCGAAGGCCTTGCCCTTCGCGGGGCCCTCGTCGAGCTCGAACGCCGCCCAGAGCGCCTCGCCCGTCACCGTCGCGCGCTTGGCGACGAGCATCTGCACGAGCGCGAGACCGGCCGCGCCGTCGTCCTCGCCGGTGCAGAGCTCGACCGCGGCGGCGAGCGGCGTCTTCCCGCTCCCGCCCTCGCCCGCGTTCGGGTCCGCGCCCGCGGCGAGCAGCTTCTCGACGATGACGCGACGGTTCTCGCTCGTCGCGAGGGTGGAGGTGACCGCGTCGAAGAGCGGCGTCGTCCCGTCGCCGGGGTTGGCCGTCTTCTTCGCGGCGAGGATGCGCGTGACCGCGTTCGGCGCGCCGGCGATCGCGGCGACGGAGAGATCCGGCTCCTCCGCTCCGCGCTCGAGGAGCAGCGCGACGACGTCGGCGTGCTCGTCGGCGGCGAGGAGCGGCGCGTCGACGTCGCCCTCGGAGACGTGCACGTCGGCGCCGTGCTCGAGGACCCACTCGACGCTCGCGCGCTTGCCGTAACCGGCGGCCGCCTTCAGCGCGAGCCCGAGCGGCTCGCTCTTCGTGTAGAGGCGGTCGAGCGCCTTCGTGTCGCCGTCGCGGAGCGCGCTGTCGAACGCGACGCTGAGCGACGGCGCGGGGCTCACGCCGATCGCGATCGGCGGCGGCGTAGGCTTCGGCGGTAGCGGCGTCTGCGGCACGTACGTGACGAGCGGCGCCGGCGCGGGCGGACGCACGCGCGGCTTGGCGATGCGCGCGACGAGCGCGACCGAACCGACGGAGACGAAGATGGCAGCGCCGAGCTGAAGACGATGACGCACGCGCGAAGTCAGCGGCATGACTCCAGTGTACGGCCGCGTTCGAAGAGTGGTCTCCGACCCTCGAGATAAGTGGGACGAGGTGCGCTAATCCAGCGTGTCGTCGCCGTCGACGAGGGAGGAGTCGGGCGGCGGGGAGATGACCGACGACGGCGAGCCGGAGGCCTTGGACTCGGCCGGCGACATCAGCTTTCGCACGAGATCCGCGCGGTTCGAGACGCCGAGCTTCTGGTAGAGGCGGCGGACGTAGGTGCGGACCGTGTTCTCGGAGAGGCCCGAGATGGCGGCGACGTTCACGCCGCTGTAACCGGCGACGAGGAGGCGGGCGATCTCGCGCTCACGCTTCGAGAGGCCCTCGATCGGCGCCGCCTTGTCCTGCGGCTCGACGCGGAGGATGGCGCACTTCGCGTTGTTGAAGACGGGATCGCCCTCGACCTTCGCGACCGCGACGACCGCGCCGGCGGGCAGGCGCGGCGGCGTTGGGAGCGCCTCCTGCTTCGCGCGCGCCTGGAGCGACTGCTCCGCCGCGTCGACGATGTGGTCCTCGATCGGCTGCACGTCGGCGTCCCACTCGATGCCGCGGTCGCGGTTCGCGGCCCAGATGACCTTCCGCTTCTCGCGATCGACGACGAAGAGCGAGCCCGCGACCTTGCTGAACGCGCGCAGCGCGACCGCCTCGCGCGAGAGCTCGTCGTACGCGATCTGCGCGCGCGCGCCCGCGGCGACGAACGGACCGAGCGCCTCGAGCTTCTCGACGTCGGCTTGCGTGAACTCGCCCTCGCCCTCGCGCCGCTCGAGGCCGGCGAGCCCGAAGAGGACGCCGCCCTCGTGGAGGAAGAAGAGGAGCGCGTGCTTGAAGCCGTGCGACGCGTGCGCGGAGAACCACGGGAGCTTCACGCGCTCGGAGTCGGGGTAGAGCTCCGTCGCGAGGTAGACGCGCCGCGTCGTCTCGACCACGCTCTTCGTCTCGAACCCGAACGCCTGAGTCAGGCGGACGCTCGGATCGAGCGCGACGGGCCGCAACACCCCGTCGACGACGCACGAAGAATCCGCGCACGCGCGCGCGTCTTCGGTCCCGAAGCAGATGAACGCCCCCGGCGCGGGAACGAGCTGACGCATGGCGTCCATGACGCGACGGCGGAAGCTCGTTCGCGTCCCGTGTTGAACGACCGACAGTCTCGCGGCATCGAGCCCGGCAAGTTCCATGGCATACTCTAACCCATGTCGGACTCTGCCAGCGTTGGCGATCGCGCCTCCGCCCTCGTCTTCGATTGGAACGAGCTGAATCGCAAAGGGCGCATTCTGCCCGCGAATTTCTCCTTCTTCGACGAGACCCTCCGCGACGGCCTCCAGAACCCGTCCGTCGTCGACCCGGGCATCGAGCACAAGCTCAAGATCCTCCACCTGATGGAGGACCTCGGGATCCACTGCGCCGACGTCGGCCTCCCGGGCTCGAGCAAGCGCGCGTTCGACGACGTCCTCCGCATCTGCAAGGAGGTCGTCGACTGCAAGATGAACATCAAGATCGCGTGCGCGGGACGCACGGTGGTCTCCGACATCACGCCGATGATCGAGGTCTCGCAGCGCGCGGGGATCCCGGTCGAGGTGTACGCGTTCATCGGCAGCTCGCCGATCCGCCAGTACGCCGAGGACTGGGACGTGGACCTGATCGCGAAGCGCAGCGCCGACGCGATCGACGTCGCGGTGAAGGACGGCCTCCCCGTCGCGTACGTCACGGAGGACACGACCCGCTCGCGCCCCGAGGTGCTCACCACGCTCTTCCGCACCGCGATCGATCACGGCGCCAAGCGCCTCTGCCTCTCCGACACGGTCGGCCACGCCACGCCCGACGGCGTGAAGAACCTCATTCAGTTCACGAAGAACGTCATCGCCGGCACCGGCGCGGAGATCGGCATCGACTGGCACGGCCACAACGACCGCGGTCTCGCGCTCGACAACGCGATCTACGCGTTCGAGCACGGCGCCGACCGCGTCCACGCGACCGGCCTCGGCATCGGCGAGCGCGTCGGCAACGCGCAGATGGAGCTCCTCCTCCTCAACTTGAAGCTGCTCGGCCAGCTCGATCACGACCTCACGAAGCTCGGCGACTACTGCACCACGATCGCGAAGGCGGTGAAGTGGGACGTCCCGATCAACTACCCGCTGATGGGCCGCGACGCGTTCCGCACCGCCACCGGCGTCCACGCCTCCGCGATCATCAAGTCGATCGCGAAGGGCGACACCTGGCTCGCGGACCGCATCTACAGCGGCGTCCCCGCGGGCATGATCGGCCGCACGCAGGAGATCTGCATCGGCTTCATGAGCGGCGCCTCCAACGTGAGCTACTGGCTCGCGCAGCGAAAGATCCCGAGCGACGAGACGCTCGTCGCCGAGATCCTCAAGGCCGCGAAGGCGCAAGACCACATCATGACGGAGGAGGAGGTCTTCGCCGTCATCACCCGCGTCCGCGGAGCAGCGCCCACCGCGACCGCGAGCGCGTAGTCACCGCGCTCAGTCGCAGCTGCCTGCCTTGGGGAGGCACTGCCTGCTCGAGCCGAGCTGGGAGCAGAGGAAGCCGTCGGGGCAGTCGGCGGACGTCGTGCAGGCGTGGCCGCAGAAGCCGCGGCCGATCGGGGCGCCGGAGTCGTCGGCGCTCGTGTCGCGCGGGGGGCCGCCGCGAAGGATGCATACTGCACCCGATTCGCAGTCGGAGTTCGCGTCGCACGGCGTGCAGAGGACGCCGGTGCCCGGCTCGGGCTCGGGGTCAGGATCGGGGTTCACCACGCCCGCGTCGATGCCCGGGCTCGGCGCGCCCGACGTGGACGTGCTCGACGACGCCGGCGGACGCGGGTTGTACCCGCACTCGTCCCAGCACTGATCCCAGCACGTCGGGTAGCAGCTCCAGTAGTCACACCAGTAATCGCAGACCGTTCGGCACTGGCGATACGTGTAGTCGCAACGGTCGTAGCGACCGTAGTAGCCGCGACGGTCATCGCAGGCGGCGGTCGCGACGAACAAGGAGAGCACGGCCGTTCCGGTCAACGCAGCGCGCGCGAGAAGCGACGAGGCCATGACTCGAGTGTTGCGCGCCCTCGCCTCCCTGACAAGGCGCGACTACAGGCCGAGCCACACCGCCGGCGGCATCGTCTGCGTCGCATGGCGGATCTCGAAGTAGAGCATCGGACCTCTGCCTTCATCGCCCACCGTGCCGAGGCGCTCGCCGGCCGAGACCTCGTCACCCACCTTCACCTCGATCGCGGCGAGGTTGCCGCTCACCGTGTAGTAGTGCTCGCCGTGATCGACGATCACGAGCCGGCCGTACGGACCGTAGCGATCTGCAAAGGCGATGCGCCCGCCGAAGACCGCGCGCACCGGGGCGTTCATCGTCGCCTTGATCTCGAGGCCGGGTCCGTCGGTGCCCTCGCGCTTCGCGGGCCGGACCTCGGAGCGCCCCGCGAGCGGGAACAGGAGCCGGCCCTTGGAGGACGCGAAGCCGCCGATCGCGGTCGGCGGCGCCGCGCCGTTCGCGCCGTACACCGCCACGTACTCCGAGCTGCCGCTCGAGGTGGAGAACGCGCGGTCGAACGCCATCTGCCGGCGGTTCTCGTCCTCGATCGCGAGCCGCGCCGCGTCCATCGCCGTGCGCTGGCTCGAGAGCGCGACGCGATCGCGCGCGATGCGCTCGAGGCCGCGCGACAGCGAGACGCCGCGCTCGCGCAGCTTCTTCTCACCCGTGAGCTCCGTCGCGAGCGATCGGCGCGCCCGCTCGACGCGGAGCGCGTGCGTGACGAGCGCGTCGAAGCCGCCGCCCACCGGCAGCATCCCGGCGCGGGTGAGGCGATAGAACGCGCGGCCACGCAGGAGCGTGCGCGCGTGCGCCTCCGCGATGCGCGTCCCGAGCTCGGAGAGCTCACGCTTCGACACCTCCTCCTCCGCGTCGAGGTCCGCGATGCGCCGGTCGAGCGCCGCGAGCGCGAGCGCGGTCGACTGCGTCGACGCCGCGGGCGCGGCGGGCGGCGGGTTCACCGGGACGAGGTCGTGCGAGCCGGACGCGAGCGCGCTCTGCGCCAGGAAGACGAGGGCGATGCCGAGCGTGCGCTTCATCAGACCGTCACGAGGCGGCGGAGGCCGAGGAGGGCGGCGAACATGCCGAGGAGCATGCCCATCGCGATCATCCCGAGGACGACCTGCCACGGCAGGAACGAGGGCTCGATCCCGACGAGGCCGGCGAGCTCGGCGTCGAGGCGGCCGCGGACGACGAAGAAGAGCGTGGCGAGGAGCGCGATCGCGCCGGTCGCGCCGAACGCGCCCTGCGACATGCCCTCGACGAGGAAGGGTCCCTTGATGAAGCGATCCGTCGCGCCGACCAGCTTCAGCACCTCGACCTCGGTGCGCCGGCGCTGGAGCGCGAGGCGGATCGTGGAGCCGACGACGGCGAGCACCGACGCGAAGACGACGACCGCGAGGAGCGCCGCCGCCGCGACGCCGCCGCGGATGAGGCGGCCGAGCCGCTCGGTCCAGGCCTGGTACGTCTCGACGTCGTCGACGGCGGGGAGCTGGCGCAGCTTCGCGACGACGGAGTCGAGCTCGTCGTCGGTGACGTCGCTCCGGACCTCGATCTCGAGCGAGGCGGGGAACGCCTCCACCGGCAGCGCCGCGAGCTCCGCCTTCGGCCCCGCCTCCTTCTGCCCGAACTCGGCGCGCGCTTGCGACGCGGAGACGTAGCGGACCGACGTGACGATCGGGACCGCGCCGAGCGCCGCCTTCAGCTGCTCGACGTCCTGCGCCGCGGCGTTGTCCTTCAGGTAGATCGAGGCGCGCCCGGCGTGGGCCCAGCGCTCCTCGATCGCGCGGAGGTTCGTGAGGACGAGGAGCGCCGCGCCGAGGCACACGAACGCGACCGCGAGCGAGAACACGCTGAGCGCGTGGAGCCGCCACTCGCGGAGCATCCCGCGGCGGGCCCGGCGCGTCGTACCGATGGATCCGTCGAGCATCTTCTTTCCTTCAGTCCTTCAGATAGGCAGCGAGTGTTCGAAGCGGTCTTCTTCGCCGCCGACGCCGTTCGGGACGTCCATCGCCTTGCCTTCGTCGAGGACGATGAGGCGGCGCGCGCGGACGTCGAGGAGCGAGCGATCGTGCGTCGCGAAGAGCACGGTCGTGCCCGCGTCGTGGATCTCCTCGAAGAGGCCGAGGATGTCGAGCGCGAGCTGGGGATCGAGGTTGCCGGTCGGCTCGTCCGCGAGGATGAGCGCGGGCTCGCCGACGATCGCGCGCGCGATCGCGACGCGCTGCTGCTCGCCGCCGGAGAGCACGCCCGCCGGATCGCCGCCGCGACCGTGGAGCCCCACGCGCTCGAGCGCCTCGCCGACGCGCGAGCGGATGAGGCGCGAAGGGAGCCCCAGCACCTCGAGCGTGATCGCCACGTTCTCGAAGACGCTCCACGACTGCACCAGCTTGAAGTCCTGGAAGACGACGCCGATGTTGCGGCGCAGGAACGGGACCGACTCGCCGCGGAGGCGGACGATGTCGCGCCCGAGGAAGAGGATGCGCCCCTCGTCGGGCTTCTCCGCCGCGTAGAGGATGCGGAGGAGCGTGCTCTTGCCGGACCCCGACGGCCCGGTGATGAAGACGAACTCGCCGCGCTCGATGATGAGGTTCATCCCGCGGAGGACGGGGGCGCCGGGCCGGTACGACTTGAAGACGTCCTCGAACATGAGGATCGGCCGGGACGCGGTCTCCCTCGCGAAGCGCTCCTGACCCTTGCGGAGCATCGGCCGGAACGGTCGGGAAACCGACTCGTCGTCCTCGTGGTGGCTCATGCTCCTCGGGTATCAGCCCGCCGGATACACCTACAACTTTTCGGCCTCAGTCGGCGCTGGGACGGAGCAGGAAGAGCAGGCCGAGCGCGACGAAGATGACGCCGGCCGCCCGCTTCAGCCACACCGGCGAGACGAAGCGGCTCACGCCTTCACCCAGCGCCACCGCGATCGCCGAGCTCGCGGTCAACGCGAGGGCGGAGCCGAGGAACACGATCCACTTCGACTTCGAGCCCGCGGAGAGCGAGAGCGCCGCGAGCTGGGTCTTGTCCCCGAGCTCGGCCACGAAGATCGCGCCAAAGGTCGAGACGAACAGCTTCCAGTCCATCGGGTTTTCATAGCAGGGGCTTCGCCCCTGCACCCCCGCTCTCGCGTTTGGCTGCGGGCGGCGTCGCTCCGGCGCGAGTTACTCGCCGTGGGCGTGGGCTCCGTGGGCTCCGTGGGGCGGGGGGATGCTCTTGATGTCGCGGAGGCCGTCGTCGAGGTCCTCGTCGGGGACTGGGTTCAGAGCGTCGCGGCGCGCGACGAGGAGGAGCATCGCCGGCAGGGCGAGGAGCGAGACGACCATCCCGACGAGGAGGCCGCCGATGACGACGGTCGCGAGCGGACGCTGCACCTCCGAGCCGGTGCCGGTCGCGATCGCGGCGGGGATGAAGCCGATCGCGGCGACGAGCGCGGTGCTGAAGGGCGCGCGGAACGCGCTCAGCGAGGCCTGCCGCACCCGCGCGACGGCGCTCTTCGGGTCCGTCGGATCGCCCTCCAGCGGCGTGTCGACGAGGCTCTGCGTCATGACGATGCCGGTCATGACCGCGACGCCGCAGAGCGCGATGAAGCCGACGCCGGCGGGGATGCTGAACGGGAGGCCGCGCAGGATCATCGCGAAGACGCCGCCGCCGACCGCGAACGGGAGGTTCAGGAGCGTGATCACGGTGTACGAGAGGCGCCGGAACATGAAGACGAGCATCAGCGCGATGACGCCGATCGAGATCGGGACGAGGAGCGAGAGGCGCGACTTCGCGCGGTTGAAGTTCTCGAACTGCCCGCCCCACACGACGTCCATCGACTTCGGGACGTTGAGCTGCGCGACCTTCGCCTGCGCCTCCTTCACGAAGCCGACCATGTCGCGCCCGCGCACGTTGGTCTGCACGATGAGGCGGCGCTTCATCTGCTCGCGGCCGACGATCACGGTCGTGTCCTCGAGCTTCACGTCGGCGACCATCGAGAGGGGGACCAGGTTGCCGCCTTGGGTCGCGAGCGGGAGGCGCTCGAGGTCGCTCTCGTCGTCGACGCGATCGCCGCCGAGCCGCACGACGAGGTCGAACACGCGCTCGCCCTCGCGCACGACGCCCACCGTCTGACCCGCGCGCGCCATCGCGAGCGCGTCGAGGATGCTGCCCGGCGGCACGCCCACGCGCCCGACCTTGTCGCGGTTGACGAGGACGCGGAGCGAGGGGAGCCCGGTCGCGATCTCCATCTTCGTGTCCGCGGCGCCCGGCGTCGACGCCACCACCTTCCGGATCTGATCGGCGACCTCCTGCATCTGCGCGAGGTCCTCGCCGTAGACCTTGATCGCGACGTCGCCCTTGATGCCGGCGACGAGGTCGTTGACGCGCATCTCGATCGGCTGGCTGAACGCGTGGAGCGTGGCCGGGACCGTGCGCTCGAGCTTGTCGGAGAGCTCCTGCGCGAGCTTCTCCGGCGTCATCCCGCTCCGCCATTTCTCCCGCGGCTTGAGGATGACGAAGCAGTCGCTCGACTCCGGGCCCGCGAAGTCGACCGCGCCCTCGGGGCGGCCGATGCGGCTCACCACCGTCTCGACCTCGGGCGTCTCCTTCAGCACCTGCTCCGTGATCTTCGAGAGGTCGATCGCCTGCTTCACGTTCGTGCTCGGCGGGCGGAGGACGTCGAGCGCGTAGGCGCCCTCGAAGATGCGCGGGAGGAACTCGGCGCCCATCGTCGCGCCGGTCGAGAGGAGCCCGATGCAGAGCACGAACGCGCCGGCGATCGCCGCCCCCGGACGCTTCAGCACGAAGTCGAGCGCGGGCGCGTAGACGACGCGGAGCTTCCGGATGAGCCACGGCTCCTTCGCGTCTTCGGAGCCCTGGAGGAAGCGGGGCCCGACCGCGGGGACGAGCACGAGCGCGTAGAAGAGCGCGCCGGCGAGCATGAAGCAGAGCGAGATGACGACGGGGCGGAACATCTTGCCCTCGATGTCCTCCAGCGTGACGAGCGGGAGGAAGACGAGGATCGTGATGACGACGCTGAACACCGCCGGCTTCGCGACGCCCGCCATCGAGTTCATGATCATGCGCCGCCGCCGGTTGCGGTCGGCGATGTTCGCGCCGTGCGACATCGCGTGCTCGACCATCAGCACCGCGCCCTCGACGACGATGCCGAAGTCGATCGCGCCGAGGCTCATCACGTTGCCGGTGTAGCCGACCGCGTTGAGGCCGATGAAGCCGACGAGCATCGCGAACGGGATCGCCCCCGCGACGAGGAGGCCGGCGCGGAGCGATCCGAGCGTGAGGAGGAGGCAGACGACGACGATGATCGCGCCCTCGGAGAGGTTCTTCGCGACGGTGTGGAGGACGCGGTCGATGAACTCGGCGCGGTCGTAGTACGGCTCGATGCTGACGCCGTTCGGGAGGCGGGGGCCGACCTCCTCGATCGCCTCCTTCACCCGCGCGACGACCTCGCGGCTGTTCTCCCCCTTGAGCATGAGGACGCTGCCGCCGACGATCTCGCCGCGTCCGTCGCGCGTCATCGCGCCCTGGCGCTGCGCCGGTCCGGTGTCGACGACGCCGAGCTGCGCGATGCGGACCGGGATGCCGGACTCGTCGGTGCGGACGACGGTGGCGGCGATGTCCTCGAGGCCCTTGAAGCGCGCGTCGCCGCGGAGGACGATCTGCTCCCCCGACGACTCGACGTACCCGCCGCCGCCGACGCGGTTGTCGCGCGCGATCGCCTCCTTCACGTTCTCGATCGAGACGCCGTGCGCGGCGAGGCGGGCGGGGTCGAGCGTGACGCGGTACTGCTTGAGCGCGCCGCCGAAGCCGACGACCTCGATCACGCCCTGCACCTGGCGGAGCTTCGGGCCGATCTGCCACTCGACCATCGTGCGGAGCTCCTCCGGCGACCTCCCGTCGCCGCGGAGCTCGAACATGTAGATCTCGCCGAGCGCGGTCGTGATCGGGCCGAGCTCCGGCTTCCCCATCTCGGGCGGGATCTGCTCCTTGATCTGGATGAGCCGCTCGTTGACGAGCTGGCGCGCGAAGTACACGTCGACGCTGTCGTCGAAGATGAGCCAGACGATCGAGATGCCGAGCTTGCTGACGCTGCGGGTGAGGCGCAGCCCCGGCACGCCGGCCATGCCGCGCTCGATCGGCTGCGTGATCTGCGACTCGACCTCGGTCGCCGAGAGCGCGGACGCGCGCGTGACGACCTGGACCTGCACGTTCGTGAGGTCGGGCACGGCGTCGATCGCGAGCTCCTTCGCCGCGAACACGCCCGCCCCGATGATGCCGAGGCAGATCATGATCGCGAGGAACGCGTTCTTCGCCGCCCATAGGACTACGCCGCGCATGGCTACTGCTTCGTCACTTCGCCGCGGAGGACGAAGGCGCCCTCGACCGCGATGCGCTCGCCCTTCTGGAGGCCTTCACGGATCTCGGCGACCTGGGTCGTCGTGCGCGCGACCTGGACCTTGCGGACCTCGAAGCTGCCGGGCTCCTTCTGCTCGACGAAGACGACCTTCTCGTCGCCGATCGGCTGGACCGCGGGGGCGGCGATGAGGAGGCGGCCCTGCGCGACGGCCTCCGGGAGCTTGATGCTCGCGCGGATGAAGAGGCCCGGCTTGAGGAACCCGTCCTTGTTGTCGACGTTGATGTACGCGCGCGCGGAGCGGCTCTGGCGGCCGATCTGCGGCTCGACGAGGATGATCTGTCCCTTGAACGACTTCCCCGGCAGGGCGTCGACGAAGACCTCCGCCTCCTGGCCGACGTGGAAGTAGGGGAGGTCGGCCTCGTAGACGTTGAGGGCGGCGCGGAGGTCGGCCGGATCGGCGATGACGAACGCGGTCTCCTTCGCCTGGAGGAAGCGGCCGAGCACGGCGTCGCGCCGGACGACGACGCCGTCGATCGGGGCCGTGAGCGTGAGCACGCCCGCGCCGGAGATGCTCGCGCCGGCGGTGGGGCGGCCGACGCCGAGCGCGTCGAGCTTCGCCTTCGCGGCGGCGAGGTCGGCCTCCGCGCGCGCGGCCTCCGCCTTCGCGACCTCCGCCTCGCGCGCGGTGGTGAGGCCCTTCTCGAGGAGGTTGGTCTCGCGATCGAGGTTCGTCTTCGCGCTCTTGTCGGCGGCGTTCGCGGAGAGGTACTCGGCCTGCGCGTTCGCGATCGAGGGGACGACGAGCTGCGCGAGCAATTGTCCCTTTTTCACCGGATCGCCCGGCTTCACCGTAATCGCCGTAAGGCGCCCGTCGACGAGGGTCCCGACCTCGGCGTAGTGGTCGAGGTTGTACTCGAGCGAGCCCGGGACCTCGAGGTCGAGCGTCCCGCTGTTCGACCCCGCGACCTCCACCTTGATCCCGAGGCGCTCGAGCGACTTCGGATCGAACTTCACGGTCTTCGGACCGTCCGGCTTCGCAGCCGGCTGGGCGTCGTGCGCCTGGCTCGCCTTCTCACGGCAGCCGCCGAGCAGAGCCGCGACGAAGAGAAGGGCGACGAGAGATAGTGGCTTCGACACCGCGGGCCGAATCATGCCACCAACGACCGGCAATTGCCATTCCTCGGAGCGGCAGATAGTTGCTGCCCCAACTATTTTTCGTGAATATTTACGTCGCAGTACACAACAATGTCGCAGCAGCGTCTCTTCATCAGCCGCCGACGCCGAACTTGAACGGGAACCCGGCGACGGTGGTGGGGGAGTCGCTGGCGGGGAATTTCCAGCGCTGGACCTGCCGCACGACACATCCCTCGACGCGCGGGTTGTTGAGCGTGGTCGACGCGACGGACGCGCGCGTCACCGCGCCGGAGGGATCGATCTGCCACTCGACCGTCACGCCGCCCTTGAGGCCGGGGTTTCGCTGCGCCTCGGTCTCGTAGCAAGCGCGCACGGCGCCGAGGTGCTGCATCACGACCTGCTTGATGCGCTCCGGCGAGAGGCCGCCCTTCGCGGCCGCGCTCCCGGCGCCGACGTTGACCGCGGCCTCGCCGGGCGCTTTTCCGCCGCCGGCTCCGCCGCTGCTTCCGCCGGCGCCGTTGCCGCCCGTGCCGCGGCCGCCGGGCCCACCCGCGCCGGTGCCGCCGCCACCTCCCGTGCCGGCGCCGGATCCGGTGTCCATGTTGCCGCCCCCGAAGAGGGTGCCGGCTCCGGTGCCGCCGCCGCCGGGTCCGCTTCCTTTCAGGCCGGTGCCGGAGCCGCCGCCGGCGACGAGGTCCTTCTGGTTGAGCCCCTGCAGCACGGACGACACGCTGCTGATCTGCTGCAGCGTCGACTTGATCTCCTTGCCGGTGTCGCCATCGAGCACCTCGCTGAGGCCGCCGAAGTTCTGCGCGGGGCGGTTCTCGCCGGGGAGGCTCGTCTTCTCGTGTGACTTGTTGAAGCCGAGCTTCCCCTCGTCGTTCTTCATCTTGCGACCGCCGCCCTGCTCCTTCTTGTCCTGGACGCCGGGGTCCTTCACGCCTTTGTCGCCGGCCTCGGTCGGGGGCGGCTCGGGCGGCGGCTCGAGGTCGGCGCGCTTCATCTTGAAGCGGCGCGCGAGGTCGTCGGCGGACTCGAGCTCGGGCGGCTTCGGCAGCGGCAGCGGCGTCGACAGCGTCGACAGAAGACCCATCCCGCCGAGGTGGAGGATGGCGCTGCACAGCGCGGCGAGGAAGACGAGGACCTCGGTCGGCTTCCGGCCCGTGATCGCGATCGGCTGCGTCGTGTACTGGAAGAAGAGCGAGACCTGTCCGTACTGGATGAGCCCGAAGTCACCGGGCATGATCGGCACCGCCGCCGACGTCTTCGCGATCGCGGCGGGGTCTTCCGCGCGCCCCCGCAGCGTGAGCAACCCGCCGACGCAGCCCCGCGCGTCGAGCTCCCAGCCTCCCGCGTTCGCGCGGACGGGCAGCGGCGACATCTCGACGCCGTCGGGGATCGGGAGCGCGCAGCCCGGCCCGTCACCGAGGAGGAACGACTGCCCGCGCGTCAGCGTCTTCAGCGCGACGATGGTGGTCCCCCACGTGACCGCGACGCGCAACGCGTTGGGAGCTTGCGGAGCGGCAGCGGTCATCGCTCCTCGAGCGTATCACCAGTCATCAGACTGTCAGAAGCTCGGCTCGTTCTTCGTCTCCCCGAGCTCGCGCATGAAGGAGCGATGCCCGAGGTCCCCCGCCGCAAACTCCGCGCGCACGCGGCGAAGGAAGTAGACGATCTGAGGGCTCTTCAGCCTCCCTTCGACCTCGACCTCGCCGAAGCGAAACACCCGCGCTCCACCGTCGCTCGCGGTCTTCTGCTCGAGGACGGCGCCACCCTTCAGCGCCCCCGCGTCTTTCGCGGCGACCTCCGGCCCTTCCTTCGCCGCCATCGGCGCGCCACCTTCCGCCGACGCAGCGGACGCCGCCGACGCGGCCGGCCGCGCCGCCCCTCCCGGCTTCCTCTGCTGCGCCCCCGCAAGCAGCGAGCACGCCGTCACCCCCGCCACGACCAGGAACACGAACACGCGCTTCACGAGCAACCTCCGCTCCCCCACCGGCCCCCCGCGCCAGCGCGCCCCCGACCGGCAAGGTCACGATAACCGCCACGACCTTCCCCGACGCATAGCCACGTGTCGCCGCGACCTTCCCCGACGCATGGCCACGACTCGCCGCAACCTTCCCCGACGCATAGCCACGTGTCGCCGCGACCTTCCCCGACGCATAGCCACGTGTCGCCGCGACCTTCCCCGACGCATAGCCACGTGTCGCCGCGACCTTCCCCGACGCATAGCCACATGTCGCCGCGCCCCTTCCCACCGCGTAGCCACGAGTCGCGCACTCCCTGGTCGCGTCGCACGTGTGGTCGCGACATGCCCGTCTCGGGCGCTCGCACCTTCCCCGGGCCGGGCCTGATACACAACTCTGGTTGTGTATCCGATGCACAACCAGAGTTGTGCATCCATACAGCAGAAGGACGAGCCGCGACGCTGCGCCCCCGCGAGCTTGCACAACCGTGGTTGTGCATCCAATCCATAGCGGTGGTTGTGCATTCGTGCGACAGCGGGGCAGGGTGCGCCTTCACGCTCGCGAATTTGCACAACCGTGGTTGTGTATCTGATTCACAACCCAGGTTGTGAATCGCCCCGGGCGCGGCGGTCACTTCTTGACTCCTTGCTTCGGGGTGGGAGCAGGTTTGGTCGGCGTCGAAGGGGCGGGGGGCGCGGGTGGGGCCGGCGCGACGGGCGGGGCCGCGGCGGACCTGTTGCCGAGCTGCTTCTCCGCCTCGGGGCGGGCGGGGTGGTCCTTCGGCGCGTCGTCGAGGAAGCGGTCGAAGAAGGGCTTCGCGTCGGCGGGTCGCTTGAGGGAGTCTGCGAGGAGGATGCCCATGTTGAAGAGGGCCGCGACGTTGTGGGGCTCGCGCTCGAGGACCTGCGCGAGGAGCGTGCGCGCCTCCTCGAGGAGCTTCTGGTCCTTGCCGTTCGACTCGCCGCGGAGCGCCGCGGCGAGGCCGAGCTGCGCGGCGGTCTCCTCCGGCGACGCGGCGAGGGCGCTCTTGAACTGCTCCGCCGCCTTGGCGTACGAGCCCGCGCGGAGGAGCACCGCGCCCATGTTGAGGCGCGACGTCGTGTCCTTCGGATCCTCCTGCGCGGCGAGGGAGAAGGCCTTGAAGGCGGAGGCGTCGTCGCCCTCCGCGAGCGCGACCAGGCCCTGCGCGCGATGCGCGACCGCGTAGCTCAAGACGCGCGCCGGAGACGGCGGGCTCGCCGCGTTCACGTCGAGCGACTGTCGCACGAGGAGGTTCGCCGTCTCGCGCTCGCCCTTCCCGAGGTGGCAGAGCGCGAGCTCCGCGAGCGCCGTCGCGTCGCCCGGCTTTCGCGCGAGGACGTTGCGCGCCTCCGCGATCGCCTTGTCGTGCTGGCCCGAGTCGCGGAGCGCGGCGACGAGGAGCGTCCGCGCCTCGAGCGCGGTCGGGTGCTCCTTCACGAACGCCTCCAGCGCGGCCGCAGCCTCCTTCTGCGAGCCGCGACGGCGGCGTACCTCCGCGAGCGCGACCGCCACCTCCTCGCGCTCCGGCGCGATCTTCGCGGCGGCGGCGAGCTCCTGCTCCGCTCGCGCGAGGTCGCCGCCGTTCGCGAGCACGACGCCGAGATCGAACCTCGCCTCCCAGAGGTTCGGGTCGATCGCGATCGCCTCGCGGAGGAGCGCGATGGCGCGCGTCTGCATGCGCGGGTCCTTCGCCGCCGTCACCCCCTCGACCATCCGCTGCACCGCGACCGGATTCGCCGGCGGCAGCCCCTTCGCCGCCGCGGCCGGCCCCGCCGCCTGCTTCCCCCCCCCACACGCAACGACCGCAAGCACCAACATGACCGCACCAAGCCAACGCGCGACGGCAGGCGGTGCCGACGCCATGAGGCCCCCGCGACCGCAGCTGCCACAGCGGTTGCTAAGCAACCCGAGCGCGCAGCGCGAGAGCCGGGGTCGCGGGGCGGGGGTGGCGGGCGCAGAGCCCCCGACGTCGAGAGGGGCCCCGCGACCGCGGCCGCCACAGCGGTTGCTAAGCAACCCGAGCGCGCAGCGCGAGGGCCGGGGTCGCGGGGCGGGGGTGGCGGGGGCAGAGCCCCCGACGTTGAAAAGAAGCCTCATTTCTTCTTTCCTCCCGCGGGCGGAGCGGGCTTCTTCGGCGCTGGCGGCGCGGTCGGAAGCGGGGCTGCGGGAGCCGGCGGCGCCGCCGCCGCCGCGGGGCCGCGGCGTGGGGAGTCGATGAGCGCGGGGAGCGGCGTGGGGGCCTGCGAGCGGATCTCGAAGCCGATCTCCTTGAACGGCGGGTAGAGCTCGGCGTTCAGGCGGCCGAGCGCTTCGCGCATCTTCGCGGTCCACTGGTTGTAGATGCCGAGGTCGGTCGCCTTCTTCCAGCCGTTCTCGTATGCGTCGAGCGACCGCTCCTCGATCGGCACCACGAACTCGTCGATCTGCTGCTGGTACGCCTCCTTGTCCGCGCCTTCGAGGCCCGAGGGCGCGGGGGAGTCGCGGAGCGTCTTCGCGAACGACTCGTACGTGCGGCCGATCTGGTAGAGCGCCGCCGTCGTCCACTCCGCGACGCCGAGCGACACGACGTCGAGGAAGACCTTCGCCGCCTCCGCGAGGAGCGTCGCCTTCTGCTTCAGGCGCTGCGACAGCTGCTTCACGTCGCCCGAGATCTGGATCGCGTCGAAGCGCGCGAGCACGCGCTCGCCCTCCATGTAGCGCGCCTTCGCCGCGGCGTACTTGCCGTCGGGGCCGAGCTCGCCCTTGCGATGCTTGCCGATGTCGACCGCCGTCTTGAGCGCGTCGGCGGCGCCCTTGTCGTCGTTCGTCTTGATGAGCGCCGCCGCGAGGAGCACGTAGCCCTGCACGCGATGGTCCTGGTTCTTCGCCTTCGCGACGTAGCGGCGATAGAGGTCCGCCGCCTCCTTGTCGCGGCCCGCGTTCTGATGCGCCTTGCCCATCTGGAACACGACCTCGTCCGCGTCGGCCGCGTTCGGGTACTGCGCGAGGTAGCGGTTGCCGTTCGCGATCGCCTTGTCGTGGTCGTTCGTCGCGACGCGGAGCACGACCGCGTTGAACGCCGCGTCCTTCGCGTGCTCGAACTTGAGGTAGTGCGGGTGGTCCTTGTCCGCGAGCGACGCGATCGCCTCGTCGAGCTCCGCCGCCTCCGCGAAGAGACCGAGCGACTGGAACGTGACCGCCGCGATCCACGCGCCCTGCGGCGACTCGGGCTTGTCGCGGTAGTCGGGGCCGGTCACGAGCTTCGAGGCCTCGCGCAGCGTGTCCTGATCGCCCGCCTTCTGCGCCTCGATCTCCGCGTTGACGCACGCCTGCGCAGCGCGCTGGTCCTTCGGGAACTCCTTCGCCGCGCGGAGGTAGGCCTTCGCCGCGGCCTGGTGCTCGCCGGCCTGCGACTTCTGCTCGCCCTGCTTGAAGACGCTCTGCACGATGAGCGTGTCGAGCTTCTTCTGGTTCGCGTCGCTCGCGAACGCCGGCGCGCTCTTGAGGCGGCGCGCCCACGTCTCGATGTTGTCGTAGTCCTTCGCGCGGTTGAACGAGTCGAGGATCAGCTCGCCGGCCGAGAGCGCGAACGTGCTCTTCGGGAACTTCTCGAGCAGCGAGCCGAAGATCTTCACCGCCGAGTCGTAGATGCCGTTGTCGTAGTACTGCCGGCCCTGGCGGAAGAAGAGCTCCGGCAGCGCGGGGTCGTTCGGGTAGAGCTGCGCGTAGAGGTCGAGCGCCTCGGCGAACTTCTTGTCCGCCTCGCTCTCCTTGTTCGTGGCGCTCTTGTCCTTCTTGCGCGCCTCGATCTCCGCGAACCGCACGCGCTCGAGCGCCGCGAGCGCGTTGTAGATCGCGTCGTGGCGCAGCGTCTTGAGCGGGTCGACCTCCGCCTCCTTCGCCGGGATCGCGCGCGCCGCCGCCATGTACTCGGTCGCCGCCTCGGTCGGCTTGTCGAGGCGATGGAAGCGGATCTCCGCCAGGTAGTAGTGGACCTGGTACGCATCCTTCTCGCCGCTGAACTTGGAGAGGTAGACGACGTAGAGCGCGGCCGCGCCCTCGAACTCGGCGCGGCTCGTCTTGTCCTTCTGCGCCTTCGCGTGGAGCTGGAGCGCCTGCTCGCGGAGCTGCGCCGCCGTCGCCGCCGTGTTCGCGGCGACGACGCTCGGATCGCCCTGCGTCTTCGCCCAGGACCCGCCGGCGGTGTAGTCCGCGACCGCGCGCTCGTACGTCTTCGTGAGCTTGGGCCAGTCCTCCATCGAGTTGTAGCAGCCCGCGATCGCGAGGACCCACGAGCCCGCCTCGCTCGACGCGGGCTCGAGCTTGAGGAGCAGCTCGTACGCCTCGATCGCGCGATCGAAGTGCGCCTGATCGTTGAACTGCACCGCGAGGGCGCGCACGATCTTCCCGGCGAAGCGGTCGCCGCCCATCTTCACGAGGAAGCCGTAGACGTCCTGCGCGGTGTTCTTCTCGTCCTCGGTGAAGACCTCGACGAGGTACTTGAGCGCCTCGCTCTGCAGCTCGTCGAGCTGCTTCCGCTGGACCGCGTTCTTCTGCCCGTCCGCGATCTCGAAGACCGCGACGAAGCGCTTCGCCGACTCGTCGCTGCGCCCGAGGCGCCAGAGGCACCACGCGCTCTTGAACATCGCGAGGCCGTAGAGCTCGCTGCTCTTGAACTGAAGGACTTTATCGTATTCGACGAGAGCCCCTGCGTAATCGTATTTACCGTTGAAGAGCGACTCCGCGCGCGCCATGTGCGCGTCGGCGCGAAAGCGGGAATTCGGATAGTCCTTGAGGATCTTGTCGAAGCGCGCGAGCGCCTCGTCCTGCTTGTTCTGCTCGTACGCGAGGAAGCCGTCGACGTAGAGCGCGAGGTCCATCTGCTGGAACCACGGGTAGTCCTTCAGCACGCGCGCGAAGAGGTCGCGCGACGGCTGGAAGTCCGGCTCCGGCGCGGGCCCGCGCTGATCGACCGGCTTCGCCTCCCAGGCCTGAAAGCGCAGCGCCGCCTGCTCGCGCTCGAGCTCCCACTTCAGCTCGCCGAGGCGGAGGAGCGCCTCCGGCATCTCGCGCGACTCCTTCGGCGTCTCGGCGACGAACGTGGTGAGGAGCCCGATCGCCTCGCCGCGGAGGCTCTTCACCTCCGCGACGTCCTTGTCGATGCGCGCCTCGAGCTGCTTCGCGAGCTGTGCGCGCATCGCGGGCGGGAGCTTCGGCCCGCTCGTCGCCGCGCGGCGCGCCGCCTCCTTCGGCTTGTCCGCGCGTTTGTCGGCGGCCTTCGGCGCCACCTTCACGTCGAGCGTCTTCTCCGCCGTCGCCTTCACCGACGTGACGGGCTCGGACGCCGCGGCGGGCGCCGGCGCCGGCGCGGCGGGCTTCGCCGGCGGCGCCGCGTTCGCGACGCCGGCGCCGAGCACGATCAGGAGCGCGAGCCCGAGCGTCCTCATTTCTTCTTCTTCTTGCCCTTCGGCTTCTTGCCCGCCGGCTTGGCGGGCTCCTCCGCGGCCGGCTCCTCGTCGAGGCCGGCGCCCTTGCCCTCGAGCGCGCGGAACGGCTTCGGCGCGATCACCCAGTGACCGTTCACGAACGCGAGCCCGTCGTACGCGGTCCCCGTGTCCTTGCCCGGCTCGACGAACTTGAAGCGGTAGAACGTGGCGTTCGGGGCGATGTGTTTCCCGAGCTTCTTGTACCCCGCCGGGAACTCCTTCGCGTTGCCCGTCCACGCCGCGAGGTCGGCCCCCGTCGCGCTCGCGATCTTCACCTCGGTCTGGCCCTGCCCCGGCCTGATCGCGGCCTTGCCCGAGGCCCAGTCCTTCGACTGGCCGCTCTCGATCTTCGGCGCGGTCGCGGCGTCGAAGAGCGCCTTGTAGTCGTTCGTGCTCGGGCGCAGCGAGCGCGTGAGCGCGACGTGATCGGCGTCCGGCGCGACGAACTGGGCGAGGAGCTGGCGCGCCTCTTCTTCGTCGCCCTTCATCAGGGACGCGCCCGAAGCGATGAGGAGACCACCGCCCTCGGCGAGGAGGCCGCCGTCCAGCACCTCGTGCGCCCACGCCGCGGCCGCGGCGTCGGGATCGTCCGGCTCTTCGCTCGCCGAGGTCTCCGCGGCGGGCGGCGGCTTCGGCGGCGGCGCCGACGCGCAGGCCACCGCGCCGCCGAGGCCGAGCACGCACGAGAGGAAGAGCGCGCGGGCGCGGGTCACTTCAGCCCCTCGCTGCCGACGAACTCGTCGGGCCAGTCGTCGCCCTCGAACGGCCAGTACTCCTCGTTGTCGCGGAGGTAGCGCGCGGCGTCGAGCGAGTCGATCGCGTCCTTCGGGAGGTAGCCCGCGTTGATCGCCTCGATCTCGACCTCGAGCGCGCGCTTCTTCCCGAGCACCGACTCGATGCGCCCGAGGCGCGCGCGGCGGAGGAGGCGCGAGAGGCGGAGGTCGAGCCGGTGGAGCGCGTCCTTCGCGAGGACGCTCTCCGCGGCGGCGAGCTCGGCGCGGACGTCGTCGAGCGCGCGGCCCATCGCGGCGCCGGACGCGGCCTCGTTCTTGAGGAGGTCGGGGAGATCGACGCCCGCGCCCGCCGCCGGTGCGTCGGCGCTCGCCGCGTTCGCCGCGCTCCAGCGCGCCTCGAGCGCGGCGAGCTCCGCGCGCAGCGCGGCGACGTTCGCGCTCTGGCCAGCGCGTGCCTGCTCGAGCTCGTCGATCTGGCGGCGGAGGCCGTCGAGCGCGGCGCGCGCCTCGCCCGCCTTGTCGACCGGCGCGCTGGCTTCGACAGCCGCGCGCACGCCGGTCGGCGACGCGAGGCTACGCTGCATGTCGCCGAGCGTGCCGAGCGCGAGGCGAAGACCGCTCGTCTCGCGATCGAGGACGGCGCGCCGCTTCGCGATCTCGCCGTAGGCGGGATCGATGCGGACGAGCGCGGCGACGGCGCGGAGCTGATCGACGGTCACCGCGGCGCTGGTCGCGTCGGTGCCGCTCGCGTCGGCGGAGGTCGCGGCGGCCGCGAGCAGCGCGCGCGTCCCGCGGTCGTTGTCGGCGAGCCGGCGCGCGGCGTCGCGGACGGGCTCGTAGTCGGCGAGGAACGCCTTGAGCTTGTTGTCGGCGGAGGCGAAGCGGCAGAGCGCGAGATCGATGTACGCGTCGAGGATGCGCGTCTCGTCCTCGTAGCGATGGTGCGTCTTCAGCCCGAAGAGCTCGTCGAGGAGCGCGCGCGCGCCATCGTAGTCCTTCTTCTCGTAGCGGGTCGTCGCCGCTTCGTAGAGCGCTTCGGCGAGGCGGTCCGAGTCGCGCGGCACGAGGTAATAGTAGTAGCGCGCGTCGTCGTGCCTGAGCTGTTCGTGCGCGACGCGACCGAGCGCGAGGCGGGCGAGGTCACGCACCGCGAAGAAGCGCTCGTCGGCGAAGACCGGCACGCTCCTGTCCTGCCGCTTCGGGTCCGCGACCTTGCAGAACAAGTCCTCGCCTTCGCGCATCTTTCCGCGCTCGACCTGCATCAGGCCCGACAAGTACGTGGCCTGGGACCAGAAGCGCGACGTCTGCGGGACCCTGCCGTATTCGGCGAGCGCGCCGTCGACGTCGCCGGCCGCTTGCCGCGCGCGCCCGCGCAGGTACGAGACCTCGGCCTGCACCTCCGGCGGCGCGCTCGCGGGCACGGTCGCGAGATCGGAGAGCCCCGCGTCGTAGGCGCGCCGCTCGAGCGCGATCTCGACGATGCGGCGCACCGCGCGCGCGGAGTCGGGTCCCCACGTCCGCGCGATCGATCGACGGAGGTACGCGCGCGCGCTCTCGTGGATGCCGGCCGACGCGAGCGCGTGACCGAGGAGGTAGAGCGCGGCGCGTCCGGTCGAGCCGTCGGCCTGCGCGTCGAAGCCGGGGTGCTCGATCGTGGCGGTGAGCCGCGCGATCGCCTCGTCGTGACGCCCCGTCGCGATGAGCTTCTCCGCCTCCGCGACGCGCTCGGGCAGCGCCTCGCTCACCCCTTCTTGCGAGCCGAGCCGGCGCTTCGAGAGGGCGTCGTGGTAGACGCGCATCTTGTCGCCGCGCGAGGCGTCGGGCGCGGGCGCAGGCGCAGGCGCGGGCTGCGCCGCGGCGGTGCCCGCGAGGAGCGTGAGCGCGAGGACGGCCCGGAGACGCATCGTCTACTTCCCGACCGGCTTCGCCACCGCCTTCACGCGCAGGCGGAGGTCGTACTTGCCGCTCCGATCCGAGGGGAAGTCGCCGCCCATCGACGAGTCGTCGATGACCTTCACCTGCACGTCGAGCTTGTTGTCGCGCGGGACGTCGACGATGAAGCGCGAACGCTGCGAGGTGCGGAACGACTCGTCGCGCGCGTCCTTGCGCTCGACGTCGACCGTGACCGCGTGGCGACCGGGCGCGACGGCGTGGTCGTAGACCACCGTCATGTCGGCGGCGTTGAAGTTGGACGGCGCGGTGTAGACGACGCCGTCGTCGAGCGACACGGCGAGGAACGCGACCTTCGCGTGGTCGCCGTCGAGCTGCAGCGCGATCGCCACGCGCGAGCGGTAGAGCGAGTCCGCCACCGCGGCGACGCGCGCACGGAGCGCGGCGACGTCGGCGAGGAGCTTGTCGTAGTCGACCGGCACGCCCGCGTCGATCGACGTGTTCCGCAGCTCCTCCGGCTGCGGGTTCAGCGGAGACCACTTGCCGCCGTCGCCGACCTCGGGCGGCGGAGGGGCGACCGGCGCCGCGGCGTCGACGCTCGCGGGGACGGTGTCCCCGTTCGGGCTCGCTGCGCCGGCCTCCGCCGTCGCCGCCGGCGCGGCGGACGCGGGCGGCGGCGCCGGCTTCGGCTTCGCGGGCTGCGCCGACGCGAGCGTCATCGCGCCGGGGACGACGAGGAGGACGAGGGCGAAGGCGATACGTGCAAGCTTCATCGATCAGCCTCCGAACGGCAGGAAGATGCTGACCCCGCCGGTGACGAGGATGTCGTTCACGAGGTGCTCCTCGCCGATGAGCGTCTCCTTCAGGATGTGATCGCGGACGTCGATGCGGACGGCGAACCACTTGCCGAAGTACCACTTCGTGCCGAAGCCGAAGCTTCCGGTGATGCCTTGCGCGGTGGAGTCGTCGGTGACGCCCGCGCCGGCGGCGAGGTTGAAGTCGAACCGCGTGATGCCGCCGCCCATCCAGCGCAGCTTGCCGTAGGCGAAGCTCCAGACGAGGTGACCGAAGTACAACCGGCCGGGGCGGTTGGTGCGCTCCTCGACTTGCACCTGCGGGTAGCGCCGCTCGTACGAGTCGGTCGCGGCGGTGCGGAAGCGCGTGAGGTTGAAGCTCGCCTCGAGGCCGAGGTCCTCGGAGAAGTGGAACGTGTACGCGCCGCCGACGAGCCAGCTCGAGGAGTAGAGGTCGGCGGAGTAGAGGCCGCCGAGCGCGGAGAGCTCGTGACGAAACGCCTTCGTGAAGAGCCGCTCCTGCACCCCGCGGTAGTGACGGCCGGCGACGAGCTCCTGCTTCAGCTCTTCGTCGACGCACTGCGCCCGTGCCGAAGGCGCAAAGCAGCAAATGGCGAGCGTTATCAACGCCGCTGAGGGCCCGTGCCGCATCGGCGGCCATAGTCGCCGCTGCCGCGAGGAAGCACAAGCGGCGATACTCGGGCCGCCGATGAAACGACGATGTGTTCTGGCGATCGGAGGTCTCGATCCCGGCGGCGGCGCCGGCATCCTCGCGGACGCCCGCGCGATCGCGCGCGCCGGGGCCTACGCGTGCGCCGCGACGACGCTCCTCACCGTGCAGTCGACGCGCGGTGTGCGGACCGTCACACCGCTGCCCGCCCGCGAGGTCATTGCAGAATGCAAGGAAGTCCTCGCCGTCCAGGACGTGGGCGCGATCAAGGTGGGCGCGCTCGGGAGCGAGGAGAACGTGCGCCGCGTCGGCGCGTTGCTCGCGTCGCATCCGCATCTGCCGTCGGTCGTCGACACGGTCATGCTCCCGACGCGCGGCCGCGCACGGCTCCTCGCGGAGCGCGGCGCCGAGCTCCTCCGCGCGCGGCTCCTCCCGCACGCGACGCTCGTGACGATGAACGCAGCCGAGGCGGCGGCGCTCACGGGGCAGCGGGTGACGAACGCGGCCGACGCCGAGCGCGCCGCGCGAGCGCTCGACCTCCGCGCGGTGCTGGTGAAGGGCGGCCACCTCGACGACGACGACGCGGTCGACGTCCTCGTCGCCGCCGGCCGCACGCACCGCCTCCGCGCGAAGCGCCTCCCGCTCCGCGCCCCGGTGCACGGCGCCGGCTGCACGCTCGCCTCCCTCATCGCCACGCGCCTCGCGCAAGGCGATCCGCTCCTCACCGCCGTCCGCGCGTCGAAGCGCATGCACCACCGAGCGCTCGCGGACGCCGCCGACGTCGGCGGCCCGATGCGCGTGCTCTTCGCCTGACGCGCGAAAGCTGGCCCCTGGCCTGGCCCTGGCCTGGCCGGGCCATAGGGTCACGCGCAGCAAGCACGCGAGATCGCTCGCGCGCGCAAGTGGCCCGCCGCGTGCTTGGGCGCGCGCATGCCCTCAGCTCTTCACGAGGCTCCGCTCATCTTGATCCGACAAGCTCCTTCGCTCGTGCCGGAGCTGGCGCGCGAGCTTGGGATCGTGTTGCCCGCCTACGCCAAGGCAAAGCTCGTGGATCCGGACGCATCGCAGGTCACGCCGCTCGAGCGCCGCGCGGACGCGGTGGTCGCGCTGGAGGACGCGAACGGAGACGTCGTCGCCCTGCTCGTGATCGAGGTGCAGCTCGCCGTCGACGACGAGAAGCAGTTCACGTGGCCGCTCTATCTCGCTTCCGTCCACGCGCGACATCGCTGCCGCGCGCTCTTGGTCGTCGTGACGCCGTTCGAGGCGGTGGCGGAGTGGGCGGCGCGAGCGAGCGCGACGTTCCAGCCGCCGTCGGCGTTCCGGCCGATCGTGCTCGGCCCCGCGGAGATCCCGCGGATCGACGACGCCGAGGCGGCGATCGCGTCGCCCGAGCTCGCGCTCCTCAGCGCCTTCGTCCATGGCCCGAAGCCGGACGGCGATCCCGTCGTCCGCGCCGCGTTCCAAGGCGTGCGGTCGCTGGAGAGCCCGCTCGCCGGCATGTATGCTGATCTCGCGTTGGTCGTTCTCGGCGAGGTGGCTCGCCCGTTCATGGAGGCAGTGATGGCGTATCCCCCCGGCTACCAACCGATGAGCGACTGGGCGAAGAAGCACTACGGCGAGGGCCTCGAGAAGGGCCTCGCACAAGGCAGCATCGGCGCGGCGCGGCGTGCCGTGCTGATCGCCGCCGAGGCGCGGGGGCTCGAGCTCTCTGCGACGGCGCGGGCGCGCGTCGAAGCATGCGCCGATGTGGCGACGTTGGAGGAGTGGCTGCGTCGTGTCGCGAGCGCGACGAGCGAGAGCGACGTCTGGCCGGCGGACTGACGCGCCGTCAGCGCGTGTCTTCCTTGAGCTGGCGCATCGCGACCTTCATGCCGCGGAGCGAGCGCGGGCTGTCGTCGACCAGCTCTTCGACGTCGCCGAGGCCGCGGCGGATCACCTCCGGCGGCGTCACGGTGAGGTCGACGACGGTGGTCGGAACGACGCCGCCCGCGCCGCCGTCGAGGACGAGCCCGAGGCCCGAGAAGTCCTCGTCGATCTCGCTCGGATCGACGTGGGGCGCCTCCTGTCCCGACCGCTGCGCGGTGGTGGAGAGGACCGGACGACCGAGCTCGCGCACCACCGCGCAGATCACGGCGTGGTTGGGCACGCGGATGCCGATCGTCTTGCGCTTCGACTGCAACATGCGCGGGACCTCCCGCGTCGCCTCGAGGACGAAGCAGTAGGGTCCGGGAAGAAAGCGCCGGAGGACGCGGTAGACCTGATTGCCGACGATGGCGTACTTCGCGATCTCCGAGAGGTCCGGGACGATGAACGCGAGCTGATGCCCGCGGTCCATTCCCTTCATCTGGTAGAGACGATCCTGCGCCTTCTTGCTCGCGATATCGACGCCCAGACCGTAGACCGTGTCGGTGGGGTACGCGATGACCTCACCTGCCTTCAGCGCCTCCACGGCGCGCGCGATCTTGCGCGGCTCGGGGTGGTCGGTGTTCACTTCGACGAGCATCGGGTTTCCGGCCCACGCTACCACGTTCGCCCCTAGCCCATGCGCCTCGACGAGCTCCTACGTCTGACCCCGGACAGCTGGGCGCTCTTGCCGCTGTGGCTCGCGCGGGCGTTCGTGTTCGCGTTCGGGCTCTTGTGGGGCAGCTTCCTCAACGTCGTCATCTACCGCCTGCCGCGCGACATGAGCGTCGTTCGACCGGGCTCGCACTGCCCCGGCTGCGGCAAGCCCATCGCCGGCTACGACAACATCCCGGTGCTCACCTACGTGATCCTCCGCGGACGTTCGCGCTGCTGCGGGACGAAGATCAGCCCGCGATATCCCCTCGTCGAGCTGATGGGCGGGATGCTCTCGCTCGCGGTGTTCGAGGTGCTCGTCCTCTCCTTGCCCGGCGCGACGCCGGCGCACCGCGCGCTCGCGATCTACGGCGCCGACTTCACGCTGTGCCTCGGCCTCGTCGCGGCGGCGTTCATCGACGCCGAGTTCATGATCCTGCCGGACAGCATCACGATCGGCGGCGCCGTCCTCGGCGTCGCGACCGCGTCGCTCCGCGATCTCGGGATGAAGGACGCCCTCATCGGCGCGACGGTCGGCTTCGTCGGCCTCTGGTTCCCCTTCACCTTCCTCTACAAGGGTCTCCTCGGACGGACCGGCATGGGCCTCGGCGACGCGAAGCTCATCGGCCTCGCCGGCGCCTGGTTCGGATGGCCGGGCGCCGTGGTCGCCCTCTTCGCCGGCGCGTTCCAGGGCACGATCGCGACCGGCATCGCCTACGTCGCCGGCTGGGAGCCGTCGCTGCCGTCGGGCGTGCGCGAAGACATCGCCCAGCTCGAGGCCGACGCCGCCGCAGGCGACGAAGAGGCAAAGAAGGCGCTCGCGGAGGACCCGCTCACGGAGGAGGAGGACGCGTTCATCCTCCGCTTCTTCCGCCGCCTCTTCGGCATCCCCGAGCCCGAGCCCGAGCTCGACCTCGAAGGACCACCGACCGAGGAGGAGCACGCCGAGATGACCAAGCCCCCACGCGCCCGCATCCCCTTCGGCCCCTTCCTCATCCTCGCAATCCTCGAGCTCCTCTTCGCCGGCGACTGGCTCAAGTCCCGCATCGGCCCCTTCCTCTGGCCGGTGCTCTAGCTAGCTCTAGCTACGCTGCTCGATCGGAACGTACTGGCGCTCGGTCGGGCCGGTGTAGATCTGGCGGGGGCGGCCGATCTTCGTGGAGGGGTCCTCCATCATCTCCTTCCAGTGCGCGATCCAGCCCGGGAGGCGGCCGATCGCGAAGAGGACGGTGAACATCGACGTCGGGAAGCCGAGCGCGCGATAGATGATGCCGGAGTAGAAGTCGACGTTCGGGTAGAGCTTCCGCTCGACGAAGTAGCTGTCCTTGAGCGCCGCCTCCTCGAGCTCCTTCGCGATGTCGAGGAGCGGATCCTTCACCCCGAGCTTGCTGAGCACCTTGTCCGCCGCAACCTTGATCAGCTTCGCGCGCGGGTCGAAGTTCTTGTAGACGCGGTGGCCGAAGCCCATCAGGCGGAAGCTCGAGTTCTTGTCCTTCGCCATCTCGACGAACTTCTTCACGTTGCCGCCATCCGCCTGGATCGCGTCGAGCATCTCGATCACTTCCTGGTTCGCGCCACCGTGGAGCGGGCCCCAGAGCGCGAGGATGCCGGCCGCCACCGACGCGAAGAGGTTCGCGCGCGAGCTGCCGACGAGGCGCACCGTCGACGTCGAGCAGTTCTGCTCGTGGTCGGCGTGGAGGATCAACAAGAGGTTCATCGCCGACTCGACCTCGGGGTCGATCTCGTACGGCTCCGACGGGACCGCGAACATCATGTGCATGAAGTTCGCGACGTAGCGGAGGTTGTTCTGCGGGTAGATGAACGGCTGACCGATCGACTTCTTGTACGCGTAGGCCGCGATCGTGCGGACCTTCGAGACCAGGCGCGCGATCGTGATCGCCATCTGGTCCCGGTCGTTGATGTCGTGCTCCTCCGGGTAATACGTCGAGAGCGAGCAGACCATCGAGGAGAGCACCGCCATCGGATGGGCCGTCGACGGGAAACCGTCGAAGAAGTGCTTCATGTCCTCGTGAATGAGCGAGTGCCGCGTCAGCAGCGTCGAGAACCGCTCGAGCTCCGCCTTGCTCGGCAGCTCTCCGTAGATGAGGAGGTACGCCGTCTCGACGAACTTCGACTTCTCCGCGAGCTGCTCGATCGGAATTCCGCGGTAGCGGAGGATCCCCTTCTCTCCGTCGAGGAACGTGATCGCGCTCTTCGTCGACGCCGTGTTCATGTACGCCGGGTCGAGCGTGACGAGGCCCGTCTTGGCGCGCAGGTTCGCGATGTCGATGGCAGGCTCGTTCTCGGTACCCACGATGATGGGCGCCTCGAACGACTTGTCCTTCAGCTTGATTTCGGCCTTCTCGCTCATAGGGGTGCGCCGACTATAGGGGGCCCCGGCGAGGATATGGAGCGGAAATGACGCGCCGGGCTACTGCTTCTTGCAGAAGGTCGCCTTCGTCTCGCCGTCGCCCTTGTAGGTAATGTCGCCCGCGCCGCTGCGCGTGAGCACCGCCCCGCGCTTTCCAGCCGCCGCGCCGCCCTTGAACTCGGTCACCGTGCCGGTGCACACGTCGCCGCTCGCGTTGCAGCTGATCGTCGAGTAGCCGTCCTGCTTGCCCGGAAAGGTGCGGACCTCGACGCTGTTCCCCTTCTGCGTGACCTTCATGTTGCCGAAGCACTTGTACGTGCCCTGGAAGGGTCCGCCCTCCTTGACCGGCTCGGTCTTCGCCGCGACCTTCGCCGCCGTCGCCACCGGCGTCGGCGCAGCAGAGAGCGTCGCCGCCGGCGCGGCGTCCTCCTCCGGTGCCGCCGCCGTCTCCGCCTCGGCCGGACCTGCCTCTGCCTCCGGCTCGGCGACGGCGCCGGCCTCCGGCGCTGCAGGCACATCCTTCTTGCACGCGCTCGTGCCGAAGAGCCCGACGGAGACCGAGACCGCGGCGAGGAGGAAGTAACGCTTCATCGGGCGCCGATACTACCGACGCGTTTCGCTACAGACCAGCTTCTACGAGCGCCACATGCGGCGCTGATCGGCCTGCGCCTGCGAGAGCCGCCGCTGCTCCTGGACGAGCGCGCCGTAAGCGCGCGGAACCCGTGGATCTCGGCCGAGGGCGTACATGACGCGGAGCGCGGCCTCCGCGTCGTCGCTCGCGCGGTGCGCCTGTTCGAGCTTCACGCCGAGGCGCTCGGCGACGTCGCCGAGGGCGCGCGACTTCTGATCGTGCTGGATGTCGCGCGCCCACACGAGCGGGTCGACCCACTCGACGTCGCGCTGCAGCGCCGCGACGCCGATCGTGTCCGCCTTCGCGCGCGCGAACTCGCTCATCATGAAGGCGCGGTCGAAGAGCGCGTTGTACGCGGAGGGCACGCAGCCCTTCAGCGCGGCCGCGATCTCGGCGGCGATCTCCTCGAAGCGAGGCTTGTCCTTCACCATCTCGTCGGTGATGCCGTGGATCGCGGTCACCTCGGCCGGGATCGGCATGCCGGGGTGGATGAGCCAGTTGTATCTTGCAACTACCTCGCCGTTGCGACCGACGACGATGCCGACCTCGACGACGCGATCGACCGACGCGTCACGGCCCGTCGTCTCGACGTCGAGGAGCGCGACGTCGATCTCCTGCCACGGCACGTCGGCGGCGAAGCCCTCCGCGAGGCCGCGGATGACGACCTTGAGCAGGTGCGCGATGCCGGGGTAGTGCCGCCCTGTCGGGAAGCACCCGCAGCCGTCGGAGACGGCGCGCGTCACCGCTTACCGGCGTCGCCGGGGGCGGGGGCGGGGGCGGCGTCCTTGCCCGCGTCGGCGGCCTTCGCGGCGCCGGCGTCGGATGGGGGCGCGGACGACGCGGGCGTCGGCTGCTTGCCGATCATCTGGAGCTCGAGGTTGAGCCACTCGTCCATGTCCTGGCGCCCGTCGAAGTGGCGGCCGTTGATGTAGATCGTCGGCGTCCCCTCGAGCTTGAGGTCCTCGCCGAGCTTGTGGTCCTTGTTGATGCGCTCCTGCGTCTCGGGGAGCTGCATGTCGGCGTGGAGCCGCTCGACGTTCAGGTCGAGCTGCTTCGCGAGCGCGTCGAGCCCGGCCTGATCGAGCCGGCTCTGGTTCGCGAAGATCAGCTTGTGCATCTCCCAGAACTTCCCCTGCTTGCCCGCCGCGATCGCGGCGCGCGCGGCGTTCTCGGAGTTCGGGAACTTCCCGAGGACGTAGAACTTGAAGACGAAGCGGACGTCGTTCTTGCGGCTCTCGAACATCTTCTCGAGCAACGGCGCCGTCTCGCCGCAGTGCGGGCACTGAAAATCGGCGAACTCGACGAACGTGATCGGCGCGTTCTCGGGCCCCTTCGACGGCGAGCCGTCGACGGGGACGTTCTTGATCATCGCGGGGTCGAAGCGGTTCTTGTAGCTCTTCTCGACCTGCTCACGGCTCATGCCGTCCTTCACGCCCTTCATCACGAACTTCGCGGCGGGCGCGCACTTGTCGCAGTCGCGCTTGTCCTTCACGCACTGCGCGATCGAGACGGGGACGCTCTGGCAGGGCGAGAGGAACTCGGAGACGTAAGAGCTCCATTCCTTCTTCTCCCGCTGCGTGAGCGCGCCCGTGTCGATGCCCTCGAGCTGCACGATCGGGGCGTCAGGACCGGGCTTCTCCTTCGTCGGATCCTCGGTGGACTTGCCGCACTCGGCGCCGGACAGCGCAAAAGCGCCGAGAATCAGAGCGGATATCGCCTTCGCTGCCATGGGATTTGGGCGGCAGCTTACCAAGTTTGCGTGTCCTAGCGGTAGCGGCTAAAGGAGGCCTCGATGCGCAGCGTCATCTTCCGCTACGAAAGCGTCGCGGAGCTCTCCGCGGCGCTGTCCGGGGCCGGGGGATCGCTCGCGCTCCCGCAGGGCGAGGCCGTCAACGACGGCGAGTGGGTGCTCGCGATCTTCGAGATCGGCTCGAAGAAGCGCGCGACCGCGGCCGCGGCGCGCGGGACGAAGGGCGCCGCCGGGATGGCGCTCACCTTCGAGCGCCGCGACTGGGACCGGCTCGTCGGGTTCGTCAGCGCGCGGAGCGAGCACATGCGCGCCTCGCGCCCCGTCTCGCGTCCGCCGGTCTCGTCGGCGAAGGTCCCCGTCGCGCCGCCGAGCGCGCCGCCGGCGTCGGTGAGCGACGCGCCCCCGCGCTCGCGGCGCCTCGACGACCTGCCGTCGACGAGCGCGCTCGAGTCGAGCCGCGTCCCGTTCGGCGCGCGCGTGCTCGTCGTCGACAGCGAGGGCGCGGCGGAGGAGGACCTCCGCGCGGTGCTCTCGGAGATGGGGCTCGTGGTGGAGCTCGTCGCGACGACGGCCCTCGCGGAGGAGAGCCTCGAGGACGAGTCGTTCGACGCGATCGTCCTCGACCTCCGGCTGCCCGCGAGCGATCCGCGCGCCTTCGTCGGCAAGGTCCGCGCGAACGCGCGCATCGCGGACATCCCCGTCCTCTTCCTCTCGAGCAAGCCGACCTCGCGCGACGTCGTCGACGCGTTCGCGTGCGGCGGCGACGACTTCCTGCCGAAGCCGTTCCGCACGACGGAGCTCGCGGCGCGCATCTTCGGGCTGCTCCGCCGCGCCCACCTCGCGCGCACCGCCGCCGGCGGGACCTGAGGCCACGTCGTGAGCAACGAGAGCTTCCCGCCGCCATCGCTGCCGCCGCCGTCGCTCGAGCTCGATCCGGAGATCGAGAACGCGCGCGGCGCGCGGCGCATGCTCGTCGTCGGCGGCGGCCGCGGCGGCGCGGGCAAGAGCCTCGTCGCGCAGAACCTCGCGGTGTACTTCGCGCAGCTCGGCAAGAGCGTCATCCTCGTCGACCTCGATCCGACCGGCGCCAACATCCACGCGCAGTTCGGCCTCTCCGCCGCGGTCCACACCCCGGACGAGACGGAGAAGGAGCTCGCGAAGTCGCTCGTCGCCACGAACGTGCCCGGCCTCTCGATCCTGCCGGGCGCGCACGACGCGATCGAGCCGCCGCTCCAGCTCCGCGCCGGGCGCAAGGCGCGCTGGCTCTCGCGCCTCCGCGCGCTCCCCGCCGACTACCTCGTCATCGACGTCGGCCCCGGCCACTCGCACCTCGCGCTCGACATGATGCTCGCGGCCGACATCGGCATCTGCGTCACCGTCCCGGAGCCGCCCGCGATCGAGGCGACCTACCGCTTCGTCCGCGCCGCCTACCGCCGCCGCCTCCGCCGCTCGCTCGCGAAGGATCGCTTCCGCCTCTCCCTCGTCGATCGCGCGATCAAGGAGATCGGCCGCCTGCCCTCGCCGCTCGATCTGCTGCGCATCCTCGCGAAGAGCGATCGCTCGCTCGCGGAGCTGGGCTGGGCGGAGGCGCATCGCATGCGGCTCTACCTCGCCGTGAACCAGACGCGCGTGCGCACCGACCTCGAGCTCGCGAGCGCGATGAGCTCGCTCGCGCGCGCGCACTACGGCCTCGCGCTCGAGGAGCTCGGGCACATCGAGCACGACGACACGGTGTGGCTCGCGGTCCGCCGCAAGCGCCCCATCCTCGTCGACTCTCCGACGTCGAAGGCGGCGCGCAACATCGAGCGCATCGCGCGCCGCGTCGTCGCGCTCACCACCTCCGCGAAGATGGAGCCGCGCGAAGCCCCGCCGCCGCTCTTGCCTGCGCTCGCGCCGCCGGACCACTACACCGTCCTCGGCATCGGCCGCGCCGCGAACGACGAGGAGATCCGCCGCGCCTTCAAGCGGCAGCGCGAGATCTACGCGACGGGCGGCCTCGCGACGTCGTCGCTCCTCGACGAGCACGAGCTCGGCGGCGCGCAGGCGCGCATCGACGAGGCGCACGACACGCTCCTCGATCCCGTCCGCCGCCGCGCCTACGACCTCTCGATGTTCCCGGAGCCGGAGCAGCCCGCGTCGATGCCGCCGCCGCGCCCCGCCCTCGCGGCGGAGCAGCTCCTCTTGCAGGGGGAGCTCCAGCGCGAGATCGGACCCGACACCGAGTTCACCGGCCCGCTCCTGCGCAAGGTGCGCGAGTCGCAGGGGATCGAGGTCGCGGAGATCAGCGCGCGCACCAAGATCTCGAAGGTGCACCTCGTCGCGCTCGAGGAGGAGAGCTACGAGCAGCTCCCCGCCGTCGTCTACGTCCGCGGCTTCGTCACCGAGCTCGCGAAGTACCTCCGCCTCGACCCCGCCCAGGTCCAGCGCACGTACATGCGCCGGATGCGCGAACGCGAAGTCTCCTGATAACCTGCAGGCCGTCTCGACTCGGATGTGATGGCGGCGCGGCGATACCTGCATCCGGCTCTGTTCTTCGTCGTCGCGTTCGTGTTGCGGTTCGTGGCGGCGCGCCTCTTCGCCGGGGAGCCGGTCTGGGACGGGCACTACTACGACTTCGGGGCGCGCCGCATCGCGGAGGGGCACGGGTACTCCGACGACCGCGTCGTCAACGGCGTCACGGAGTGGCATCCGTGGTGCCACTACCCCGTCGGCTACAGCGCGTTCCTCGCGCTCTTCTACGTCGTGCTCGGGAGCAAGGCCTGGGTCGCGCAGCTCGCGAACTCGCTGACCGGCGCGCTCGTCGTCGTCGTCGTGTACGAGCTCGCGCGCGCGACCTTCACCACCCACGCGCGCGCCGTCGCCGCCGGCGTCGTCGCGGCGCTGCACCCCGGGATGGTGCTCTACGGCGCGCTCGTGATGGGCGAGATGCTCGCCGCGCTCACGGTGATGGGGGCGTTCCTCGTCACGCTGCGGCTCCGCGCGTCGCACCGGCCGCTCGTCGCGATCGGCGGCGGCGCGATCGTGCTCGGGCTCGGCGCGCTCGTACGGCCGCAGGCGCTCCTCTGCGCGCCGTTCCTCGCGCTCGCGATCGAGGACCGCTCGTGGCGATCGCGCGCCGTCGCCGCGGCGGTGGGGTCCGCGATGTCGCTCGCGCCGGTGCTCCCGTGGTCGGCGCGGAACTGCGCGGTGATGGACGGCTGCGCGCTCGTGAGCACCAACGCGGGATGGAACCTCGCGATCGGATCGTTCCCGCGCGCGACGGGGCGCTTCGAGACGCTGCGCTCGTCGGACGGATGCCGCGAGGTGACGGGGCAGGTGCAGCAGGACCGCTGCTGGCTCCACTACGGCATCGCGAACGTCACCGCGGCGCCGGGGCGATGGCTCGCGCTCGTGCCGGCGAAGCTGTCGTTCACGTTCGACCACGAGTCGTTCCAGGTCGAGTACCTCCGCGAGGCGCGGCCGAGCGCGTGGCCGGAGGAGCGCCGCGTGCGCTGGCGCCAGGTCACGAGCACGATGCATCGCCTGCTCGTCGTCGCGATGCCGCTCGCGTTCGTCGCGCTCGTGCGGAGGCGCGGGCTCGGCCTCTACGTGCAGGCTGGTCTCGCGCTCGCCGCCGTCGCCGCCGGCTGGCTCGGGATGTCGGCCGGGACGCCGATCGTGTGGCCGCTCGTCGTCGCCGGCTGCGCGCTGCCGCTCGTCCCCCTCCCCGGCCGCCCCCGCGCCGAGCCCGCGCTCCTCTTCTGTGTGGTGCTCGTCGCGTCGACCGCCCTGACGCACGCGGTGTTCTTCGGCGAAGACCGCTACCACGTCGTCACGAGCCCGGCGCTCTGCCTCCTCGCCGCCGCGATGTTGCGCCCCGCAAACACGCGCGGCGCGGACACCAGGGGTGTGCGCGCCGCGGGAGAAAGCTCAAGCTAGAAAGTGCGGCGGTTCTACCCCGGGCCGTCGGCGGCGGGCAAGAAAACTCATCCGCGCCCTCGCATGCTATGGATCACCTCCTTCGGAGGGCTCCATGCGCCTGCGTCTCCTCGCTCCTTGCGCCGCCGTCGCCGTGTCCATGCTCGCGTACACGCCGCCCGCCGAAGCCTGCGGCGGCTGCTTCCCTCCGCAGGGCGAGCAAGCGTCGATCGTCACCGACCATCGCATGGTGATGACGGTCTCCGCGCAGCAGTCGACCCTCTACGACCAGATCCGCTATCAGGGCTCGCCGAGCGAGTTCGCGTGGATCCTCCCCATCACGCAGGGCGGCGCGGCCGTGGTCGGCATCAGCGCGGACTCGCTCTTCAACGGGCTCGACACGCTCACGTCGCTCGTCATCCAGGAGCCGCCGCGAAACTGCCCGCGGCCCCCCGCCGAGTGCACGCGCGACCTGGACAGCGCGGGCTCGGGCTCGAGCAGCGGGGGCCTCTCCGGCGGCAGCCTCGACGGCGGCGTCTCCGTCATCAAGGAGGAGGTCGTCGGTCCCTACCAGACCGTGCAGCTCCAGCCGACGACGGAGAACGACACCGCCGCGGTGCTCGATTGGCTCGCCGCGAACAAGTACGTCGTCCCCGACGACATCAAGCCGATCATTGCACAGTACACGAAAGAGCATTTCAACTTCCTCGCGCTGCGGCTCCGGCCCGGCGAGGGCGTGCAGTCGATGCGCCCGGTCCGCGTCACGACGCCGGGCTCGAACGTCGCGCTCCCGCTCCGCATGGTCGCGGCGGGCACCGGCGCGAACGTCGGCATCACGCTCTGGGTCGTGAGCAACGGCCGCTTCCAGACGACCAACTTCGAGTCCTTCGTCATCCGCGACGAGGAGATCACCTGGGACTGGACCACCGGCACGAGCAACTACCGCGACCTCCGCGCAGAGAGGACGACGGCAGGTGAAGGCAAGGTCTGGGAGGTCGAGAGCTCGATCGCGACGTTCCGCGCCCAGATCGCGAGCGCGGCGCGCTCCGCGGCGATCGGCGGCGGCGCGTTCGGCGCCGGCGGCGACTACCTCGAGGTCAAGGACGAGCAGACCGGCGCGATCGAGAAGACGGCGGCCCAGGTCGAGGACGAGGACTACGACGTGCTCGAGGCCGGCCTCACGGGAGGGACGCTCCACGTCACGCGCCTCCGCGCCGACCTCACCCGCGCCGCGCTCGCGAACGACCTCACCGTCGGCGCGTCGTCCGATCAGACCGAGGTGCCGCGCACGCGCCAGCCGAAGCTCGAGAACGGTCAGCCGCTCTGCCCCGTCTTCCGCGGCTGCGACGCGACCGGCGAGCAGCTCCCGCGCGACGAGGCGATCGCGAAGTCGAGCGGCAACGAGACCGACGGTACGTTCACCTGCCGCGCGGCGACGTCGCGCGTGAACGCGAGCGTGAGCGTCGCGCTCGGCTTCCTCGCCGTCGTGATGGGCCGCGCCGTGCGGAGGCGCCGCCGCTCGTAGTCGCATGCGTCTCTGGTCTTCGCTCGCGTCCTTCCTTCTCCTCTCCACGACGCTCGCCGCCGCGCCCGGCTGTCCGGGCGAGGAGCAGTGCAGGGACTACACGCCTCCCGCGTCGTTCGATCCGAACGTCCCCGTCAGCCTGAAGAACGACGTGAAGCCGATCTTCGCGAACAGCTGCGCGTTCAGCACGTGCCACGGATCGACGGCGGGCGATCCGAACGGCGTGTTCCTCGGCGGTGAGAACGCGTCGACGATCCGCGCCGGGCTCGTCGACGTGGCCTCGGGCCAGCTCCCGTCGATGCCGTTCGTGAAGCCGGGCGACCCGCGGAGCAGCTACCTGATGCGGAAGATGGATGGGAGCCATTGCGTCCTCGACGCACAGTGCAAGGATGGAACGTGCGGAGACTCGATGCCGCGCGGAGAAGAGCCGCTCGACGTCGCCGCGCGGGACACCGTTCGACGCTGGATCGCGCAAGGCGCGAAGGACGACTGAAAGGGAGGGTTCATGAAACACGTCGTGCTCGTCGCAGGTCTCGCCGCCGCCATCCTGCTCGCCGGCGAGCGCCCCGCGGAGGCGTGCGGCGGCTGCTTCGCTCCGCCGGAGACGCCCACGGTGGTGACGGATCACCGCATGGTGTTCGCCGTGTCGCGCGACCAGTCCACGCTCTACGATCAGATCCGCTACCAGGGCGCGCCGGAGAGCTTCGCGTGGGTGCTGCCGTTCGCGGGCCAGATCGAGGTCGGCGTCTCGTCGGACGCGCTGTTCGCGACGCTCGACAGCAACACGCAGACCGTCATCCTGCCGCCGCCGACGAACTGCCCGCCGCGCCCTTCGGGCTGCTCGCGAGCCGCGCGCGCATCCGCGTCTCCGGACCAGGCCGGGAACGGCGGCGTCGAGGTGTTGAAGCGCGAGGTCGTGGGTCCCTACGACACCGTGCAGCTGAAGGCGACGGATCCGAACGCGCTCATCGACTGGCTCGCGCAGAACAGGTACGCGCTGCCGGACGACGTGAAGCCCGTCGTCGCGGCGTACCAGGGCGAGCACTTCAACTTCCTCGCGCTCAAGCTCGTGCCCGGGAAGGGCGTCCAGGACATGCGTCCGGTGCGCGTGACGACGAAGGGCGCGAACGTCGCGCTGCCGCTCCGCATGGTCGCGGCCGGCGCCGGCGCGAACGTCGGCATCACGCTCTGGGTCGTCGCCGAGGGCCGCTACGAGCCGCAGAACTTCGGCTCGTTCGTCATCGAGGCGAACGAGCTCGTGTGGAGCTGGGCGGAGAGCAAGAGCAACTACACCGACCTCCGCGCGAAGAAGACGGCGGACGGCGGGGGCCGGGTCTGGGAGGTCGAGAGCTCCACCCAGCTGCCGCGCACGCTCATCGACGACCAGATGCGGTACGAGCGGAGCTACCTCCCCGTCAGCGACGCCGGCGCGCTCGATCCGGAGGCGCAGGAGGCGGAGGCGCGGAGCGCCGATCTCGAGGTCCTCTTCGCCGGCATCGTGCCCGGCGCCGAGCGCGTGACGCGCATGCGCGCGGACCTCTCCCGCGCCGCGCTCGATCACGACCTCCTCCTCCGCGCGACGGCCGATCAGTCGCCGCTCACGCGCCAGCGCCAGGTCACCGCCGAGATCGGGGAGCCGCAGTGCCCGATCTTCGACGGGTGCGACGGGGCGGGGACCGCGCCGCGCTCGGAGGCGATCCGGCGCGCGAACGGCGACGACGGCGGCTGCACGACGACGACGGGGCGCGCCTCGCCGGCGTGGCTCGCGGTCGCGCTCGGCTTCCTCGGCGTGTCGCTCCGCCGTCGCCGTCGCCGAAACTAGAGTATGGTCGCGCCGGCATGATCGGCCGCCTGACCGGCAAGGTGATCGAGGAGGACGACGGCACGACCGTCATCGACGTGAACGGCGTCGGCTACGAGCTCGTGACGCCGCTCGGCACGATCGGGCGCGCGGCGGCCGACGCGGACGGGCGCGTGACGCTCTTCGTCCACACCCACGTGCGCGAGGACGTCTTCTCGCTCTTCGGGTTCGCCTCGGAGGGCGACCGCGTCGCGTTCCGCACCCTCATCGGCGTGAGCAGCGTCGGGCCGAAGACGGCGATCTCGGTCCTCTCCGCGCTCCCCGCGCACGAGCTCGGACAGGCGATCGCGCAGAAGCAGCTCGGCAAGCTCACCTCCATCAGCGGCATCGGGAAGAAGACGGCGGAGCGCCTCCTCCTCGAGCTGAAGGACAAGCTCTCGATCCTCCACGCCGCGCCGCCGGCGAAGGCCGGAGCGAAGGGCCAGGCCGCCGCAGCGGCGCCGCCGGCGTCGAGCCACGGCGACGTCCTCGCGCGGGCGCTCGTGAACATGGGCTACAAGCAGAGCGAGGCCGATCGCGCGGTGGAGCAGCTCGCGCCGCGGATCGCGGAGGGCGCCGCGCTCACCGACCTCGTGAAGGAGGCTCTCGCGCTCCTGTCGAAGTAGCGGCGGAGGACGAGGCCGGCTAAGACGCATCGAGCGACGAGAATGGCGACCAAGAAGAAGACCGGGAAGACCTCGAAGAAGGACAAGCGCGGCGGGACGAAGCGGCAAGAGCGTCGCTTCGTCTCGCAGTCGTCGACGAGCCCCGCGCTCGTGAAGGGCCTCGGCGCGATCGCGGCGCTCGCGCTCGGCGCCGGCCTCTATGCCTACTTCTACGGTCAGAGCTTCAACGACGACGCGACGAAGGCGATCCCGTCGTACGTCATCGCGGCCGGCGCCGTGCTGATGGGCGCGACGATCTGGCTCGGCACGAGCGCGGAGAACCCCGTCCGCGTCGGCGCGCCCGGCATCTCGGTCGAGAAGGGCGATCTCCGCCGCATGCCGTGGTGGGGGATCGACAAGATCACGTTCGAGGCCGGCTCGCTCTCGCTCGTCGTCGCGGGTCGCGACGAGTCCAACGTCGACTGGACCTTCAAGGTCTCGGTGAAGGCGCACCCCGAGGCGGTGGGCTGGATCATCCGCGAGGCGCAGGATCGGGTCCCGCGTCGCGTCGACGTCCCGGAGGAGACGCTCGAGAAGCTCCCCTCCGCGCCGGAGCACGCGGGGCAGAAGCTCGATCTCGAGCCGCTCCAGGTCGTCGGCAAGCGCTGCGCGCAGACGGGCAAGACGATCAGCTACGAGCCCGACGCGCGCGTGTGCCCGCGCTGCGAGCGCGTCTACGCGAAGCGCCACGTCCCGAAGAAGTGCAAGTGCGGCAACTCGCTGGTCCACCTCCAGCCGACCGACGTCCAGGAGGAAGAAGACGACGACGACGACGACGAGGACCGGACGTCGTCGAAGAAGCTGGAAGCAGCGGAAGAGGCGGAGAGCTGACATGCCGAAGGAGCTGGTAGCGCGCGGCATGGGCGCGAGCCCGGGCACGGCGACGGGGCAGATCGTCTTCCACTCGCAAGACGCGGTCGCGCTCGCGAGCGAGGGCAAGCCGGTCATCTTCGTGCGCATCGAGACGACGCCGGAGGACGTCCCCGGCATGAAGGCCGCCGCCGGCATCCTGACCACGCGCGGCGGCATCACCGGAGACGCCGCCATCGTCGCGCGGAGCCTCGGCAAGCCCTGCATCGCGAGCTGCTCCCAGCTCCGCGTCGACTACACGAGCGGCGGCAGCCTCACGATCCTCCGCGACTCGATGGGCGGCTCCGAAGACCTCGTCCTCGCGAAGGGCTCCCTCGTCACCATCGACGGCGCCAAGGGCGAAATCTGGACGGAGTGACGCGTCACGCGGCCGATCACGCCGTCTCCACGCGATTCCGGCCGCGGTGCTTTGCGGCGTACATGGCCTTGTCGGCGCGGCCGAGGAGGTCGTCGAGCTGCCAGTCGCCGCTCTCGGCGCTCGCGAGGCCGACCGAGGCGGTCGCGCGGTGCTCGGTGCCGTTCGGGAGGACGTACTTCGCGTCCGCGATCGCGCGGCGGACGCGCTCCGCCGCGACGCGCGCGCCCGCCTCCGCCGTCTGCGAGAGCGCGAGGACGAACTCCTCGCCGCCCCACCGCGCGACGAAGTCGCTCTTGCGCGCGATCGCGGAGAGCACGCGCGCGACGCCCTGGAGCACCGCGTCGCCGGCGTCGTGGCCGAGCGTGTCGTTCACCTTCTTGAAGTGGTCGACGTCGAGCAAGAGCATGCTCATCGGGAAGAGCTGCGTCGCGCTCGCCTCGCGCGCCTTCTCGATCCGCTCCACGAACGCGCGGCGGTTGAGGAGCCCGGTGAGCGTGTCGGTCGACGCGAGGCGGTTCGCCTCCGCGACGAGGGCGGCCATGCGGAGCGGGCCGCCGAGGTCGTTCGCGAGGAGCGCGACGAAGCGGCGATCGTCGTGCGAAGCGCCGCGCCGCGAGGGCGACATCGCGATCTTGCCGATCTGCTGCGCGCCGAAGCGCACCGGCAGGAGGATCGGCGGCGTCGACCACTCCGCCTCGACCGGACGCTTGTCGGCGATCACGAACGCGTCCCCCTCCGCCGGCTTGCGCCGTTCGGTCGGGAGCTGCACGTCGAGCGCGTCGCGCGCCTCGCGCTCCGCGACGTCGCGGAGGTCCGGGTGGGTGTGGATCATCAGGCGCGTCGGGTACTTCACCTGGATCGGCGCGGTGCGATCGGTCGCGAGCGCGAGCCAGCGGTACCCCGACACGTCGGACGCGAGCGCGGCGAGCCCCTCGAAGAGCGCCTCGAGCTCCTCTGCCTTCTGCGCGAGCGCGCGGACCTCGCCCGCGATCGTCGACTCGAAGAGCGACTGATCGAGGAGCTGCGAGAGGCGCTCCTGCACGTTGCCGCGCGTGACGAGCGGCGGCGCGACCGCGGGCGGCGGCCGCGTCTTCGGCGACGACGTGAGATCGGAGAGGACGTCGATGAGCCGATCGATCTCCGTCTTCGTGACGTACGCGGCCGCCCCGGCGTGACGCGCCCAGAAGCGTGAGCGGCGATCGTCCGACGCGGTGAGGAGCACGACCGGCACGTGCTGCGTCGCGGGCTCCGCGCGGAGGAGGCGGCAGAGGAGCAGACCCGAGATGCCGGGCATCCAGAGATCGGTGATGACCGCGTCCGGCGGCCGCTCGAGCGCGAGCTCCGCCGCCTCGGAGGCCTGCCCGACGTCGACGACCTCGTGGCCCTTGTCGCGCAGGCGTACCCCGAGGAGGGCTCGCGCGCTCGCGCTGTCGTCGACCAAGAGGACTCGCGCCACGGGGTTAGGCTATGGTCGCGCGGCCGCTGGAAGAAAGAAAGTAATGTCATGAGCACGATCAGCCTCACGGTCACCGTCCTCGGGACGGGCACGATGGGACAAGGAATCGCCCAGGTCACCGCCCAGAGCGGCCACACCACACGGGTATTCGACGCCGCGGAGGGCCGCGCGAAAGCGGCGGTCGGCGCGATCGCGGCGCAATTCGAGAAGCTCGTCGGGAAGGGCAAGATCACGAACGACGTGCGGGCTGGCGCCCTCAACCGCCTCTCCGCCGCCACGACCGCGGCCGACGCTTGCGCCGGCGCGGACGTCGTGATCGAGGCGATCCCGGAGGACATGGCGCTGAAGATCGCGGTCCTCTCGGAGGTGCTCCCGCACGCGGACAAGAACGCGCTCGTCGCGTCGAACACGTCCTCGCTCAGCATCACCGAGCTCGGCGCGAAGCTCGCGGTCGCCCCGCGCACGATCGGCCTCCACTTCTTCAACCCGCCGCCGGTGATGGAGCTCGTCGAGGTCGTGCGCGGCCTCGCGACGAGCGAGGACACGCTCGCGCGCTCGCTCGGCTTCGTGAAGAGCCTCGGCAAGACGCCGATCGTCGTCCGCGACGTGCCCGGGTTCGCGACCTCGCGCCTCGGCGTCATCCTCGGCTGCGAGGCGATGCGGATGCTCGAGGCCGGCGTCGCGAGCGCGGCCGACATCGATCGCGGAATGGAGCTCGGCTACCGCCACCCGATGGGCCCGCTCAAGCTCACCGACCTCGTCGGCCTCGACGTGCGCCTCGCGATCCTCGATCACCTCACGAAGGAGATCGGCGAGCAGTTCCGTCCTCCGCCGCTCCTACGCACGATGGTCCGCGCCGGCAAGCTCGGGAAGAAGACCGGCGAAGGCTTCTACAAGTGGGTCGACGGCCAGGCGGTGATCCCGTGATGCGCCCCGTCTACCTCGTCGCCGGCCTCCGCACCCCGATCGGCAAGCACCGCGGCGCGCTCGCGAGCGTCCGCGCGGACGACCTCGCCGCGCACGTGATCGTCTCGCTCCTCGAGCACCGCGACGTCGAGGTGCTGAAGCGCGTCGACCACGTCGTCTTCGGCGCGACGAACCAGGCCGGCGAGGACAACCGCAACGTCGCGCGCATGGCGGCGCTCCTCGCCGGCCTCCCCTACGCCGTGCCCGCGGTGACGGTGAACCGCCTCTGCGGGAGCGGCCTCGAAGCCGTCGCCGACGCCGCGCGCCGCGTCGCGACCGGCGACGCCGAGTGCGTGATCGCGGGCGGGGTGGAGAGCATGACGCGCGCGCCCTTCGTCTTCGGCAAGAGCGACGAGGCGTTCCCGCGCACGCCGCCGCGGGTCTTCGACACCTCGCTCGGCTGGCGCTTCGAGAACCCGAAGATGGCGGAGCGCTTCCGCCTCGACTCGATGGGCGAGACGGCGGAGAACGTCGCCGACAAATGGAAGATCGGGCGCGAGGAGCAGGACGCGTTCGCGCTCGCCTCGCACGAAAAAGCGATCGCGGCGCAGAAGGCCGGCGCGTTCGAGGCGGAGATCGCGCCCGTGAAGATCCCGCAGAGGAAGGGCGATCCCGTCGTCGTCGCGACCGACGAGTCGCCGCGCGCGGACGCGTCCGCGGCCGCGCTCGCGAAGCTCCAGCCGGTCTTCAAGAAGGGCGGGAGCGTCACGGCGGGGAACAGCTCGCCGCTGAACGATGGCGCGTCCGGCGTGCTCGTGATGAGCGAAGAGGCGATGAAGGCCTCGGGCCAGGAGCCGCTCGCGCGCGTCGTCGCGTCCGCGACCGCGGGCGTGGAGCCGGGCTTCATGGGCGAGGGGCCGATCCCGGCCGGCAAGAAGGCGCTCGCGCGCGCGGGATGGAGCGCGGGCGAGCTCGATCTCGTGGAGCTCAACGAGGCCTTCGCCGCGCAGGCGATCGCGTGCGTGCGCGGCCTCGAGCTCGATCCGGCGAAGGTCAACGTCCGCGGCGGCGCGATCGCGCTCGGCCACCCGATCGGCTCGAGCGGCTGCCGCATCCTCGTCACGCTCCTCCACGCGATGAAGGCAGGGGGCGCGAAGCGCGGGATGGCCGCGCTCTGCATCGGCGTCGGACAGGGCATCGCGATGTGCGTCGAGCGCGTGTGAGCGCGAAGAACGCGCCGCCGCCGGGTCCGCCGTGGGACCTGCCGCTCGCGGAGGCGCCGCTCGCGTTCGTCGACCTCGAGATGACGGGGCTCGACCCGAAGCGCGATCGCGTGCTCGAGGTCTGCATCGAGCGCGTCGTCGGGGAGGCGGTCGTGGACCGAATGCACGAGATCGTCCGCCCCGACGGCGGGGAGTCCGGCAACGTCCACATCCACGGCATCGCGGCGGAGGAGATCGCGCGCGCGCCCACGTGGCGCGAGCTCGCGGACCGCGTCGCCGCGCTGCTCGGCGGCGCCGTCCTCGTCGCCCACGGCGCCTGGTGGGACGTCGCGTTCCTCCGCGCCGAGATGGAGCGCGCCGCGCATCGGTTCACGATCGAGCACTACCTCGACACGCTGAACCTCTCCCGCCGCGCGTTCGGGCTCGACAAACACTCGCTCGACGCGCTGCGCGCCCACTTCGGGATCGACGCCGGCCGCGCGCACCGCGCCGACGCCGACGTCCGCGCGCTGCGGGAGGTCTTCGCCCGGTGCTGCGCCGCGCTCGACCCGTCGACGCCGCGGGACCTGTGGCAGGTGCGCATCGCGGAGAAGCAGGTCCGCGAGCACGTCCTTGCACAATGCAAAGAAGCCCTCGACGCGAAGCGGGAGTGTACGGTGGTCTACCGCGCCCGGGCCCGCCCCGCCGAGCCGCTCCGCATGATGATCACGGCGATCGACCTGGGGCTCGACCCCCCACGGGTGATCGGCTATCAGCTCCCCGGTCGTGGCCGGCGCGAGCTCCGCGCCGACCGCATCCTGCGGATCGAGTGAGAGATTCCCATGCGACGCTTCCTCTTGAGCCTGGTCCCTTCCGTCCTCTTCGTGTGCGCCGCCTGCGGTGACGGTCCGGACGCCGCGTCCCCCGGTCGCTCGCAGCTCGCCGACAAGTGGCTCACCCGCGCGAAGCTGAGCTTCAAGGCGGGCGACCTCGAGGACGCGACGCAGGCGATCGACGGCGCGCTGAAGGCCGCGCCGAAGGACCGCGAGACGCGCCTCACCGCCGCGCGCATCGCGCTCTCGAAGCTCGAGTTCGAAGAGGCGATCAAGCAGAGCGAGGGCCTCGAGGGCGCCGACGCGAAGGGCGTGCGCGGCCGCGCCTTCTGGTACGCGGGCGACATCGAGCGCGCCGCCGACGAGCTCGACGACATGCTGCGCGACCCGCTCGTGAAGGACCCGTGGGCGCGCGACGTCGCGAAGCTCGCGCGCCGCGGTCACGGCCGGCACCCCTTCGCGCTCGAGGGCGGGGTCGTCTCCGCGATCGAGATGCCGCAAGGCGGTCCCGCGCTCGTGGTCCCGTGCGAGCTCGAGGGCGAGCGCATCCTCGCGCTCGTCGCGACGAACTTCGGCGAGGTCATGATCGACTCGTCGAGCCGCAAGGAGCCCGCCTGGGTCAACCTCCGCTTCGGCGAGAACTTCGAGGTGAAGGACGTCCCCGCCCTCACCTACGACCTCTCCGCGATCTCGCGCCAGCTCGGCGGGACGATCAAGGCGCTCCTCGGCGTGAACCTCCTCCGCCGCATGCACACGACGATCGATCGCCACGGCTCGCAGTTCGTCGTGCGCAAGAACGAGCCGCCGGCGCCGCCGACCGCGGTCCGCATGCCCGTCGTCTACGCGAAGGGCGGCGCGATGATGCTGCGCGCGCAGGTGTCGAACAAGCCGGAGGGGCAGACGCTCCTCTTCGTCGACTCGTCGGCGTTCTATCCGATGGCGCTCGACGAGGCGACGCTCAAGCGCTCGGGCGCCGACATCTCGACGTGGCACTCGGAGCCGGGCGCGCCGCCGTCGTGGAAGATGGGCCCGCTCCCGTTCTTCAAGCTGGGCGAGCTCGACCTCTCGCAGTTCCCGGGCGTGACGGGCCCGTCGACGAGCGACTACAAGGCGAGCTTCGACGTCGACTTCGGCGGCATCGCGGGCGCGGGTCTCCTCTCCATCTTCCGGATGACCTTCGCCGACGAGGGCAAGTGGCTCTGGATGGAGCTCGATCCCACGGTGATGGGCGGCGCGCCGGAGCCGCCGCCCCCGCCGGCCGGCGCGGTCCCGCCGCAGCCGCCGCCCGACAACGCCGCCCCGCCGACGAGGATCGAGACGCCGCGGCTCGCGCCGCCGACCGCCACGCCGCCGAGCCCGGAGCCGGCGCCGGCTCCAGCCCCGGCGCCGAAGCCTCCGCCGAACGCGTCGAAGCCGCCGCCGAACGAGAGCAAGGGCGCCGCGAAGTGAGCGCGCGCATCGCCGTCTACGCGGGCAGCTTCGATCCCGCGACGCTGGGTCACCTCGATCTCATCGAGCGCGCGGCGACGCTCTTCGAGAACGTCATCGTCGCGATCGGCGTCCACCCGACGAAGCACCCGCTCTTCACGCACGCCGAGCGCGTCGATCTCCTGAAGCAGATCACGTCGCACCTCCCGAACGTGGCGATCGACAGCTTCGACGGCCTCCTCATCCAGTACTGCGCGAAGAAGGGCGCCGGCGTCATCGTCCGCGGCCTCCGCGTCACGACCGACTTCGAATACGAGCTCCAGATCGCGCACGCGAACGCGGACCTCGAGCCGAGGATCGACACGGTGTTCCTCCCCACGCGGACGCGCCACGGCTTCGTGAGCGCCTCGCTCGTGCGCGAGATCGCGAGCCACGGCGGCGACGTGAGCCGCTACGCGCCGGCCGTCGTCTGCGACGCGCTCGCGCGCAAATACAGTCGTCCGTGATAGGTTCGCTCCCCATGGAGCAGAACATCGTCGCGCGCCTCGACGAGACCCTCGCCGCCGTTCGCGCGCGCACCAACGTCGCCCCGAAGGTCGGCGTGGTGCTGGGGAGCGGCCTCGGCAGCTTCGCCGACTCGCTGACGGAGCTCGAGAAGATCCCGTACGCGGAGATCCCGAACATCCCGCCGCCGAAGGTCATCGGCCACGCCGGCAACCTCTGCTTCGGCCGCGTCGACGACGTCCCGGTCGTCTGCATGCAGGGCCGCGTGCACCTCTACGAGGGCCACCCGGTCTGGCAGGTCGTGCACGGGGTGCGCGTGATGGCCCGCCTCGGCGTGAAGTGCGTGCTGATCACCAACGCCGCGGGCGGCATCGCCGACGGCTGGGCGCCGGGCGACCTCATGGTCATCACCGACCACATCAACATGATGTACCCGCATCCGCTCCTCGGCCCGAACGAGGAGTCGCTCGGCACGCGCTTCCCCGACATGACGAACGCGTACGACAAGGACCTGCGCGCGAAGCTCGCGGCCGTCGCGGCGAAGGAGAACATCCAGCTCCGCGAGGGCGTCTACGCGGGCGGCATCGGCCCCGCCTACGAGACACCTGCAGAAATTCGCATGTTTCGCGTCCTCGGCGCGCAGGCGGTGGGGATGAGCACGGTGCCGGAGGTGATCGCGCTCCGCCACATGCGCGTGCCGTGCGCGGCGCTCTCCTGCATCACGAACCTCGCCGCGGGCATCTCGCCGGTGGAGCTGAACCACGCCGAGGTCGAGGAGACGGCGAAGGCGCGACGCGAGGACCTGAAGCGCCTCCTCCGCGGCTGGATCCTCGCGAGCGCCGCATGAAGAAGAAGCAGCCTTCGAAGAAGGACGCGGCGATCCTCGACGAGCTGGTGCAGCGCGCGAAGAAGGTCCGCAAGAACGCGCACGCGCCGTACTCGAAATACAAGGTCGGCGCCGCGCTGCGGACGAAGAGCGGCAAGGTCTTCGAGGGCTGCAACGTCGAGAACGCCTCCTTCGGCGCGACGATCTGCGCCGAGCGCGGCGCGGTCATGCAGATGATCGCCGCGGGCGAGTCGAAGCCGGTCGCGCTCGCGGTCGTCACGCAGGGCAAGCAGCCCGCCGCTCCGTGCGGCATCTGCCGCCAGGTCCTCGCCGAGTTCACGAAGGACCTCCCGATCGCCCTCGTCGGCCTCGGCGCGAAGGACGGCGAGGTCGGCAAGGTGGTCCACCTCGCGGAGCTCTTGCCGCTGCAGTTCAAGCTCGGGTAACGCCCTCGGTCACGGCTCGGATCCGGCACAGCAGGTCCGGGAGGCTCGACGCGGCGGCGTGGCTCTGCGTGCGCTCCATCGCGACGCCGCCGGGCGTGAGCGTCACCGTCGTCACGACGGAGACCGGAGCCGCGACCACGAGGTCTCGCGGCTCGGCGCTCTTCGGCGCGACGGAGCGCAGCGCGCACGCCGTCGTGTCGAGCGTGTAGTCGGCGGCGCCGGCCTCGGGCTCGCCGACGTCGGCGCTCGACCAGGTCCCGTCGGCGTTGCGCCAGAACGAGAGGCTGCGCGGTCGCTCGGTCTCGTTCCACCCATCCGCGACGGCCTCGCAGTACGGCGTGTCGCCGCGATGCACGGCGGCGGGGAAGTCGAACGTGCCGGCGAACCGCGCCTCGTCGCACGTGTCCGCGGGCGTCGAGGGCGCGAGGGTGGAGGTCGGCTCTTCCGACGGCGAGGTGTTGCAAGCGATGAGGAGAAGGAAAGCGGCTGCGCGTTTCATGAGGGCGCGCCACATCAATGCCCGTGCCTCCGCGCTCGCGCCGCCTCTCGCGCGACGCCTCGCGCGCGGCAGCACGCATGTCGGCGATACCTGGTGGGCCGGGAGCGCCGGCGGCGGTCCGCCACCCGGCCTGATCCCTCAGGAGGGATCGCGCCGCGTCGTGGATGCTACGATGCTCGAACGCGTGCTCGATGCGCCATCTCGACTTCAGCTCGTGGCAGACGTTGCTCTCGACGCTCTTCGGGCTGGCGCTCTTCGCGCTGGTCGGGGTGGGGATCCGCCTCGTCCTTCTGCAGACGGTGCAGCAACGTCGCGAGCGCGAGAACCGGCAGATCAACGAGCGACTCCGCACGCTCATCGCCGCGTACAAGACGCTGGGCGGCTCCTTCACCGGGAACCTCAGCGTCGATCCGACGCACCTCAAGGACCTGCGCGTGCAGGGCGGAGCCCCTGACGTCGACGACGAGAGGAAGAGCAGCGATCGCTCCCGCCGCATTCGCGACGCGGTGGAGGGCGCGCTCTCCGACGTCATCCTGCTCGGCACCGAAGAGCAGGTCCGCCTCGCGACGCACGCCGCGCGCGAGCTCGTCTCCGGCCGCCCGGTGCACACCGCCGAGCTCGTCGTCTCTCTCCGCGACTTCATCCGCGGCGTGCTCGATCTCGCCCCCGTCGCGCCGGACCTCGCGATCCCCCCGCAAGGCCCCACCCGCCCCGGCTCGGGCGCAAACGCCCGCGGCGACCGCAAAGACGAAGCCCGCGGCGGCGGCAAAGGAGGCGGCGGCGGCGCCATGGGAGCCGGCGGCGGCATGGGCGGCAGCATCGGCCTCGTGACCGACGACCCCCTCGCCCACGACGAGGACCACCACAGCTGACGGGCGGCGACGGCGAACGGGGGCGACGGCTCGAAGACGAGATCGGCGAGATCGTCGCGAGCGCGAGCGCGTCGGAGCGCGAGGCGGTCAGTGCGACGACGGCAACAACCTGAGCGGCGACGGCTGCTCGGCGAGCTGCCTCGACGAGAACGGTCCCGAAGTAGCAGCGGCGCGAGCGCTCGAGCTCGACCACGGACGGGCTCGAGCTGCGACGGTTCGTCACCGTGCGACATTAAGCGTCGAAATAGGTGCTCGTTCGTGGCATGTTCGGGGTGTGATGACTCATCGACACTCTGCAAATCGGCTCCACCCCGAGTGGTTGGACCGCGTTCGTTTGCCCTCGGGCGCAAGAGCTCTCGAGCAAGACGAGGAGTGGTGCGAGCTCGAGGAAGAAGGCTCGTGGCACCGCCTGCGGTTCCACAACTACGCCGCGATCTTCCGCAAGCCGGGCCTCTACGAGCACGTCTTCTACGGCCTGCTCAAATGTTGCTCTCCCGAGCGCGTCGCCTCGATGCTCGAGACGACCGTCCTCGAGCAAAGCGGCACGCCGTCCGAGCACCGCGTGCTCGATCTCGGCGCCGGCAACGGGATGCTGGGAGAGGTGCTGCGCGCGCGCGGCTTCAAGCACATCCTCGGCGTCGACCTCCTGCCGGAGGCAAAGACGGCGGCGGAGCGCGATCGGCCGAACGTCTACGACGACTACCTCGTCGCGGATCTCGTGGAGTTCGACGCAGCGACGCGCGCCGCCATCGCCAAGTTCGCGCCGACGTGCATCACGTGCGTGGCCGCGCTCGGCTTCGGCGACATCCCGCCCCGCGCGTACTTCAACGCCGTGTCGATGATCCCCGCCGGCGGCTTCGTCGCCTTCAACATCCGCGCGGACTTCCTCGACACCCGGTACGCGTACGGCTTCTCGGAGCTCGTCCGGCGGATGACGGCGCGGAACGTCATGCGCATCGAGTCGATGCAGCGCTACCAGCATCGCTTGTCCGTTCGCGGCGAGCCGCTCTGGTACACCGCGATCATCGCGACCAAGCTCGACGAGATCACGCCGGACATGCTCGTGGAGCCTTGATCCGGTTCGAAGCGATCGCCAAGTCGTACGGCGACGCCGCGATCCTTCGCGACTTCGACCTCGTCGTTCGCGAGGGCGAGCTGCTCGTCATGCTCGGCGAGAGCGGAAGCGGAAAGACGACCGCGCTCAAGATGGTCAACCGCCTCGTCGAGCCTTCGGCGGGGCGCGTGCTCGTCGCGGGCGAGCCGGTCGCGTCGCGCCCGCTCGCGGCGCTCCGGCGATCGATTGGCTACGTGTTCCAGCGGTTCGGGCTCTTCCCGCACATGACGATCGCCGAGAACGTCGGCGTCGCGCCGCGCCTCTCGGGCTGGCAAGCGGACGCGATCGAACGGCGCGTCGACGAGCTCCTGGAGCTCGTCGCGCTCGCGCCGGCGGATCATCGCGCGCGGTACCCGCACATGCTCTCCGGCGGACAGCAGCAGCGCGTGGGCCTCGCGCGCGCTCTCGCGCTCGAGCCGCACATCATGCTGCTCGACGAGCCGTTCGGGGCGCTCGATCCGCTGAGCCGCGACGCGCTCCAGGTCGAGTACCGGCGGCTCCACGATCGACTCCGCCTCACGACCGTCATGGTCACGCACGACATGAGCGAGGCGCTCTCGATGGCCGATCGAGTCGCCGTCCTCTCGAAGGGCCGCATCGTCCGGCTCGGGACGCCGGCGGAGCTCATCGCGTCGCCGGAGCACCCCGTCGTCGAGGCGCTCCTCGCGACCCCGATGCGGCAGCTCTCGCGCCTCGAGTCGCTGCGCGCGACGGACACGAGCGCGACGGACACGAGCGCGGCGGGCTCGAGCGCGCGATGACGTCGCCGCTCCGGGAGGCGATCGCCGAGCTCCCAGCCCTCCTCGCCGCGCACGTCACGGTGGCGGGGCTCGCGCTCGGCGCCGGCACGCTCGCGGGGCTCGCGCTCGCGATCGGCGTCCGCAAGTCGCCGCGCTGGCGCGCCGCCGTGCTCGGCCTCGCGAGCGTGGTGCAGACCATCCCGAGCCTCGCGCTGCTCGCGCTGATGGTGCCGCTCCTCGGGACGTTCGGCTTCTGGCCCGCGCTGTCGGCGTTGATCCTCTACAGCCTGCTGCCGGTGCTCCGGAACACGGTCGCGGGGCTCGACGGCGTGCCGGCCGAGGTCCTCGAGGCGGCCGACGCGGTGGGCATGTCCTCGCGCGAGCGCCTCCGCCTCGTGGAGCTCCCGATCGCGCTGCCGGTGATCCTCGCCGGCGTCCGGACCGGCACGGCGTGGGTCATCGGCACCGCGACGCTCACGACGCCGGTCGGACAGCCCAGCCTCGGGAACCTGATCTTCGCGGGCCTCCAGACGCGCAACTGGGGAGCGGTCCTCGCCGGGTGCCTCGCCGCGGCGGCGCTCGCGCTCGTGCTCGACGCGCTCCTCGCCTCGCTCGAGACGGCCGCGCGCGCGCGATCGAGGCCCCGCGCGGCGGCGACCTTCGCCGCGCTCCTCGCCGTGTTCGTCGTCGGCGTGCTCGGCGCCCGCAGCAGCGCGAGCGCGCCGATCGCGACGTCCGGCGCGGTGGCTCCGGGCACATCACGAGCGGCGCCCCGCGTGAAGCGACCGGTCGTGGTGGGCGCGAAGACGTTCACGGAGCAGTACATCCTGGCAGAGCTGATCGCAGAGAGGCTGCGCGCGCGTGGGATCGAGGTGGAGCAGAAAGCGAGCCTGGGATCGTCGGTCGTGTTCGACGCGCTCACGGCCGATCGGATCGGCGTCTACGTCGACTACTCGGGCACGCTCTGGGCGAACGTGCTCGGACGCACCGACGTGGCGCCGCGCTGGCGCGTGAACGCCGCGATCGCGGAGTGGCTGTCGTCGAAGCACGGCGCGCGCATGCTGGGCCCGCTCGGCTTCGAGAACGCGTACGCGATCGCGATGCGCCGCGAGCGTGCGAGCGCGCTCGGCGTCCGGACGATCGCCGATCTGAGGCCGCACGCGCCGGGCCTCGCGCTGGGCGGCGACTACGAGTTCTTCCAGCGCCCGGAGTGGCGGCGCGTCCGCGACGCGTACGGCCTCGCGTTCCCGCGCCTCGTCAACTTCGACGCGAGCTTCCTCTACGACGCGATCGCGAAGGGCGACGTCGACGCGATCGCCGCGTTCTCCAGCGACGGACGCATCGCGCTCTACGACCTCGTCGTCCTCGAGGACACCGTCCCCGCGCTCCCTCCCTACGACGCGGTGCTGCTCCTGTCCCCCGCGCTCGCGGACGACGCGGAGGTCGTCGCCGCGCTCTCGCCGCTCGTGTCGGCCATTCGCGTCGAGGCGATGCGCGAGGCGACGCTCATGGTCGATCGCGATCGCGACAAACGCACCGTCCGCGAAGCCGCCGAGTGGCTCTCCCAGACCGCCGGCGCCCCGAAGCCGTAGCCTGGCCCGGGCCATGGCCTGGCCCCCGGATGCGTTTCCGAAGCTGAAATCGGCGCTCCGGACGCGACGCGTCGTCGATCCAGCGACGACGCAGACTTACGGCCCCGGCATTACGACTGCGTCTCAAGTGGCTGGATCCCTGTCGACTCACGGGGCAAAAGCGCCGAGAATTTCAGGGTCTGCCTCACGAGGAGCGCGTGTGCAGAAGCGTTTGAAGTTGCCGATTCGGAAACGCGGAGTACGCCGTCAGCTCGGTCCCAAGCCCGTCATGTTGCATCGTCTGTTCCTCCTCCTCTCCCTGATCGCCGCCGTCGGCGTCGGCGCGTGCGCGCCCGAAGGTGAGATCGCGGACGACGCCGACGATCCCGTCATCGTCGCGGACGAGCAAGACGTCGTCGGCGCCGGGCGCCGCGTGTGCACGTGGAACGTCCGGCGGCTCGGCAACAACTTCAACAACGAGCCGAAGAACATCGACGCCACCGCGAAGGTGATCCGCGAGAACTGCGACCTCGTCGCGCTCACCGAGGTCATGGTCACGATCGCGGCGGCGGGCAGCGACCACCGCGGCTTCGACGAGCTCCTCGCGAAGCTCGGCAGCCGCTACTGGGCCGGCAGCATCTCCGCCCATCCGGTCCCCAATCCGCCGACGTCGAGCTCCGAGTTCTACGCGTTCATCTGGCGCAAATCGGCGGTGTCCGAGTGCGAGGGATGGACCGGCGTGCAGACGCTGAGCGATCCGGAGGACGTGTTCATCCGCGAGCCGGCGTGGGGCTGCTTCAAGCTCCGGGCGCACGCGCACGAGCTCGTCCTCGGCGCGTACCACGCCCTCTTCGGCTCGCTCCCCGAGCGAAAGCGCGAGGTCGGTTTCCTCGACGACGACCTCGATCGCGACGGCACCGCCGACGAGCTCTTCGAGGCGATGAAGGCGTCGCGGCCGGGCGACCCCGACGTCCTCCTCCTCGGCGACTTCAACCTGAAGCCGAACGAGCTCGCCGAGGTGCTGCCGCGCTACGTCGACCTCACGACGAACACCGGCTCGACGATCAACCAGTCGAACGAGATCACGAACAACCAGTACGACCACGCGCTCGTGCCGCCCGGCGCGCGCCTCCTCGCCGCGACGAAGCCCGCGGAGACGCTCGACGTCCGCGGCGTCGTCGCCGGGAACAAGTTCTACACGAGCGTCAGCGATCACCTCCCGATCCGCGTGATCCTGAAGTAAATCCGCCGCGTCTTGCGACAGCGGGAGGGCGCCCACACGTGGATCGTGGGTGGCTCGAAGTGCGAGATCCTCGGGGAAAACGCGATCTCGGCGTTCGCTCGATTCGCGCAATCGTACGCAGTGTAACTATTGGAAGTTGCAGGGAGTTCGATCTCCCGTCACTCCATAGGAACATGCCCCGCCTCACCTTTCTCTTCATCCTCGCCAGCCTGCTCTTCGTCGCGTGCGCGGCCGAAGGCGACGACGTGGACGACGACCTCGAGTCCGAGGACATCGGTGAGGCGACCTCCGACGTCATCGCCGGGGGCGGGCGCCGGGTGTGCGGCTGGAACGTCCGCCGCCTCGGCAACAACTTCGAGAACCAGCCGAAGGACATCGACGCGGTCGCGACCGTGATCCGTGACAACTGCGACATCGTCGCGCTCACCGAGGTCATGGTCACGATCAGCCAGAGCGGCACCAACACCGGCGGCTTCGACGCGCTGATGGCCAAGCTCGGGACCCGGTACTGGGGTGGCACGATCACGAGCCAGCCGGTGCCGAACCCGCCGACCTCGAACTCGGAGTACTACGCCTTCATCTACCGCAAGTCCGCGGCCGCGCCCTGCAACGGGTTCGCGACCCCGCGCTACATGAAGGACCCGCAGGACGTCTTCATCCGCGAGCCGGCCTACGCGTGCTTCAAGGTGAACGCGAGCTCGAAGGAGCTCGTCCTCGGCGCTTACCACGCCCTCTTCGGCTCGCCGATCGAGCGCCGGCGCGAGGTCAGCTTCCTCGACGACGACCTCGATCGGAACGGCAAGCCCGACGACCTCTTCGCCGCGATGAAGGCGTCGCGCTCCGGGTCGCCCGACGTCCTCCTCCTCGGCGACTTCAACCTCACCCCGAGCGAGCTCAAGGACGCGCTCCCGCGCTACGTCGACCTCACCGTCGGCACCGGCTCGACGATCAACTCGAAGAACGAGATCACGTCGAACCTCTACGACCACGCGGTCGTCCCCGCCGACTCGCGCCTCCTCAAGGCCGGCACGAAGCCGGCGCGGACGCTCGACGTCCGCCGCGTCGCGAAGAAGAACACGACGTTCTATACGTCGGTGAGCGACCATCTCCCCATCCGCATCATCATCGAGTAACTCGCCCTTCACCATCGCACACGCGACTTGGGGGCGAACGCCCCGAGGCAAAGGGGCCGCTACGCCCCTTGCAGCATGCACGTGATCGTGCGGAGGCAGCGGAACCGCGAGCATTCGTGGGAATGAAAGCGATGGCTCGACTCGTGCTGATGAGTCGCTCGCCATGCGATACCTGACCCGCGTTGCCGCCATCGCTCTCGTCGTCGGCGCCGTCCCCGCTAGCCCGACGCTCACAGCAGGCTGTAGCTCCGACGGGACCGCGGACGCCGGAGCCGGCGTCTCCGCGATCGTCTTCGTCAAGCGCCAGCACACCACCGTCGGACCGAACGGGCCGCAGGTCGACGTCGCCGGCGGCAACGGGCAGGTGCTCGACTACGACCGCTACGTCCCCGGCGGTCAGCTCGTCGTCCTCTCGCCCCCGCGCCCCGACGGCACGCTGAAGGTCATCACCTCGGACTTCCCGCAGGCCGACTTCAACGGCGTCGACGTGTCGTTCGACGCGAAGCAGGTCGTCTTCTCGATGAAGCGCGACCCCGACGATCACTACCACATCTACACCGCGCAGCTCGCGGACGCGAACGGCCGCTTCGAGATCCATCAGCGCACCGGCGGCGCGCACGACGACATCAACCCGATCTACCTCGCGGGCGGGCGCATCGCGTTCGTCACGAACGAGATGTACACCGCGATGGGCACGCGCGCGGACGAGTACAACCACGGCCGCCGCGTCACGCAGCTCGCGACGATCTCCGCCGACGGCGGCGACGCCGATCGCCGCCTCGCCTCGCAGAACCTCTCCCACACCGTCTCGCCGTGGACGCGCTTCGACGGCAAGATCGGCTACTCGCGCTGGGAGCACCTCGGCGGCGTGAACGACGTGAAGCTCTTCGCGTCGAACCCGGACGGCACGCAGATGGTCGGCCTCGCGGGCCAGCACGCGAAGCCCTCCAACTCGCTCTTCAACGTCCGCGAGGTCGAGCCGAACGTGATGGTCGGCATCGCGACGACGCGCGAGCGCACCATCCACGCCGGCGCGCTCGTGAAGATCGACGCGCGGAACCGCGCCGACTCCGTCTGCATGGACGTGAAGGTCCTCGACAAGGGCGCGCGCCCCTGCGTCGACGAGGAGAACGTCCAGTACACGATCCTCACGCCCGACGTTCCGACCTCGATGGCGCCGTCGCCCGCGGGCCGCTACCGCGAGCCGTCGCCGCTCCCGGACGGACGCATCCTCGTCTCGTGGGCGGAGGGCGCGGTGAACGACCTCGCCGAGCAGTCGGTCACGCCGCCGGACTTCGGCATCTACGTCTTCGACGAGCGGTCGCCGACGAGGAACAAGCTCATTTACAACGACCGCACGACCTGGGACCTCAACGCGGTCGCGGTGTACGTGCGGACCGAGCCGCCGCTCATCCGCGACCTCATCGGGCCGAACGTCGATCCGACGACGCCGGTGCGCATCGGCTCCGTCGACGTGAAGCAGACGAGCCTCACCAACGAGACGGTGGCGGGCGCCCAGTTCGGCGAAGGCGTGCCGCTGAGCGAGGCGCTCAAGGCCGCGACGAAGGTGCGCATCATCGAGGGCTTCTCGAGCGAAGGCGCGAAGGGCGTCACGATGTTCGGGCTCACGATGGACGAAGGCGCCGCGATCCTCGGCGAGGCCGACGTGAACCCCGACGGCAGCTGGCTCGCGGAGATCCCGCCGTACATCCCGGTCCACCTCCAGCCGATCGACAAGTTCGGGATGTCGATCCGAAACCAGCGCCTGTGGATCCAGGGCATGCCGGGCGAGGACCGCCGCTGCATCGGCTGCCACGAGCAGCGCTCCGGCGTCGGCCTCCCCACCGTCGGCGCGAACCCGACCGTCGCCGAGCAGCGCCAGGCGCAGCGCTTCGTCTTCGACGTCAAGGACCGCACCGAGATCTCGTGGGCGCTCCTGCCGAACGATCGCTACCCGGCGCTGCCGAACGCGCCGAAGGAGACGATCCAGGGCATCCTCGACGCGAAGTGCGTCCAGTGCCACGACGGCGGCGCGCAGGATCCCTTCGCCGGTCGCGAGTACGTCATGACGACGACGCTGCCGAACGATCCGACCCCGCGCGTGGAGCGCATCCCCTACCTCGATCTCTCGAGCGCGGAGATCACCGTCGTCTACGACCGCATGCCGGGCACGTACACGCGCTCGTACGTCTCGCTCTTCTATCCCTCCACGATGGAGATGGGGATGGGCAACACCACCCGCACCGGCGACGTCCCGCCGATGTGGGCGATCCCCAACAACGCGCGCGAGTCCGCGCTCATCAAGAAGCTGAACGTCAAGGCCGCGGACGGCAGCTTCGCGTACGGCAACCCCACGCTGCACCCGGAGGACAAGGGCATCACGCTGACCGACGACGAAAGGCTCGCGATCATCCGCGCGATCGACGTCGGCGGGCAGTACTACACGCGCCAAAACACGGGGTTCACCCCCTTCGACGCGGACCCGGTCGGACCGGGGCGGAAGTACTGAGGAGGCCGGCGATGCGTATCCAGAAGAACGCCAAGGTCACCGTCCACCCCGTCAGCGCCGCCGGCGTCCTCGCCGTCATCGCGCTCGCCTGCTGCTCGCTCGTCCGCAACCCGAACGCGGTCGCCGCAGACGGGCAGGAGATCGGCGGCACGAAGGCCATCTACGGCAACATCCCGCCCGATCAGATCGAGAGCCTCTCCACCGCCGACCGCATCAAGTCGGTCACCGCGCGCGCCGACTCCAACATGGCGATCTGGGAGGCGCTCGAGCACGGCGAGAAGGTCGAGTGCACCGACTGCATCCCGTCCGTCGCGGAGCTCCTCTACAACTCGAACCCGCGCACGCGCGAGATCGCGGCCTGGTGGCTCCGCCGCCGCATCTTCGGCGTGTTCGGACCGGGCCAGGTCTACGAGACCACGCTGAAGACGCTGGGCGATCAATCGAAGGACGCCATCACGCGCGCGTACGCGGCGGAGGCGCTCGGCGAGTTCCTCGCGCAGCCGGGCATCGAGGCCTGCGCGAACGCGGTGAAGAGCGATCCCGACGGCCTCGTCCGCGCGTCGGCGGCGGCCGCGCTCGGACGCCTCAACGACTCCGGCGGCGGCGCGCTCGCGCAGGCGCTCGGCGACGCGGATCCGCGCGTGAAGCTCGCCGCGATCCGCTCGGCGGGGAAGATCAACTCGTTCCCGGAGGCGGCGGCGATGGCGCGGCTCGCGAACGATCCCGACGGCAAGGTCCGCCGCAACGCCGCCGAGATGCTCGGCACGCTGCGGGTGAAGGACGGCTTCGACGCGCTCGCGACGATGGCGCGCGACGCCGACCCCGACGTCCGCAACGCCGCCGCGCACTCGCTCGGCGCGCTCCACGATCCGCGCGCGCGCGACGTCCTCGACGACCTATCCCGAAACGATCCGAACAACCTCGTCCGCGACCAAGCCACGATCGCTCTTCGCCGACTCTGATACCGTGCTCCCGTGACTCGCTGGAGATTGCCCGTGGCAGCGGCGTTGCTCGCCGCCGCCGTCGCTGCGTGCACGACGAAAGAGCCGCAACCGTCGACGTATTTCGATCGCTCGATCAGCCCGATCCTCACGACGTCGTGCGTTCGCACGAACACGGGCGCGGGCTGCCACGTCGCCGACGCGAAGGGCAACGCGTTCGGCAACCTCGACGTCTCGAGCTACGAGAACGTCGCCAAGCGGCGTGACCTCCTCGTCGACTACGGCGCGTACGGACAGCCCGCGTTCCTCCTCAAGAACGTCGATCCCTTCGAGGTCGAGGTCCGCACCTACGACGGCATCCCGGCGAAGATCACGACCGACATCAAGCACGCCGGCGGCTCGATCCTCGATCCGACCGCGACCGGGTACCAGACGCTGCGCCGCTGGATCCAGAACGGGGCGACGGAGAACAACACCGGCGTGCCGCCGTCCAGCATCAAGCGCCAGCCGTGCACGAACGTCGTCCCCGCGCGCGGCGACTTCGATCTCTCGCAGGACCCCGCCGAGCCGGACTTCGCCGTCTTCCGCGACCTCGTGAACCCGATCATCGCCGGCACGAACGTCGCGAGCGCGACGACGTGCGCGGCGGGGAACTGCCACGGCACCTCGTCGAACGCCCTCTACTTCACGTGCGGGACGACGCCGGAGGGCCTCCGCTGGAACTACTTCGCGGCGCAGGAGTACCTCGCGCAGAGCGCGGAGGAGAGCGAGCTCCTCCGCCGGCCGCTCGCGCCGGAGCAGGGCGGCGCGTACCACGAGGGCGGGCCGATCTTCGGCTCGCCGAGCGATCCCAACTACCAGGCGCTCGCGCAGTGGGCGGGCGCGCACGGTCCACCGCGCGGCGCGCCGACCGATCCGCCGTTCGTGTTCTTCGCGCACAAGGTGCAGCCGATCCTCGTGAAGAAGGGCTGCATGATGGTGCAGTGCCACTCCGCGTCGATGTTCCACGACTTCCGTCTCCACGGCGGCTCGGGCGGCAGCTTCTCGCTCTCCGCGACGCGGCAGAACTACGAGCTGTCCCTCGTGCAGATGGCGGTCGAGAGCGAGGACCCCGCCGCGAGCCGCATGGTGCGGAAGAACCTCTATCGCCCCGAGGTCTGCGGCGTGGCGGGCTGCGGAGAGCCGCAGGGCATCACCCACCGCGGCGGCCCGCTCCTCGAGGACTTCGGCGACGAGCGCGCGAGCCCGAAGCTCTGCGACGACGCGAACCACGACTACGACAACGGCGACATCGACCAGATCCCCGCCTACTGCGTGATGCTCGAGTGGCTCCGGCGCGAGCGCGCGGCGCGGAACCTCGCGCCGCTCAGCGCGATCGTCTACGTGCGCCGCCCGCTCGGGAGCGTGAAGCGCGCGCAGGACTTCGACGTCTACGCGCCGGGGGCCGACCTCCGCCGGATCGGGGCGCGGCTCGAGAACGGCGCGCTCGTCGCGGACGGCGCGGACACGTCGCTCACCGCGGGCTGCGGCCTCGACCCCGCCACCGCCGACATCCGCCGGCCGCAGGTCTCCTGGGACGCGACCCGCATCGCGTTCGCGGCGCGCGCCTCCGCCGCGGAGCCGCTCGCGGTCTACGAGATGAACGCCGACGGCTCGGGCTGCGCGAAGCACAGCGGGATCAACACGACGCCGCCGACGGCGAACGGGCTCCTCGTCCACAACTTCGATCCGACCTACGCGCCGCCCGACGGAGGCTTCACGCGGATCGTGTTCGCGTCGACGCGCGGCAACGTGCTCGTCGCGGGCGCAGCGCCGTACGACTACGAGGGCCCGCAGCGCACGCCGGCCGATCCGACGAAGCCGAACGCGAACCTCTACGTGCTCGAGCCCGATCCCGCCGCGCCCGCGCAGGCGCACGTGAAGCAGCTCACGTTCCTGCTCGACCTCGAGCGCCAGCCGTCCTTCATGGCCGACGGCCGCTTGATCTTCACCGCCGAGAAGCGGGCGCCGAATTTCTACCAGCTCGCGCTCCGCCGCATCAACCTGGACACCGGCGACTACCACCCGCTCTTCGCGCAGCGCGGCTCGATCGGCTTCCCCGAGGCGACGCAGGTGGTGGAGCTCGCGGACCGCGACTTCGCGACCATCTTCTCGCCGCAGAACGGGTCCGCCGCGGGGCGCCTCGGCGTCTTCAACCGCTCGATCGGGATCGACTTCACGAGCGCGAACCCAGCCGACTACCCGATCGATCCGTCCGCGATCGATCCCGCCGCGCCGACGTCGCCGAGCCCCAACTTCTTCCTCCGCTCGCTGCGGTTCCCCGATCCGGACGTCAACGCGCGCTACGCATCGCCCGCGCCGCTCCCGAGCACCTCGCTCCTCGTGAGCTACGGCGCCGGCGACGACCTCGACGTGTACGTGATGGCGACGACGACGGGCGTGAAGACGAAGCTGTTCGGCGAGCCCGGCAGCGCCGAGGTCGACGCGGTCGCGGTCTACCCGCGCATGCCGCGGCCGACCTTCGAGTCGTCGCTCGACGAGCCGAACGGCAGCACCGAGATCCAGCCCGGCTTCGCGTACGCGGACGTGCACGTCCTCGACTTCCCGCTCCTCGCCTCGCTCCTCTTCCAGAACACCCCGACCGGCCGCCTCGTCGATCGGGACGTCACGTCGTTCACCGTCTACGAGGACCTCCCTCCCCCGCTCGAGGTCGACGCGATCGAGAAAGCGGGGGCGTTCGCGTTCACGGACGCCTTCGGCACCGCGTACGCCCGCCGCCGCGAGCTCGGCTCGGTCCCGGTCTACGGCGACGGATCGGCGCGCTTCCGCGTGCCGGGCGGGCTCCCGCTCGTGCTCGGGCTCCCCGAGACGAAGCTCTCCCGCGAGCGGAACCTCCCCCGGACGCAGCGCGAGGCGATCGTGTTTTCTCCCGGCGAGGTCGTCCGGCAGGGCTTCCGCGCCGGCCTGTTCGACGCGATCTGCGCGCAGTGTCACGGCTCCGTCAGCGGACGGCCGATCGACACCGGGCTCCTCCCCGACTTCGTGACGCAGGCCTCGAGCACGGTCGCGCGCGAGTCCGATCCGACCAACCTCGACAAGGCCCCCGGCGCGCGCGGACCAGAATCGCCCGCGCCGGCGAATTGAGGTTCGCGACCCCGAACCGCCAAAATCGTAGCGGTTCCCTGGGCACGATCCCCTTCCATACACGCTTTCGACCGGTTGCGCATTACCCCTAGGGGTAAAGACGTGCGCCTTTGGGCCGTGAGATGAGTTGAGCGTATGGGCACGGACCGCGACGGCGACTCGCTCGCCTTCCTCGTCGTCGAAGACGTCGTCGTGGTGAGGGACGCGCTCGTCCGTGCGCTCGCGAGCCACGGCCACGTCGAGGCGGTCGGCAACCTCGCGACCGCGCGCACGGCGCTCGCCACGCGGCGCTTCGACTCACTCATCGTCGACGTCGGCCTCCCGGACGGCTCGGGTCTCGACCTGATCCCGCTCGCGCGCCAGAAGTGGCCGGCGATCTGGGTGCTCGTGCTCACGGGCCTCTCCGACCACGCCGTCGTCTCGAAGGCGCACGAGCTCGGCGTTCGCTACCTCCTCAAGCCGTTCGAGACGGAGCAGCTCCGGGTGCACGTCGAGGAGACGCGCGCCCGCCGCCACGCCGGCGACCGCCGCATCGCGGTCACGCTCGACCGGTGGACGCGGGCCCACAACCTCACGAGCAGCGAGGTCGAGCTCCTCATGCTCGGGGTCCGCGGCGTCCCGCGGGAGGACATCCCGGTCCTCCGCGGGGTCAAGGCCGACACGATCCGGAAGCAGATCCAGGTCCTCATCCAGAAGACCGGCGACGAGAGCTTCGAGGAGGTGTTGAACAGCTTCCTGCGCGAGGCGCTTTCCGAACCGACGTGACCTGCTAAGAGCACGGCGTGCGCCGGCTCGTCGTGGTCCTGATCGTCCTCCTGCTCGGCGGCTGCAAGATCGCCGGCGCGATCGCGAACATGCTCGGCGACGTGGTGGGTCAGACCGACGACGTCGCGTGCGATCGCCGCACGGGCAAGGAGCCGGCCCCGTTCTGCCAGGAGGTCATCGACACCGTCGCGGTGAGCCAGGTGAAGGACGACTGCATCGAGAAGTTCGCCGCGAACGGCACCGAGGGCCGCTGCCCGCGCGACCGGATCATCGCGGGATGCAAGCTCCACAAGGACAACGACGACGGCTCCGAGGTCTTCGACTGGTACTACGACGTCTCCGACGCCGGCCCCGACGCCGGCTTCAGGGACGAGCCCAAGACGAAGGACGACGTGAAGGCGCTGTGCGAGGACCGAGAGCGCTACAACGAGGGAGCGACGTACCTAGACGGCCCCTGACGCCGCGAGCCAGCCCTCACGTCGGAGCAGCTCGAACACCTGCGCCGAGAAGCTGTCGGCGTCAGCGACCAGCCCCCGCGCCTCGTCGAGTCGCGCGCGATCTCGGCCGCGATCGCGCGCTCGCGGGCGTGGAGATGTGCCATGTGTGCACGGCTCACGACGTAGGGCGAGAGCACGACGTCGTGGTCGTCGATGACGTCCCCGGCGATGCCGTAGACCTCGTGCTTCTCGCGCCAGTCGAGCCCGTCGATGACGACGCAGACGTCGATGTCGGAGTCGGCGTGGGCGTCGCCGCGCGCGCGGGAGCCGAAGAGCGTGATCGACACGACGCGCGCGCCGAACGCCGCTCGCACGCGCGCGCAGAACGCGTCGAGCGCGGCCTTCTGCTCCTCGTTCAGGTCCACGTCCCCATCGTAGCGCTACCAGACGACGAGGTCGTCGCGATGCACGAGGACGGTCTCGGTCTTCTTTCCCGCGACGAGGACGGCGTCGGTCGCGGAGACGCCCGCGAGGCCGCGGCCGATCTCGGCGCCGTCGGGGGCGAGGACGCGGACGGAGTCGCCGGCGCGGAAGTCGCCGCGGACGCCGGCGACGCCGACGGCGAGGATGCTCGTGCCCTTGTCGCGCACGGCGCGGGCGGCGCCGTCGTCGAGCCAGACGTCGCCGCGCGCGCGGAGCGTGAACGCGATCCAGTGCTTCTTCGCCGGCAGGCGGCGCGTCGCGGCGACGAAGAGCGTGCCCTCGTCCTCCCCCGCGAGGATGCGCTCGAGCACGTCGCGCTTCCCCGCGTCCGCGATGACGACGTGCGCGCCCGCGAGCGTCGCGCGCCGCGCGGCTTCGATCTTGCTCGCCATCCCCCCCGTCCCGGCGCTGCTCTTCTTCGCGCGCACGAGCGGCAGCGCCTCCGCCGCGACGTCGTGCACGACACGCACGCGCTCGCCGTGCGCGTCGAGGAGACCGGGCACGTCGGAGAGGAGGACGAGCACGTCGGCGGCGACGAGCGGCGTCACCATCGCGGAGAGCTCGTCGTTGTCGCCGAACTTGATCTCCTCGATCGCGACCGCGTCGTTCTCGTTCAAGATCGGGACGCAGCGCGCGTCGAGCAGCGCGGAGAGCGCGGCCCGCGCGTTGTTCGCGCGCGCGCGATCGGCGAGGTCGGCGTGGGTGAGGAGCACCTGCGCCGCCGCGAGCCCCTCCCTCGCGAAGGCCTCCTCGTAGGCGCGCATGAGCAGGCTCTGCCCCGCCGACGCAGCCGCCTGCAGCTTCGCCATCTCCTTCGGGCGCCCGCGGTAGCCGAGCTTCTTCGCGCCGAGCGCGATCGCGCCGCTCGACACGAGGACGACGCTCTTCTTCTCGTCCATGAGCCCGCGGATCGCGCGCGCGAGGCGGGCGTGCGCGTCCTCGTCGCGCGCGAGCGTGCTCGAGCCGATCTTGACGACGATCCGCTTCGCCTTGCGGATCGCCGCGCGCTCAGCGGCGGACATGGTGCGGCAGCACCTCGTCGAACGCGGCGTCGAGGCGGCGGAGGAGCCAGCCCGGCGCGCTCGCGATCGAGATGAGGACGCCGTCGATGACCTGGGTCGTGCCGTCGCGGAGGTCCTCCGGCGCGAACGCGGGGCGGTCCTTGCCCTGGCCGTCGGTCGTGAGCGCGAGGACGAGCGCGGCGTCGATCGCCTCCCGCAGCGCGCGGGCCTCCTCGAACTCGATCCGCACCGCGCGCTCGCGACGCGCGCCGTCGAGGTAGCGCTGGAGGAGGTGCCCGAGGACGAAGGTCTGGAGCGCGCCGCGGACGGGGCTGATCGCGCCGAACGGACCGATCCGCGCGAGCACCTGCGCCGCCGCGAACTTGATCCCCTGATCGAGGTACCGCCGCGCGCCCTCCTGCTTCTCCCCTTCGACGAGCACCTTGCGCGCCTCGGGCGTGATCGAGAGACCGTGGCGCGCGGTGAGGTCGTGGACCAGCGCGCCGCGGATCCGGCGGCCGATCGCGTCGGGGACCCACGGCAGCGGGACGATCCCCGTCGCGGCGCCGAGGACCGTGTACGTGCCGAGCCGCCCGCCGCCGAGCTGCGGCCGCCCCAGCTGTTCGCTCGAACGCGAGAAGACCTCCGCGTCGTCTTTGTTCATCGCGCGCGATGCTACAGGAAAGCGCGCGCGATCGGACGAGAGACGGGCATGAGCTCGAGGATCGCGACGTCGGCCGCGGCGCAGATCGCGGCGAGCTCGCTCGTCGTCGTCCCCGCCGCGAGATCGAGCAGCACGTGCGCGCCCTGCTCCTCGAGCGACGACCCGCGCGCCGCGAGCGCTTCGCGGACGGGCTCGAGCGCGCCGTCGAGCCGCGCGATCCAGCGAAGCGCTTGGTGCTCCGTCTTGCCTGGAGCCGGCGTGCTCGCGAGCTCCGCGGGTGGGCCTTGCCCGTCGACGCGCGTCGCCGAGAGCACGAGCGCGTCCTCGGCCGCGCGCGCGAACGGCGACGTGAGCGCGATGCGCGGCGCGAAGACGAGCCACGCGCGATCGGCCAGCGCCTCGAGCAGCACCGCGCCGTACGACGCGGCGACCTCCTCCGGCAGCCCGCCGAGCGGGTCTTCGAGCGCGACGATCTCCGTGCTCGCCGCGAGCGCGGCGGCGACGACGGTCGCGCGCCGCGCGTGGGGGACGAGCATGGAGAGCCGCGTCTTCGCCATCGGCTCGAGCTTGAGCCGCGCGATCGCGCCGGCGGCGACGCTCTTCGCCTCCGCCGGCGGCGCGCCGGAGAGCCGCGCGCTCCACTCGACGTATTCGTGCACCGTCCAGCGCGGCGGCAGCGGCGGATCGAGCGCGGCGCCGGCGATGAGCCCGTAGCCCACCGCCTCGTCCGCCGCGACGCCGCGCACCGTGAGCGCGCCGCGGACGACGGGACGGAGCCCCACCGCGGCGAGGAACAGCGCGCGCGGCGCTCCGAGGACGAGGACGTGCTCGCCTTTGGTCCGGAACGAGAGCCCCTCGCACCCGGGGACGCCGTCCTCGTCGACGCGCACGTCGCTCGCGAGCAGCACCGGGTCGAGGATGCGGCGATCGTTCACGGAACCCGGACGATAGACCCGGGGCGCGCTTCTTGGCCAGGGCACGGAGCGGGCCTATGGTCGAAGGATGGTTCGGAGGATCCTCGTCGTCGCCGCGCTTGGCGTGTCGCTCTTTGCGTGCAAGGAGGAGCGGGTGTTGCCGCCGCCGGCGGGAGATCCTGGGACGGACCAGCCGCTCCCGCCCAGCGGAAGCGGCGTCGGGCAAGGCGACGGCTCCTCGGGCGGCAGCGGCGACGACGACGACGCGGGCACGTGCACGGACCTCGAGCTCACGGGCGTCCTCGTCGACGAGAACGCCGTCGCCGACGATCCGCTCCCCGGCAACGGCGGCACGATCGCGGACGGCATCTACAACCTCGAGGGCGCGCAGGTCCTCGTCGGCGGCTCCGGCCTGCCGGGCCCGACCGGCACGACGTACCGCGGGACGATCCGCGTCAGCGCCGGCGGGACCACCTTCGAGCGCGTGCTCCAGATCGGCGCGCAGTCGGGGACGCCGCAGGAGACGCGCGCACGCGGCAGCCTCGCGACCATCGCGCCGAACACGACCATCACGCTCACCTGCCCGACCACGACCGCGGAGCAATACTCGTTCTCCGCGACCGGCCCGACGCTGATCCTCACCGACCTCGCCGCCAAGCGCCGCTGGAGCTACGTGCTAGGGCTCTGATGCGGGACCTCACGAGGGGCCCCAGAAGCGGCCGCGCAAGCGGTCGCGCAGCGACCCGAGCGCGCAGCGCGAGGGCCGTGTCTGGGGTGGGGTGTCGGGGCGAAGCCCCGACGTTGAGAGCTGAGTTTTGATAAGGTGGGGGCTCGATGAGCCTCTTCTCCCTTCGCTCGATCTGCCTCGCTGTTTGTTTTACGTCCCTCGCCGTGGGCGCCGCTGGATGTGGTGACGGCTCGGAAGCCAAGACCGCGAAGGTGGCGGCGGGTCCGATGCCCGAAGGCGAGACGTGGACCGGCGTCTACTACCATCCGGTCTTCGGGTACCTCCACATGCGGGAAGAGGGCTCGAACGTCGTCGCGCGCTGGAAGCGCACCGACCACAGCTACTGGGGCGAGCTCTCCGGCACCATCACCGGCAACGTCCTCCACTACACGTGGAAGGAGCACAAGATCGGGATGGTCGGCGCGAGCGCGACGACGCACGGCAAGGGCTACTTCGTCTACAAGGTCAACAAGGAGAACATCGGCGAGCTCGACGGCGAGTTCGGGCTCAACGACAACGAGACCGGCTCGAGCTGGAAGAACGTGAAGCAGCTCCGCATGCCCCCCGACCTCAAGTCGATCGGCGGCGACGCAGAAGGCGTCACCCCGGGCCAGCTCAGCAACTGAGGTGCCGCCATGACGATGCCTCTCGAGCATCCGGATACGTTCGTTCGCCGCCACATCGGCCCCTCCTCCGAGGACCAGGCGAAGATGCTCAAAGCGATGGGCGTGACGTCGCTCGACGCCCTCGTCGGCGAGACGGTGCCGAAGTCGATCCGCCTCGCGCGCGCGCTCGACCTCGGGCCCGGCATGACGGAGGCGACGCTGCTCGAGCGCGCGCGCACGCTCGGTCAGAAGAACGAGGTCCGCCGCTCGTACATCGGCATGGGGTACCACGACTGCATCACGCCACCGGTCATCCTCCGGAACGTGCTGCAGAACCCCGGCTGGTACACGCAGTACACGCCGTACCAGGCCGAGATCGCGCAGGGCCGCCTCGAGGCGCTCCTCAACTTCCAGACGATGGTGATCGACCTCACCGGTCTCCCCGTCACGAACGCGTCGCTCCTCGACGAGGCGACCGCGGCGGCGGAGGCGATGCACCTCGCCCACGAGCAGAAGGGCGGCGACGGCAAGAAGGTCTTCTTCGTCTCGAACCGCTGCCACCCGCAGACGATCGACGTCGTCACCACGCGCGCGACCGCGCTCGGCATCGAGGTGCGCGTCGGCGATCACGCGAGCGCCGACCTCTCCGGCGTCTTCGGCGCGCTCGTGCAGTACCCCGACACCGAAGGCGCGATCGTCGATTACCGTCCCTTCGGCGAGAAGGTCCACGCCGCGGACGCGCTCTTCGTGATGGCGGCCGACATCCTCGCGCTCGCGGTGCTCACGCCGCCGGGCGAGCTCGGCGCCGACGTCGCGATCGGCACGACGCAGCGCTTCGGCGTGCCGCTCGGCTACGGCGGCCCGCACGCCGCGTACTTCGCGTGCAAGAACGAGTTCGTGCGCAAGCTCCCCGGCCGCATCATCGGCGTGAGCGAGGACGCGCGCGGCAAGCAGGCGTTCCGGATGGCGCTCCAGACGCGCGAGCAGCACATCCGCCGCGAGCGCGCGACGTCGAACATCTGCACCGCGCAGGCGCTGCTCGCCGTCGTCGCGAGCATGTACGCGGTCTACCACGGGCCGAAGGGCATCCGCGCGATCGCGGAGCGCGTCCACGCCCTCGCCGCGACGCTGCGCGAGGCGGTCGGCAAGCTCGACGCGAAGATCGTGCACGACGCCTTCTTCGACACGATCCGCGTCGACGGCACCGAGGCCGCGGTCGCGGCGTGGCTCAAAACGGCGGACGAGAAGAAGCTGAACCTGCGCCGGCTCTCGCCGACGAGCGTGTGCGTCGCGCTCGACGAGACGACGTCGCTCCGCGACATCGGCGAGCTCACCGACGTGTTCTCGCAAGGCAAGGTCGCGGAGGAGTTCGAGACCGTCGCGGAGATGTTCCACCGCGCGATCCCGAAGGCGCTCGAGCGCAAGAGCGAGTACCTCACCCACCCGATCTTCCACGCGCACCACTCCGAGACCGAGATGCTCCGCTACATGCGGAAGCTCGAGAGCCGCGACCTCTCCCTCACCCACTCGATGATCCCGCTCGGCTCGTGCACGATGAAGCTGAACGCGACCGCGGAGATGATGCCGATCACCGATCGCTGGTGGAACGGCCTCCACCCGTTCGCGCCAGTGGCGCAGGCGCAGGGCTACGCCCAGATCTTCAAGGAGATGGAAGGCGCGCTCGCCGAGATCACCGGCCTCCCGGCGGTGTCGCTCCAGCCGAACGCCGGCGCGCAGGGCGAGTACTCCGGCCTCCTCGTCATCAAGAAGCACCACCAGAAGAAGGGGCAGGGCCACCGCGACGTGTGCCTCATCCCCGCCTCCGCGCACGGCACGAACCCCGCCTCCGCGGTGATGGCCGGCTTCCAGGTCGTCGTCGTGAAGACCGACGCGAACGGCAACATCGACGTCGCCGACCTCGAGGCGCGCGCGAAGGAGCACGCCGCGAACCTCGCCGCGATCCAGGTCACCTACCCGTCGACGCACGGCGTGTTCGAGGAGGAGATCAAGAAGATCTGCTCCATCGTCCACGAGCACGGCGGCCAGGTGTACATGGACGGCGCGAACATGAACGCGCAGGTCGGCCTCTGCCGCCCGGGCGACATCGGCGCGGACGTCGTGCACCTCAACCTGCACAAGACGTTCTGCATCCCGCACGGCGGCGGCGGCCCGGGCATGGGCCCGATCGCGGTCGCGAAGCACCTCGCGAGCTACCTCCCGGCGAAGCCCGTCATCGAGCCGCCGGGCCCCGACGCGGTCGGGCCGATCGCGGCCGCGCCGTGGTCGTCGGCGAGCATCCTCCTCATCTCGTGGGCGTACATCCAGATGATGGGCGGCTGGGGCCTCACCCAGGCGACGCGCGTAGCGATCCTCAACGCGAACTACGTCGCGCATCGCCTCGGGCCGCACTTCCCGATCGTGTACGTCGGCACGAAGGGGCGCGTCGCGCACGAGTGCATCCTCGACGTGCGGCCGTTCAAGCGCACGGCGGGGATCGAGGTCGACGACGTCGCGAAGCGGCTCGCCGACTACGGCTTCCACGCGCCGACGATGAGCTTCCCGATCCCGGGCACGCTCATGGTCGAGCCCACCGAGAGCGAGTCGCTCGAGGAGCTCGATCGCTTCTGCGACGCGATGATCGCGATCCGCGAGGAGATCCGCGAGATCGAGGACGGCAAGGCCTCGCGCGACGACAACCCGCTCAAGCACGCGCCGCACACGATCGAGGCGTGCGTCGCCGACGAGTGGAGCCACCCGTACTCGCGCGAGAAGGCCGCCTACCCCGCCCCGTGGACGCGCGACCGCAAGTTCTGGCCCGCGGTCTCGCGCCTGAACAACGCGCTCGGCGACCGCAAGCTGATCTGCTCCTGCCCGCCGATCGAGGACTACGCCGCGGAGTAGCTACACCGGATCGATGTCCACGTCGCAATTCAGCGAGTCGCCGAGCTCCTCGAGCTCGTGACGGAGCTTCTTCACGCTCACGCTCTTCGGGACGAGCATCACGATCTCCATCGTGAACACCGGCGTCCCCATGAACGGCGCGGACTCGAGGCGCGTCTCGAGCTCCTCCACGTTGATGTGGTGCTCGCGGAGGTACGACGTGACGCGATGGACGATGCCGGGTTGGTCCATCGAGTAGGTCTTGAGCCGGAACGGGACGCCCTCCTTGGGCCCGGCCGCGTCGCCGCCCTCTTTCGGCGCCGGATCGTGGAAGTCGACCGTGAGGCCGCTCTTCGGGCCGGCCTCGGCGAGGCGCTTCTTCACGTCGGCGAGGACCTCGGCGGTCCCCTGGACGAGCGCCAACATCGCGAACTGACCGCGAAGATTGACCATCCGCGTGTCGGCCAGGTTCGCGCCGGCGGCGTGGACCTGCCCCGTGAACTCGGAGGCGAGGCCGGGACGATCGGGACCGACGGCCGTAACGACTAGCTCGAGTGACATTTCGCCATGGTACACTCGGCGCGATTCCGGAGGTGGGGCGCATGACCGATCGATCCGACCGCCGCTTCGTGCGGCGCCTTCCTTATGCCGCGACCCTGGCGCTCGCGCCCGTCGCGGCGCTCGCGTACATCGGGTGCGGCGACGATGACGCCCCGAGCGGCGCACGCGTGAACCTGGACCCGGGTGGCACCTGGGGCGCGGAGGTGACCGTCACCGTCGTCGGCCGCGGCCGCGTCCACAGCGGGACGCGCGGCATCGACTGCCCGACCGGCGCCTGCTTCGCGAAGTACGTCTTCCCCGACAACGCGGCGGACGGCGCGACGGGCGGCATCCAGCTCAACGCCACGCCGACCGCGGGCGTGAAGTTCCTCGGTTGGTCGTTCGAGCCCACGAACCTCGGCGCGCGCGGGCGCGGACCGGAGGGCTGCAACCCGGTCACGCGGCTGGCGACGGTGCCGGCGGTGAGCACGAGCGATCCCCAGATCACGCTCCCGTTCGGCGAGACCGACGGCACGTCACCGCCCGGGCAGGAGGCCAACTGCGGGGCGTTCCGGCGCGTGCCGCTCGCGTACAAGGTGACGGCGACGTTCGAAGCGGAGCTCCCGACCTTCGACGCGGGGTTCGACGCGGGCGCGGACGAGGTCTTCTACGAGGCGCCGGACCTGACCGCGACGAACGCGCGCGGCCTCGGCATCACGTCGAACAACGGCCTCTACTGGGCGTACAGCCTCGGCGCGAGCAGCGTCATCGCGTACGGCGCGAGCCCCAACAGCGCGATCGGCCCGGCGACGGCGCTGAAGGTCGCGACCGTCACGACGCTGGGGAGCTTCCGCGTGCATCCTCGCGGCGTCGTCTACACGGACGGCAACAACGTCTACGCGATCCGCGCGACGACCCCGACGCAGCCCGTCCTCGTCGGCGACCTCGGCACGATCGGCCAGTGCCGCGGCTTCGCGATCGACACGTCGAGCAACGTCTACTGCCGCACGGCGACGAGCATCGTGCGCTGGCTCTCCGTCGGCACGGTCTACGCGGCGCCCACCGTCCTTTACGGCTCGAACCTCCCGGGCGGCAACGAGATCATGGTCGAGAGCGCGCTCGGCCCGATCTGGATCGACACCGGGGCGGGCGCGTCGAGCACGGGGATCGCGTCGCTCCCGCTCACCGACCCGGACGGCGGCGCCGCCAGCCCGACGCCGATCATCACCGGCCGCACGTCGATGACGAACGTGCGATCGAGCTCCCTCGGCTTCGCGTGGAGCGAGCTCGGCGACGGCGTCTTCACGACGACGAGCAAGACCGCGGGCGCGACCGTCACCGAGTCGACGGTGACCACCGGCACGCTCTCTTCTCTCGCGCAGGACCAGAACAGCAGCACCTCGTGGATCGCCGCCGGCCTGAACGGCATCTTCCTCGTGTCCCTCGGCACGGGCACGACCTTCCGCAGCGGCAACCAGTTCAACGGCGCCGCGTCGACCTCGAGCTACGTGTTCTGGACCACCACGACGGACGCAGCGATCCATCGGGCCAGTCGTTTCTAGTCTTTCTTGTTCGAGAGGGCTCTGCCCTCTCGAGCTCTCCCGCCGGGGCCCTTTCTTGTTCGAGAGGGCTCTGCCCTCTCGAGCTCTCCCGCCGGGGCCCTCCGCGCGCGGGGCGCGCTCCGGCGCCCCGGACCCCGAGAGGGGGCGCGCCCGTCCGGCGGCTTAGCGCTGGGGGCCGGGCGGGCGGCTTAGCGCTGGGGGTTGCCTACGGTGGCGCCGGGGGTGTCTTTTTCGCGGCAGTAGACGTGCTCGTTGAGGCCGCGGCCGGGTAGGGCGCCCGACGACGTCGTGCCGCCGCCGGTGCTCGTGAGGCCGAAGAAGAACGCGCAGTCCTTGTCCGAGCTGCAGCCGGTGTGGACGCACTGGTTGCCGATGCACGAGAAGAAATTGTAGCCCCGCGGGTTGCCGCACTCGAGGTCGGTCTGGCACGGGATCGTGCACTTGGCGTCGGTCCCGCACTTCGCCTCGACGTTGCGGGTCGAGTAGATGCACTCGCGATCGTTCTGGCAGCCGCCGGCGATGCACTTCCCCGCGACGCAGCGCTCGAACCCGGGGCAGTCGCCGTCGGTCTGGCAGGGCGGCTCGCAGACCGAGTTCACGCACGCGTACTTGTCGTTGATCGCCTTGCACTCGGTGTCGCTCGTGCACTGGCCGCACTTGCCGCCGACGCACTTGGGGCGCGACGGGTTCGTGCGCTGGCAGAAGTCGTCGTCGGTGCACTTCGTCACGCAGCGATCGTTCTCGCACGCGCGCGTGGTCTCGTCGCACTGGCAGGTCTCGATGAACTGCGTGCAGCTGCTGGACTCCGGGAATCCCGCGTCGATCGCGGAGTCGCAGGAGCGCTTGAACGCCTCGCACGTCGGCGAGAGCTGCGCGCAGCAATCGGCCGCCGTCGCGCACTCGGTGATGACGCACTCCTTGCCGGTGGGCGCCACGTTGAAGACGCCGACGACGCAGATGCCGCCGAGCGAGAGGCTGCCGCCGCCGCCGCTCGTCGTCGTCGCGTTGGGCACGCAGGCCAGGCCCGGCGCGCAGTCGCGCGTCGACTCGCAGGCCTCCCCCTTGCTCGCGACGCGCGACGAGATGTCGTCGTCGTCGTCGTCGCCGCAGCCGTTGACGACCGCCACGAGCAGGCCCGTGACCGCGAATGCCGATACCAGCCAAGATGCTTTGATCTTCATGCTCCCCTCACCGCGGGCCGAGCGTACCATCGTCCGCGATGCCCGTCTCGGCTGCACATGCGAAAGACCCGGTCGTCGCCGGGCCGCTCGGGGGGCTGGCTCTTTCGGCCGTCCGCGCGGCGACGCCGATGATGATCGTCCGGGCAGTCCGCTGGTATCGCGACCTTGCGCGCCTGGGCCTGAACCTCCCGTTCTTCCTCGTCCACGATTTCGGGCTCCTCTACGCCGCCCCGAAGGAGCAGCTCGAGATCGGGGCGCGGCCGGGGCTCGACGCGGTGACGAGCCGGGTCCCCCGCGCCGCGGAGCTCCTCTCCACCTACCGCGGCGTCCTCGGCGAGATCGCCCAGAGCGAGGCGAGCGCCCGCGCGCGCACGATGCGGCTGTCCGACGACCTCGTCGTCGTCGTGCTCGCGCGCGTCCTCGGCTCGCTCGTCCAGCGCGCGAACGTGAAGGCGCCCTACCCCGCGTCGCTCCCCCTCGACCCGGAGCTCGTGCGCGACCTCGACGGCCAGCTCGCCGCCCTCTTCGCCGCGGTGCCGCGCAACTTCGAGCTCGCGATGCTCGACGCGCTCGCGCGCTCGCGGCTCCACATCCTCACCCTCGCCGACGCGCTCGACCTCGACACGCTCCGCCTCCTCGGCATGCTCGGCCCGGAGTCGACCGCCGCCGGCGCGCTCGCGCACGTCGACCTGCTCGCCGCGATCTCGAGCCCGGCCGCGAACGACATCGTGAACTTCTCGCTCGAGCTCTTGCCGAGCGTGCTCGAGACGCACCGCTCGCAGGCCACCGGCACGCACGCGATCCACGGCTACGCCGGCATCGGCAACAAGGGCTCCCTCGACTCGCTCGTCCTCACCGAGCTCGCCTGGGACGAGCACGAGTTCGCGCGCCGGATGATCGAGAACGAAATATTGTACTATACACGCGAGCAGGCGCCGGACGAGGCGCGGCGCCTGCACTACCTCCTCATCGACGCGTCGGCGTCGATGCGCGGCGACCGCCAGGTCTTCGCGCGCGGCCTCTCGATCGCGCTCGGGAAGAAGCTGCAGCTCGCGGGCGAGGAGGTGTGGCTCCGCTTCTTCGATTCTCGCCTCTACGACGTGCAGCGCTCGCGCCCGGGGCAGCTCCCCGCCGCCTACCTCCTCGGCTTCAAGGGCGAGCGCGGTCGCAACCCGGCGCGCGTGTTCGCGCAGCTCGCGACCGAGCTCGCGCTCCTCCGCGCGCGCGACCAGCGCGACCCGGTCGTGCACCTCATCACGCACGCGGCCCTCCACGTCCCGCGCCAGCTGGTGCAGGAGGTCCGCCGCCAGGCCCACCTCTTCGGCGTGTTCATCCTGCCGAGCGGCGGCGAGCTCGATCTCGAGTACCTCGATCTCCTCGAAGGCCACGCCGTCGTCGACCACGCCACGCTGTCGGAGAAGAACGCCCGCGCCGCCGCGGCGACGAAGATCGTCGACGCGGCCGCGGAGCTGAACGAGCGCGTCCCGCCGTCGCTGCAATCACGCAACCTCCGCCCCACCAACGACGACGTCCCGCCGTCGTTGCGGCCGGGCCGTTCGGTTCCGCCCCCGAGCATCCCGCGAACGTAGAGGCGTAAGGACGGCGACCGTGGCGCGTTGTTACGGGCGCATGACGGTTCGACGGTCGCTCTTCGGGTCCTTCTTCCTCCTCCTCACGCTCGCGCAGAATGCCTGCGGAGCCGACGCTCGGCCGCCGCCGGCCGCGCCCTCGCAGGTCGCCGCCGCGGCTCCAAGCCCGGCGACCCCGGCCCCGGCCGGGGCCCCGATCGCCGCGGCCGCCCCGACGCCCGCGGCGGCCGCGGCCGCCAAGGCCAAGGGGCCGCCGAAGGACCGCGCGCCTTCGATCATCTTCACCGGGGACATGAAGATGCTCGCGGACGAGGACGCGATCGCGAAGACGATCGACCGCATCATCGACCTCGCCGAAGCCGCGGGCGGGCACGTCGCGGCGCGCAAGGACACGAGCGTGCAGATCAAGGTGCCGTCCGCGTCGTTCCGCCAGACGATGAAGGACGTCGACGCGATCGGCGGCGTGACGAGCCAGTCGATCGGCGCCGAGGACGTCTCCGAGGAGCTCCACGACCTCGACGTCCGCCTCGCGAACCTCCGCGCCACCCGCGCGCGGCTGCAGGAGCTGCTCGGCCGCGCCGGCGGGATCCCCGACGTCCTCACCGTCGAGAAGGAGCTCGAGCGCGTCGCGAAGGAGATCGACGTGACCCAAGGCCGGCTCGAGTTCCTGCGCACCCGCACGTCGCTGTCGCTCATCACCGTGACCCTCACCGCCAAGCCGAAGCCGGCCGTCGCCGTCGTCGCGCCGCCGCCGCCCAAGGCGAAGGCGCGTGTCCTCGACGTGCCCGTGCCGTGGGTCGGCGACGTCGGCATCGATCCCCTCCTCACGCTGAAGAAGTGAAGACCAGTAAAATGCATTCTACACTCAAAATCGCCGCCGCCTTCGCCTTCACCCTCCTCGCCGCCTGCCACGGCGGACGCCTCGAGACGCCGAACGGCTTCGCCACCCTCGGCTCGAACGACGCGTACAGCTACCGCGCGACCGACGCGAAGGGCGTCGTCCTCGCGGTGCGCACCGAGTCGAACGACGTGAAGGGCAACGTCGACTTCTGGGCCGACCTCGTCGACGTGCGCCTCCGCGAGAAGGGCTACGCCTTCGAGTCGTCCGAGCCCGCCCACACCAAGGCCGGCCTCGGCGGCCGCCAGCTCCGCTACCTCGTCGAGCGCGACGGCCGCACCCAGCGCTACTGGGTCACCGTCTTCGCGACGAAGAAGAAGGTCGTCCTCGTCGAAGCCGGCGGCGACAAGGAGGCCTTCGACGGCGCGACCGCGATGGTGACGAGCGCGATCGAGACGCTGGAGCTCTGACCCAGCTACGGTCCCGCGATCTTGAGCTTGGCCTGCATCGGCCACTCGAGATCGAGCTCGTCGCCTTGCTCGTTCCACCACGGGCGCGAGCGCATGCGCGCCTGGCGCCACAGGTTCTCCCAGGCCTGCTCGGAGCCGTCGAAGAGCACGTCGGCCTGCGCGAGCACGATGCGCTCGCCGCTGAAGGTGACGCGGAGCGACTTGAGATCGACCGGGGTCGTGCGGACGACGACGCGGCCCGACGTCTCGACGTTGATGTCGCCCGAGGCCACGAGGCGGAGGCGCTCGCCGCTGATCGGCGTGATGACGAGGTCGCGGTCGCGGCCGCTCCCCTCGATGCGGACCTCACGGATCGGTGAGCCGGTCGCCGGCAACGCGCGCCACATCGCCCTCCGATTAGAGCATGTCTTTCAGCGGCGAGAAGGGGGCGGCGGCCCCGGGACGACACGGTTTCGCCCGAAGCCCTTCGCCTCGTAGAGGCACTCGTCGGCGCGCGCGATCCAGTCGGCCGGGGTGCGGTCGCTCGCCGGCTCGACCTGAGCCACGCCGATGCTGAGCGTGAGCGCGCCTCCCGTCTTCGGGGAGGGGATCGCGAGCCGCTCGATCGCGACGCGCATGCGCTCCATCGCGCGCACCGCGTCGCCGACCGACTGCTCGACGAGCAGGACCACGAACTCCTCGCCCCCGTAACGGTAGAGCGTGTCGGACGCGCGGAGGTTGTTGCGCATCGCTTCGGTGACGCGCCGGAGCGCCTCGTCGCCCGCGACGTGGCCGAGCGTGTCGTTGAACGACTTGAAGTAGTCGAGATCGCAGAGCGCGAGCGAGCAGGGGTGGCCGTAGCGCTGCGCGCGCGAGAGCATCGTCTCGACGTCCTCGTCGAAGCGGAGCCGGTTGCCCGCGCCGGTGAGCGCGTCCGTGCGCGACGCGGCGAAGAGGCGCGTCGTGTCGTCGAGGAGCGCGGCCGTGCGCGTCTCGAGGCGGCGATGCAGGTCGACGACGCGCGCGGCGGAGAGGAGCCGCGCCTCGAGCTCGTCGTGGCTCACCGGCTTGCGCTGGTAGTCGTCGGCGCCCGCGGCCATCCCGGCGAGGAGGTGCTCGCGCGAGTCGAACGCGGTCATGATGATGAAGTACGTGTACGGCTCGTCGTCGCCCTGGTTGCGGAGGCACGCGCAGAGCTCCGCCCCCGTCATCCCCGGCATCTCCCAGTCGCTGATGACGACGTCGGCCGGCTTCTCGGCGAGGAGCTCGAGCGCGCGCCCGCCGTCGTGCGCGGTCCGGCAGCGATGACCGAAGCGCACGACCACGTTGCGGAGGACGCTGCACGTCTCGGGATCGTCGTCGACGACGAGGACCTCGAGCCTCGTCGCGACGTTCCGGATCCCCGACTCGTGCTTGGGCTTGGGCGGCGCCGACGAGGGCGAGTTGATCGACGTGAACCGCGGAGCCTGCACAGCCACCCCGATCTCGCACGGCTCGTGCCGCCGGAAGTGCGCGAGATCCGGACCTTGGCTTGTAGAGAACGACCCCGACCGCGGCATCGGCGCCACGCTCGCGCTAGCATCCTCCTCGCGAAGCGGGGGTGATAGCCTCGAGGCGTGCGGCGTCTGGTCTTCGCAGCGGCGGTGCTCTCGGCGTGCACCGGCCTCAAGAGCGCGGTCGAGACCACGCCGCCGCCCGTCCCCGACGGCGGCGCCACGTCCGACGACGACGACGACGACGACACGATCGACGGCGACGCCGGCGACGTCACGCCGCCGGACGCGGGCGAGCCGCCGGCCGACTTCGAGTGCGACAAGGACGAGTGGACCAAGCCGACGAAGACGCGGAGCGAGTGCAACCCGCGCGAGGTGCGCCTCGTCGAGGAGACGTCGACGATCCTGACGACCGGCATCGCGATCGCGGTGACGCCGGCGGGGCGCGTCGGCATCTCGTACAACACGGAGGAGTCGCAGGAGCAGGGCCGGTTCCACCTCGCGCACTTCACCCCGAAGACGAGCGGCTTCACGAAGCCGGAGGTGATCGAGCGCCCGGCGCTGCCTTACTTCCACGACGGCATGCGCTCGCGCCTCGCCGCGACTGCGCCCGACACGCTCCACGTCCTCACCTACGACGTCGACGACGTCGACCTGGTCGGCAAGCTCCGCTCCACGACGCTGGTGGACGGAAAGAAGCCGCTCACGGAGCCGGAGGTCGTGGGCGACTCGATCTCGGGCGACAGCCGCATCTCCTTCGCGGTCGCGCCCGACGGCACCGCGTACGCGATGGCGCGCGTCGCGATCGACGCGACGAAGGCGAAGCTCACCGCCGCGAAGCGCGAGCCCGGCGGCGCGTGGACACCGCTCGCCGACGTCCCCGAGATGGGCCTCGGCCTCCTCCCGCGCGAAGCCCCCGGCATCGGCGCGAGCGCGCTCCACGTCGATCCGGCGGGGAAGCTCCACCTCCTCTTCCACTACAACGACGGGATCCAGGTCTCGACCCCGCGCTACCACACGTACGCGGCGACGAAGTGGACCTTCCGCAAGACGGTCGACAACCCCGCGACCGACGGCGTCACCGGCTACGACCCGCACCTCGCGACGTTCGGCAACCGCCGCTACGCGCTCTATTTCTATCGCAAGGCGATCCAGGACCCGCCGCAGAAGGCGGACCTCCGTCTCGCGACGTGGACGGGCGAGGACCGCGCGCAGATCGAGATCGTCGATCAGGGCATCGCCGCGCCGGAGCAGGACCACCCGCGCTACGCGGCCGCGATGGCGATCGACAAGTACGGCCTCGTCCACCTCGCCATCGTCCGCCCCACCGCCGCGAACCGCGCCTACCTCGAGTACCGCCGCCAGCAACGCATCCCCGGCGGCGGCACGAAGTGGCTGAGCGACGTCGTCGCCCCGGAGGTCCTCGGCGAGTCCGCCGACGCCCACGTCGCCCTCACCGTCGACGACGACGCACGCCCCCACATCGCCTACCGCTCCGGCGCCGACAGCCGCGTCTATTACGCCACGCGCTTCGATCGTTAGACGCGTGAGCCAACGCACGAACTCCTTCGAGCGCCGTGGCTTCCACTCGGCGGCCTTCGGTTTTTCAGGGTGCCGCTTTCTTGCTCGTGTTGGGCGCCCCTCGGTACCGTGCACCGCATGGCGGCGACCCTGGACGACCTGTTGAAGGTGATGACGGCGATGCGGGGCGAGATGACGGCAATGCGGGGCGAGATGACGGCAATGCGGGGCGAGATGGCAACGCGGGGCGAGATCGGCAAGTTCCGCGCGGAGATGCAGGGCCAGATCGCGAAGGTGAGGGAGGAGGTCGACGCCCGCTTCGACGCGCTCGAAGAAAAGGGCGAGCTGATTCGCGGCATCCTCGAGCGCACCCGGCGCGATGTGATGGGCGGGCTTCGAGACGACGTCGACGCGATCCACAAGGGGCTCATGAAGACGAAGCCTCACGAGGTACCGAAGGATCTCCCTTCGCAGGTCCGCGCCAAGGGCGACCGCCCGAGCAAGCCAGCGAAGAAGCGCAAGAGGCAGTAGCGGCGTTCGGCCTTCGCCACGTCGAGCGGAATCACATTTCCCGCCGAGGCGTGAGCGAGCGAACGTCACCCTTCAGACTCGACGTGCCGTTCGAGTCGAGCCTCGTGCGCTCGAGGTTTAGGCCGTCACCGGCCGCCGTTGGAGCAGCCAGAGCCTCGCGCCGGCGAAGGCGAAGTCCACGTCGTGCTCGCCGACGAACACGTCATCGAGACGCCGCACTCGTCCGCTTGCCATTGCCCACTATCGTGGCCCATGTTCGTCTACGCGCCGATCGTGGAAGCTCGTGGGGTTCGTTCCATCAGCTCCTTGTACCCCACGATCCCCGCGCGGATGATCTTCGCGGCCTCGAAGGGGCCCATCAGCTCGTCGACCTCGACCTTCTTGTTCTCGAGCGTCTTGTAGTCGACGAAGAAGCGCTTCAGCTCGTGGAGGGTGTGCTGCGGCACCTCGCGGATGTGCGTGTAAGGTGCAAACGCCGGGTCGTCGAGGTGGACGGCGATGACCTTGTCGTCGAGGCCCTTCTCGTCGCGCATCTGCATCACGCCGATCGCGCGGGCGCGCATGATGCTCATCGGCGCGACCGGCTCCTGACACAGGACGAGCACGTCGAGCGGGTCGCCGTCGTCGCAGTAGGTCCGCGGGATGAAGCCGTAGTTCGCCGGGTAGTGGACCGCGCTGAAGAGGATGCGGTCGACCCGGAGGAGGCCCGTCTCCTTGTCGAGCTCGTACTTCACCTTGGACCCCTTCGGGATCTCGATGAAGGCGACGAAGCTCTCGTCGATCGGCTCCTCGCACGGGATGTCATGCCACGGATGCGTCATCGGCTCGAAACCGTATCAGGCCGGCGCGAGGTCGAGTAAACAGGAGGTCGGTGGTCTCTCGGATCTTCGCCGGTGGGTTCGCTGTCCTCGTCGTCGCCGCGTGCGGTGGGCCTGCCCCGCCGCCGAAGCCGGCGCCGCCGCCGCCCGCGCCGAGCGATCCCGCCCTCGTCGCGAAGGCCTCCGCCGCGTGCGCGCGCGCCTCGGCCTGCACGCGCGAGACGCGCTTCAAGGACCCCGGCGCCTGCGTCGAGTGGTGGATCGCGTCGGACAACGAGGTCCTCCGCAAGTGCCTCGACGCCGCGACCGGCTGCGATGCGGTGACGACGTGCCTCCACGGCGGCGGCGACGCGCGCGCGGCCGCGTTCTGCGCGCAGCGCCCGGGCGTGGTCTCGGGCTGCGACGGCGATCGGCTCGTCAGCTGCGGCGAAGACGAAGGCCACGAGGCGAGCGTCCTCGACTGCGCGGCGATGGGCGCGACGTGCAAGGAGGTGAAGTCCGCCGGCGGCCTCGTCCTCCGCGCCTGCTCCGCCCCCTCGAAGTGCCCCGCCGGCGCGCCGGACATCCGCTGCGACGGTCCCTCCGCCGTCGTCTCCTGCCGCGACGGCGGCTACGAGCGGATCACGTGCAAGCCGGGCACCGCGTGCGAGGAGCGGCGCGACGAGGTCGGCGACCCCACCGCGAGCTGCGAGCTGCCGGGGCGGCGGCGCTGCACCGGCGTGCGTCACTGCGAGGACGATCGGCTCGTCGAGTGCGAGCGCGGCAAGGCGAAGGTGACGGACTGCGTCGGCCAGGGCCTCCGCTGCGCCGGCACCGGCCCGCGCGCGGGCTGCTACGTCCCGAGCAACGTCGAGTGCGACAAGGAGATGCTCCCGAAGTGCGAGGGCGACGCGATCGTGTTCTGCGCGGTGGGCCGCCTCGAGCGCATCGCGTGCAAGAGCCTCGGGCTCGGCCCCTGCGATCCGGCGGCGAAAGGGCCCTTCGCCGCGTGCTCCCCGGCGCCGCCGCCGGCGAAGTAGTATCCTGGGCCGGACGTTGCGCCCGCCTCACATCTCGCGCTGGGACCTCGACAAGACGTACCTCCGGACGGAGTTCGCGACGATGCGCGACCTCGTGCGGACCGCGTTCGAGCGCGCCGACGAGAAGCGCACCAACCCCGGCGCCGCGACGCTCCTGCGCGAGCTCGCCCACTGCGACGTCTCGATCCACATCCTCTCCGGCTCCCCCGAGCAGATGCGGAAGAAGCTCGAGGAGAAGCTCAAGCTCGACGGCATCAAGTGGGACTCCTTCACGCTGAAGCCGAACCTCCAGAACATGCTGCGCCTCCGCTTCCGCGCGCTCCGCGACCAGCTCGGCTACAAGCTGCCGGCGCTGCTCTCGGCCCGCACGGTGGAAGGCGAGAAGCTCGCCGGCGTGAAGGAGTCGCTCTTCGGCGACGACGCCGAGGCCGACGCGTTCGTCTACTCGCTCTACGGCGACATCATGGCGGGTCGCGCCGGCGAGGAGCTCGTCCAGCAGGTCTGCGAGCGCGGCCGCGTCTACGAGGACGTGATCGAGGACGTGATCCGCTGCGTCCGCCTCGTGAAGCCGGAGCCGGTGGTGGAGCGCATCTTCATCCACCTCGAGCAGCAGAGCGCGCCGCGCGACTTCCACGTCCTCGGCACGCGCGTGGTCCCGTTCTACAATTACTTGCAGACCGCATACGTCTTGCACGAGGACGGCCGCCTCCCGCCCGAGAGCCTCCTCCGCGTCGCCGGTGAGATGGTCACGATGCACCGCTTCGACGGCGACGCCCTCGCGCGCAGCTACGCCGACGTCGCGAAGCGCGGTCACCTCGCCGGCACGAAGCTCGACGCGATCGCCGCCGCGCTCCCGGCCTACGTGAAGGAGGCCCCCGCGCCCGCGGCGCAAGAGGTCGCGCGGATGGTGGAGGAGCTGCCGGAGCACGCCGACCTCGCGCGATCGCGCCACCGCCCCGTCGCGGAGGAGCCGATGCCCGACTACCTCGAGCTCGTCGGGCGCCACAACCCACGCCACAAGAAGAAGGCCGCGCGCAAGTCGACGTAGGTTCGCGCTACAATCGCCGAGCATGGGCATCCACTCCGCGACGGCATGTGGGCTCGCCCTCGGCGCCGCCCTCGCGGGTTGCTCGCTCATCGTCTCGGTCGACGACCTCACGTCGCCCGCGGCCACGATCGACGACGCAGGCTCCACGCCCATCGTCGACGCCGCGCCCGACACGGACGCCGACGCCGAGGTGACGGACGCGGCCGACGCTGGCGCGGTCTGCCCGGAGGAGCCGCCCGATCCGTCGCTCGTCCTCTACCTGCCGTTCGACGACGTCCCCTCCGCGCTCCCGCCGGTCGACTGCTCGGCGAAGGCGCGCGCGGCGACGACGGCGCGCGGCGATCCCGCCGCGATCTGGACGGAAGGAAAACGCGGCGGCGGCGCCGACCTCGCGAGCACCTGCTTCCGCTTCGGCGACGCGGCCGACCTCCGCTTCGACGGCGCTCCGTTCACGATCGCGGCGTGGGTCTTCGTGCGCTCGTACGCGCTCGACTCGGACGGTCGCCAGCTCGCGGGCGTGACCGCGTCCGGCCACGGCTGGCGCTTCGGCAGCGACGATCCGGCCCGCTTCGAGCTCGATCTGCGCGCGCCGGGACCGGAGAAGAGAGAGATCGCGATCCCGCTGGAGCTGGCGACCTGGACCCACGTCGCGGCGGTCTACGATCCCGCGAACGGCGAGGCGATCACGTACCGCGACGGCGTCCTCGCGCAGCGCGAGACGAACACGATCACGACGTTCACGAGCGACGGATCGACGCTGCTCCTCGGCTGCGAGGCGGGTGACGACGGCCCCACGTTCGACGGCGTCGTCGACGAGCTTCGGATCTACGCGCGGCCCCTGCCGGCGACCGAGATCGCCGCGCTCGCGCGTTAGACCCAGGCGTTGTTGAGGATCTCGCCGACGCCGCCGGCGCCGGGGACGATGTAGTGGTGCTCGTCGAGCCCCTTCTCCTGATCCCAGTGCGTGCCCGGGACGGTGGAGAGGACCTTGGAGGGAGAGAGCCCGCGATCGAGGCGGAGCGCGTAGATGACGGTGTCCGGGTGCTCGGCGAGGACGTTCTTGATGTACTCCGGCGTCACGATGAGGTGCATCGTGATGACGAGCTTCGGCGTGCCTTCGAGCTTCGTCTTGTAGTGCGTGATGGCGCTGTTGATCGACGAGCCGGTCGCGCCCATCGGATCGGGCATCAAGAGGATGCGCCCCTCGACGTCGCGGCCGATCTTCGCGTCGTGCCACGTCGCGCCGATGACCTTCCCCTCGGCGTCGGTCGCGCGTGACATGAAGAGGTGGTCCTGGCGCACGCCCGCGGGATCGATGACCTCGTTCAGGAGATCGTAGACGACCTGCGAGGGCATCGTGCCCGCGCGCGCGATGCCGACCGTCACGCAGTTGGTCGAGGCGTCGAGCGCGACGCCGCGGTACACCGCCTCCGGCGACTTGATGACCATGCGGGTCGGGACCGCGATGCGCTCGCGCGGGAACTCGGCCGCGAGGACCACCTGCGCGAGGCGCTGGTAGAGCGCGCGCACGAGCTGGCCCACCTCCGGCTGCACCGTCTCGCGGGCGCAGAGGCGCGCGAGCTGCGTCCAGCACACCGGATCGTCGAGGAGATGGACGTTCGGTCCGTACTTGTGCTCGATCTCGGGCGCGCGGTAACGGCTCTGCGCGTACGCGGACTCGACCCCCATCGAGCCGCTCAGGTCCAGTGACCCGCGCGCAAGGCGGCGGCGTCGATGACCTTCACCTTCGGCCCGAGCGATTCGCGGAAGCTGTCCTCGTCCTCGTCGTCCATGATCGCGTCGCCGAAGCCCTGCGCGATCTCCATCGCGGTGGAGAGGATGCGAAGGAACTGGGCGAACGTCGACGCCGCGAGCTTCGGGTTCCAGCGCGGCTCCCCCCGCATCGCGGTGTAGACCGGGCAGTCTCCCTCCGGATCGAGCTTCGACACGTCGAGGAAGTAGGGATCGCCGAGGAGCGAGCTCTCGCCGACGACCACCCACGAGGCCTTCCAGTCCGCGGGGACGCTGCCCCCATCTTGGGAGGTCTTCGGGAGGTCCTGCGCCTTCTCGACCTCGGTGGACGAGAACAGCCGGACCCTCTCGACCGGCGTGACCGTCTCGACTTTGACCGGATCGGCCCCGAGAAGGAACGCACGGTAGCGCTGCGGCACACGCAGCTTCTTCTTCAGGTCTTCGACGAGCGCTTTATCGGCCTTCCCCCACGAAGCTTCGATTTTGCGCTTCTGAAAGACGGTCTTGAGACCCTCGACCGCATCCGCCAGATCACTATCCACAGCAAGCTCCGCTCAGAGAAGGGCACGCACATTACCACCGGCACAATGGTATAGGAAGGCCGCTTTATGCCTTCGCCTCCGGCCGCTCCCGCCGTTCTCGCCGCCCTCGGCCTCCGCGTCTGGACGAGCGCCCACGATTCGGAGCTTCGCGCAGCCCTTGCGCGCCTCGCGGGGCGGGGCGAAACCGATTCGGCCAAGGTCGAGCCCGCCGTGCGCGAGGTCCTCGAGGCCGTGAAAAAAGAAGGGGACGCGGCCGTCCTTCGCTACGTGGAGCGCTTCGAGCGCCGTCGCCCCGCGGCGCTTCACCGCTCTGAAATCGGCGGAAGGGACGCGCTCGACCGCCTCCCGAAGGAGGCCCGGGCTGCGCTCGAGCTTGCCGCGGACCGGATCGCCGTGTTTCACCGCAAGGAACGCGACGCGATGTTCGGGGGCTCCGGGTTCCGTGTCGAGGAGGGAGGCCGCCACCTCGGGCTCCGCGTCCGCCCGCTCGCGCGCGTGGGCGTCTACGCCCCCGGCGGAAAGGCGAGGTACCCGTCGAGCGTCCTCATGAGCGCGATCCCGGCGAAGGTCGCGGGCGTCCCCGAGATCGTCCTCGCGACCCCGCTCGCGGGGGACGCGAGCGACGACGCGATCCTCGCGGCCGCGCACCTCGCCGGCGTGAGCGCCGTCGTCGACGCCGGCGGCGCGCAGGCGATCGCCGCCCTCGCGTGGGGCACGGAGTCGATCCCGCGCGTCGACAAGATCGTCGGCCCCGGCAACGCGTACGTCGCGTGCGCCAAGCGCATGGTCTACGGCGCGGTGTCGATCGACTCGATCGCGGGGCCGAGCGAGATCCTCGTCGTCGCAGATGAAGACGCGAACGCGGCCCACGTCGCGGCGGACCTCCTCTCGCAGGCCGAGCACGACGAAGACGCGTACGCGCTGCTCGTGACGACGTCGCGCGACCTCGTCACGCAGGTGGGGGCCGCGCTCGAGGCGCAGCTCGCCGATCTCCCGCGCGCCGCGATCGCGGCCGAGTCGCTGCGCCGTCACGGTGAGGCCTTCGTCGTCGCGTCGCGCGACGAGCTCGCCGCGGTCGCGAACACGATCGCGCCGGAGCACCTGAGCCTCCAGGTCCGCGAGCCCGACGCGCTGCTCGACGCGATCCATCACGCCGGCGCGGCCTTCGTCGGCGGGTCGACGCCGGAGGCAGTCGGCGACTACGTCGCGGGCCCGTCCCACGTGTTGCCCACCGGCGGCGCGGTGCGCTTCGGCTCGCCGCTCGGCGTGCACGACTTCGTCGCGCGGACCTCGATCATCCGCTACACGCCCGAAGCGCTCGCGAAGGACGCCGCCGCGATCGTCGACTTCGCCCGCCTCGAAGGCCTCGAGGCACACGCCCGCGCGGTCTTGGTCCGATCGTTCCGACCGTGAATCCCCTCCGCTGGGCCAAGGCCGAAGTGCTGCACATCGCGTGGAAGCGCGGCCGCTACACGCCGCCCGATCGCAAGGTGTTCGAGGACGAGATCCTCCGCGCGATCGCGGCCGACGACGGGAACCAGCGCATCCTCTCCGTCGGCGTGGCGTGGTACACGAAGCTGTATTCTACACCCTTCACGGGGAAGACCTTCATCACCCTCGACGTCGACGAGTCGCGCGCCGAGTACGCGACGACGGCGCACGTGGTCGGCGATCTCCGCGACCTCGAGCGCCACTTCGCGGAGCCGTTCGACGTCATCCTCATGAACGGCGTGATCGGCTACGGCCTCGACACCGCCGACGACGTGGACCGCGCGCTCCGCTCCTCCGCCGCGCGCCTCCGCCCGGGCGGGCTGCTCGTCCTCGGCGTCAACGAGGAGAAGCCCACCCATGTGGATCCCGCGGCGGTGCCGGCGCACGCGCTGTTCGCGCCGGCCGCGTTCGGCCCCTGGAGCGAGGGCCGCGTGACGATCGCGATCCCCTTCCGCGAGCGCACGCACACGTTCATGTTCTGGCGCCGCCGCTGAGCCGCGACGCGCTACGACGCGCTACGACGCGCGCTTCGTCGCCATCCGCCGGAGCGCGAACCGGACGGCGGGCGGGACGAGGCGCATCGCGGTCGCGGCGCCGCGCACGTACGCGCTCGTCTCGATCACGGCGCTCCGCCGATCGACCGCGCGCAGGGTGAGGTTCGCGACGGACTCGGCGCTCTGGGCATCGGGATCGGGCTGGTCGTAGCCCACCTCTCCCGGCGCGCGCGTCGCGTTGGCGCGGAACGGCGTCTTCACCGGCCCGGGCCGCACGACGACGACCTGGATCCCCGTCGCCGCGAGCTCGGAGCGCATCGACATCGAGATCGCCTCGAGCGCGAACTTGGAGGCGGCGTACGCCGCGTAGCGCGGTGGCGCGACGACGCCCGCGATGCTCGACATCATCACGATCACGCCGCGCGACCGCTCGAGGTGCGGCGCCGCGATCTGCGTGAGCCGCAGCGGCGCGACGACGTTGAGCTCGAAGAGCTTCCGCATCTCCTCGACGTCGACCTTCAGCGCCGGCGCATAGAACCCGCGCCCCGCGTTGTTGACGAGCACGTCGAGCGCCCCCGTCTCCGCGACCGCGCGCTCGACGAGCTCCTCCCGATGCGCCTCCTCCGTCACGTCCCCCGCGACCACGATCGCGCGCCCTCCCGCCGCCACGCACGCCCGCGCGACGCCGTCGAGCGCGTCCCGCCCACGCGCCGAGAGGACGACGGCGGCCCCACGCTTCGCCCACGCGAGCGCGAGCGCCTCCCCGATCCCCATCGAAGCCCCCGTGATCACGACCGTCGCCATCGTCCCAGGTTACCCGGGAAGCCGCCGCGGCGTGCTCGTTGGCACGCGTGCTGCAATTCGCGCTCGCGAGCGTCGCGAACCGTGCAGAATTGCGGGTGCGCCGCCGCTCGACCCCTGACGGCGGCGTCATGCCGGCCTGCTGAGCCCACTCCGGAGATCGATCGTGCGTTTCACCACTCTCGCGCTGGGGACCTTCTTCGCCGGCGCCCTCGCCGTCACCGACGTGCGCGACGCCGTCGCGTGCGGTGGCTGCTTCCACCCCGCGACGCCGATCGTCTCCGGGACCGAGACGACGAGCGTCGTCACCGACCATCGCATGGTGTTCAAGGTCTCGACGAACGAGACGATCCTCTGGGACCAGGTCCGCTACACCGGCGCGCCGGAGGAGTTCGCGTGGGTGCTGCCGGTGCGGGAGGGCGCGCGCATCGAGCTCTCGCGCGACGAGTTCATCGGAGCGCTCGAGGCCGCGACGCGCACGACCGTCCGCGGGCCGGTCCGCACCTGCCGCACCGCGAACGGCGGCACGCGGACCGTCGGCGGCGACGACTCCGGCGGCGGTTGCGGCGGCAGCGACGACTCGGCGACGCTCGACTCGGCGCGGGCGGGCGGCGACGACGGGGATACGGTCGACGCTGGCGCGGCGGAGGAGAGCGACGGCGTCGAGATCGTCGCCGAGGCCGTCATCGGCCCCTACCAGTCCGTCACGCTCCGCTCGAAGAACGGCGAGGGCATCAGCGAGTGGCTCACGAAGAACGGCTTCGCGATCCCCGACAACGTGAAGCCCACCGTCGACGCGTACACGCGCGAAGGCTTCGACTTCATCGCGTTGCGCCTGCGGCCCGGCCAGGGCGTCCAGGCGATGCGCCCCGTCCGCGTCGTCACGCCCGGCAGCGACGCGACGCTTCCGCTCCGCATGGTCGCCGCCGGCGTCGGCGCGCGCGTCGGCCTCACGCTCTGGATCATCGCCGAGGGCCGCTACCAGGCGCAGAGCTTCCCCAACGCCGTCGTCGACCGCAGCAAGCTCGTATGGAACGGCAAGACGGGCCGCTCGAACCTCACCGATCTCCAGCGGACCGCGCTCGCGACGAACGACGGCCGCACGTGGCTCACCGAGACGAGCGACCGCCAGAGCTTCGAGCGGAACGTCATCGTCCTCGGCGACGACACGAGCTCGGTCCACACGCTCTACACGCAGCAGTGCATCACGCGTCCGCCGCGCGTGCGTCCATGCGACGAGGACAAGCTCCCCGGCCCCGGCGCACAAGACGCCGACGGCGGCGCGGGCGGCGCGAGCGACGCGGGCGCGTGCACCGAGCTCGTCTCCGGCTGCGACGGGTGGGACGACCTCGAGGTCGCGCGCCGCGGCCTGCACGAAGGAGACATCTGGCTCACGCGCATGCGCGCCGACCTCCCCGTCGCCGCGCTCTCGACCGACCTTCGTCTCGAAGCGGGCGGGCAGACGCCCATCTCCGCCCGGCACCAGGCGAACGTGTTCTCCGACCCGAACGACGAGCCATGCCCCGACGGCGTGCTCCGCTCCAACAACACCGCCCCGCCCCCGAACATCCCGCCCGACGACGACAGCGCGTGCACCTGCCGCACGACGCGCCCCCTCCACAAGCAAGCAGGCACGTGGCTCCTCATCGCCGCGACCACGTTCGCCGCCGCCCGCATCGCGCGTCAGCGAAAGCGGTAGGTCACGTGCGTGCGCGCCGCGCCGTGAAACGCGATCGCGCGCTCCTCGATCCGTGAGCCGCCGCGCGCCTCGCTCGTTGGCTCGTGTCGAACGTCGAGGCGAGCGCCGGGGTCCTCCTCGTCGCGAGTAACCTTCACTATTCGGGGCGGAGATACGAGCCCTTCAGCAGCTTCAGGATGCTGTGGACCGTGTCGAGGTCCGTCGCGAGGCTCTTGTTGAGGACGGTCTCGAGGTGGCCGTAGTTGTGCGCGAGCTGGAGGATGTCGAGCTCCTCCGGCTTGAGGTCGCGCAGCGGCGGGATGACGGGCTGCGAGAGGACGAGCCGCGTGTTGAGGTCGGGCAGCTCGTTCCGGATCTCGTTGAACTCGTCGAGCTGGCGGAGGCCCTCCATGAGGACCTCCTGCACGCTCAGGTTGATCTCGTTCGGGAACTCGCGCTCGTCCGGCGGATCGAGATCGAAGAGGCCCTTTTGCCACGTGAGCATCCGGAAGATGCTCTTCATCGGCGGGACGTCGTCGAGGTCGTTGATCGACGCGTAGTAGATGACGCCCTTGCGGAGGAAGATCTTGCCGACGTCGTCGCTCTCGGTGCGGATGACGAGGACGCCGTTCTTCTTCGACGTCGCGAAGAGCTGGAGGAGGTCGGGGAGCGGGACCTCCTCGATCGACCCGCTCATCGTGCGGGCCTGCGTCGTGCGCCGCGCGGCGGCGACGTTCTCGAGGTCGCGCTTCGCGGTCTCGCCGTCGCGCTGGCCCTCGCCGGCGATGACCTTGAGGATCGACGTGCCGATGAGGACGCGGTCGCCCTCCTTCAGGCGGGCGCGCTTGATCTTCTCGCCGTTGACGAAGGTGCCGTTCGTGGACCCGAGGTCCTCGATCCAGATCTGGTCCTGCTGCATGGTGATGCGCGCGTGCTTGCGGCTCACCATGTCCTCGACGAGGACCATGTCGAGATCGCTCGAGCGGCCGACGATGATCGGCTTGTCGTTGACGATCGGGAACTCGCCGCCCTGGTACTTGCCGCTGATGAAGCGCAGCACGTACGACCGGCCGCCTGAGGTCGGACGTCCGCCGCCCCCACCACCCGGTGGGATCGACGGCAAAGCGGATGCCTTGGCGGCGGGATCTTGCATCACGAGCGGACCGAAACGAGTGACGAGCGACGATGCACCGTCTGACGCCACGACAAACGTGGGAGCTTTCCCACACTTCGACGATCAGCAGAGTATCGAGCCCACCCAAACGTGGTCAAGTGACGGTAGAGGAAAGGTGGTCGAGCGCATAGAGGCTTGTGTTTTAAGCGCTCTCGGAGCCGCCGCTGAACGCCCGTACGGGCCCCCCCGGCCGGAATCGACGCCTGGCGTTGAACGGAGTCGAGCCGCGCGGTGACAGAAGGACCGAACGCGAGCGAGGCTCCGGCGGCGCGCTCCTCCCTATCGATCCGCGAAATGACCCTCCTCCGCATCGGACGGGCGCTGGCGCTCTCCATCGTCTTCCTCCTCCTACTCGCTCGCGAGGTGTCGGCCCAGGACTCCGAGGCCGCCTACACGCTCGAGGTCGACTCCGACGCCCCCGCCGTCTCGTTCGGCGAGCTCGCGCCCCGGCTCTCCGCCGACCTCGGTCAACCCGTCCTCCCCTCCACCCCGGGGCGCGCCGCGAAGGTCTCCGTCACCGTGCGCTTCCGCGCCGCGACGCGCGAGCTCGTGGTCCGCGCCGATCACGGCGGCGGGCGCGTCCTCGAGCGGACGGTGCAACCGAAAGAAGGCGAGGAAGCGACGACCGCGATGCTGCTCGCGGAGAACCTCGCCCGCGACGAAGCGCGCGAGCTCCTCGACGGCTTCGCGGCGCGCCAACCGCCCGCCGCGCCACCGGCCACCGCGCCTCCGGCCGCCGCGCCGCCACCCGCCGCGCCGCCGGCCGCCGCGCGCCCCGACCCCGAGGTCTACGTGAGCGCGGGCCTCGCGTATCCGATCGCGACGAACGCGGGGAAGCCGAACGCGAAGACGTACTTCGACCTCTCGCTCCTCTACGGCCGCGCCGGCACCGTGCACGGCCTCCAGCTCTCGAGCTTCGGCGCGTGGGCGTCGCGGGAGCTCGAGGGGATCCAGCTCACCGCGTTCGGCGGCTACGCGCGGCGCGTCGAGGGCGCGCAGATCGCGGGCGCCGCGAACGTCGCGCGCGAGGTCGACGGAGCGCAGATCGCGGGCGCGTTCGACTACGCGCACGATCTCCGCGGCGCGCAGATCGCGGGCGGCCTCGCCTACGCCGACGCCGCGACTGGCCTCCAGCTCGCGTCGGTGAACGTCGCGCGCGAGATCGGCGGGCTGCAGCTCGGCGTCGTCAACGTCGCGCGGAAGGTGAAGGGGCTCCAGCTCGGCGTCGTGAACGTCGCCGAGGAGGTGGAGGGCACGTCGCTCGGCCTCGTCAGCATCTCGAAGAACAGCGTGCACCCCGTCGCGTACGTCGGGAACCTCGCGTTCTGGAACTTCGGCGTCAAGTTCCAGGTCGGCTACGTCTACACGCTGTTCGCGTTCACGCACGGCACGCTCGAGACGAAGTACCGCAACTTCGCGACGACGGGCGCGATCGGCGGGCACGTCCCGCTCGACGCGCTGATCCCGCGCCTCGACCTCGAGCCGGAGGTCAACTTGGTCCACGTCATTCCGGAGAAGGCGAACGACAACAACCTCTGGCTCGGCGGCCGCCTCATGGTCGGCTACTCCTTCGCGCGCCACCTCCGCGTCTTCCTCGGCGGCGGCGCGCGCTTCGCGCTGATCGTGAACGAGGGCAGCAAGTCCGTGCGCCCCGAGGCGGTCGGCGGCGTGCAGTTCTAGCGAAGCACCTTGAAGGCGTGGGTCCAGCTGTTCTCGCGGAAGCCGGGGATGCACCAGAGCATGCAGAGCGGCTCAATCGCGCGCGCGGCGGTGACGCCGCCGCAGTCCATCGCCTCCCAGCCGAAGGCCTCGAGGATCCCCTTCGTCTCCGCCTTCGCGCCGTCGTCGTCGCCGCAGATGAACATCGTCGGCTTCGTCCCGCCGTAGTCGGGGTTCACCATCCGCGCGTTGCCGACGGAGGAGAAGCACTTCACGAGGTGCGCCTTCGGGTTCTTCTTCTGGAGCCGCTCCATCAGCGACTCATCCATCTTCGTGAAGTAAGGGAGGACGCCGTTCACCGGCGCGCCCGCGATCGGGTTCGTCGTGTCGAGCACGGTCTTCCCGGCGAGGTTGTCGGCGCCGGCGAGCTCCAGCGCCGACTCCGCCGCGTCGCCCTTCACCGCGAGCACGACGACGTCGCCCCACTTCGCCGCGTCCGCGAACGTGCCGGTCTGCGCCTTGTCGCCGGCCTTCGCCTTCCACTCCGCGAGCTTCGCCGGCTCGCGCGACGCGCGCATCACCTCGTAGCCGTGCTTGAGGAAGCCTCCGGCCAGCGTCTCACCCACCATCCCCGAGCCCAGAACCGCGACCTTTTTCATGCGCGCGATGCTACACCGCGACCATGGAATTCTCGCCGCGTCCGATCGCCGCTGTCGCCGAAGAGCTGGGCCTCACCGCCGCCGACTACGTCCCGTACGGCCGCGGCAAAGCGAAGCTCGAGCTCGGCATCCTCGAGCGCGCGCCTCGCGGCAAGGGCCGCCTCGTCCTCGTCACGGCGATCAACCCGACGCCCGCGGGCGAAGGAAAGACGACGACGTCGATCGCGCTCGCGATGGGCCTCCGCCGCATGGGCAGGAACGCGGTCCTCGCGCTGCGCGAGCCCTCGCTCGGCCCCGTCTTCGGCGTGAAGGGCGGCGGCACCGGCGGCGGCAGGGCGTCGCTCACGCCCGCCGACGACATCAACCTCCACTTCACCGGCGACATCCACGCGATCACGACCGCGCACAACTTGCTCTCGGCGCTCGTCGACAACGCGGTGTACTTCGGCGATCAAGTCCCGGACAAAGGCGAGATCGACCCGCGCCAGATCACGTGGGGCCGCGCGCTCGACATGAACGATCGCTTCCTCCGGAAGTGCGTCATCGGCCTCGGCGGCAAGGCGAGCGGAACGCCGCGCGAGGAGCGCTTCGACATCACGGCCGCGAGCGAGGTGATGGCGATCCTCGCGCTCGCCTCGTCGCACGCGGACCTCGAGGCGCGGCTCGGACGCATCGTGATCGGGCAGACCTACGACGGCAAGCCCGTGCGCGCCTCCGACATCGACGCCGCCGCCGCGATGACGGCGGTGCTCCGCGACGCGCTGCAGCCGAACCTCGTCCAGACCGAGGAGGGCGGGCCCGCGATCGTGCACTGCGGTCCGTTCGGGAACATCGCGCACGGCTGCAACAGCGTGCTCGCGACGCGCCTCGCGATGAGCCTCGGCGACTACGCGATCAGCGAGGGCGGCTTCGGCTTCGATCTCGGCGGCGAGAAGTTCCTCGACATCAAGTGCCGTCAGGCGGGCATCTGGCCGCGCGCGCTCGTGCTCGTCGCGACCCTGCGCGCGCTCAAGATGCACGGCGGCGCGCCGGTGAAGCAGTGCAGCGAGCCGAACATGGACCTGCTGAAGAAGGGGATCGAGCACCTCGAGAAGCACCTCGAGACGTCGCACGCGTTCGGCCTCAAGCCGATCGTCGCGATCAACGTCTTCCCGAACGACACCGCGGAGGAGATCCAGGCGGTCGAGAAGGCGGTCGAGTCGCTCGGCGCGCGGCTCGCGCGCTCGGAGGGCTTCGCGAAGGGCGGCGAAGGCTCGCTCGAGCTCGCGCGCGTGGTCGCGGAGGTCGTCGACGCCACCGACTCCGCGCCGCCGCAGCCGAAGTACGTCTACGAGCTCTGCGATCCGCCGAAGACGAAGATCGAGAAGATCGCGAAGACGGTGTACGGCGCGAAGGGCGTGACGTTCGCGCCCGCGGCCGAGAAGAGCCTCGCGAAGTGGACGGAGATCGCGGGCAGCGAGCTCCCCGTCTGCATGGCGAAGACGCAGCTCTCGCTCACCGACGATCCCACCGTCCCGGGGCGTCCGCGCGACTTCACGATCGGCGTCCGCGACGTGCGCCTCTCCGCCGGCGCGGGCTTCCTCGTCGCGCTCACCGGCGAGATGATGACGATGCCCGGCCTCCCGAAGGTCCCCGCCTCGCGCACGATCAAGCTGCTCCCGAACGGCAAGATCAAGGGCCTGATGCAGAACGACTGAGATGCAGGCTCACCCCGCTCGGGAAGACTCCACCTGTCCGAGGCAGAGGTCGCGACGGCGCTCTATTGGCAGCGCGTCTCGATTTCGGAGCGCGTGGCCGCCGTAGAGACCCTTCGCCGGAGGACCGTGGGGATCTATGGAAAGTCTCCCGCCATGCTGCGGGGACCGAGGCTGATACGTCCCCGCCTGTATCGGGGTGTATCAGCGTTACAGCTCGCGGATTTGCGGTGTTTCTGGGTCCACATCGTTGGCCCCGACCTTGCGATGTCCCTCTCCGTCGCCGGAGGACGGACGACATCACCGAAGGACGGGACTCTCGATCATGTCGACTCGCATGGCCATCACGCTCGCTGTCACCTCGCTCTGTCTCGCCGTCGGCTGCGCCACGGGCGAGGACGACCTCGAGGCAGAGGAGACGCAGGAGGAGGCGGCGCAGATGCCGGAGATCCAGACCGGCGTCGACGAGAAGGCGACGGGCTATCAGTGCGCCTGCGCGGCGGGCGAAGAGATGCAAGCAGGTCTCTGCTACCCGAAGTGCCGCTCGGGGTACGTCGGCGAGGGTCCAATCTGCTGGGAGACCTGCGCCTCGGGCTTCACCGACACCGGCTTCTTCTGCCACCGCAACTCGCACGTCACGAGCACGAACACGAGCAAGTGCCCCTGGTACAACAAGTGCGGCCTCGGCTCGAGCTGCTCGACCTGCCCGTCCGGCTACAAGAACGACGGCTGCACCTGCCGCCGTGACGCGTACATCTACGCCCAGCCGTCGTACGGCCGCGGCGTCGGCAAGGTCCCGAGCTGCAACAGCTACTGATGAGCGGAGCAGCAGCGATGGTCGAGCCGGCTTCCAGCAAACGACAGCGCGCGTGCGTCGCCGTCTCCGAGCGAGACGTGCTCGACGACATCATCCGGTCGATGCACGCGTCGCCCGACGACGCGTACTGGCCGCGCCGGCTCTTCGACCTCGTGCGCGACCCCGTCACGGCGATGCGCGTCCGCCATCACCTCGTCCTCGCGGTGCAGCGGTTCGCGGCGCACGACCCGGCGTTCTTCCTCCACGAGCGCTACCTCTCGGAGCAGCTCGCGGTGTGGTCGTGGCCGCGCGAGGTCCTCGACGCGCTCTCGGAGCGCCTCGTGCTCGACGACCTCTCGCTCACGCACTTCGTCCTCGGCCGTCTCTGGCTCGAGGCGCGGCGTCCGCCCGAGGCGATGGTCGAGTTCTACACCCACGCCGCGCGCCACCTCGACGAGGTCGCGCCGGAGCATCGCGTCGGCGCGTGGCACGAGTCGATGTGCGAGGCGCTGAGCGTCGCGGATCCGGAGGAGCTGGGCCAACGCGCGAAGGCGATCCTCGGCACGGTGCCGGAGCAGAGCCGCGAGCGCGCGGTCCTCGCGATCCTCCGCGGCGCCGCGCGCATCGCCGACTGGGACCTCTACGACGCGCACCGCGCAGCCTACGGCGGCATCGTCCCGAGCAGCGAGATCGCGCGCCTCGACGGCCTCCGCGCCGAGGACCTGCTCGTCGGCATGACGCCGGTCCCGCACTACCCGCCGCCGACGCCGGTCGCGACGCAGCCGTCTCCTTCGTCGATCACGGAAGCGAAGACCATCCGCCCGCCGTCGCGCATCTGACCCGCGTCCGACTCGCTCGCGTCTCAGCGCGGGCGGAGCGCGGCGGCCAGCGCGGCACGACGCTTCGCGCGCGCTTCGTCGCCGATGAGGGAAGCGCGCGCTCGACGGCGGCGGTGAGCCGCTCGATGAGGCTCGTTGAACGATCTCCCGCGGTGCGGTGACAGAGGGGCAGATCACGGATGCGCGCACGCTTCTGCCGCATCCAGGGAGATGCCCCATTGCACACGACCCTCGAGAAGATCGGGGGAGCCGCGGTCGTTTGCACCGTGCTCCTCCGCGCGTCAGCTGCGTCCGCGGAGGACCCGCCACGAGACGCGGACGACGACGACGAGGTGCTCACCGCGACGGCGACGGTGGAGGCGCCGGCGCGGGCTCCGGTGACGCGGACCGTCCAGCGAGAAGAGATGGCGAGCGTCGCCGGGACGCGCGGGGACGCGCTCCGCGCGGTGGAGCTCCTGCCCGGCGTCTCGCGGCCGCCGGTCGGCAGCGACCAGCCGGTCATCCGCGGCGCCAACCCGTTCGACACGCAGGTGTTCCTCGAGGGCGCGCCGGTGCCGATCCTCTTTCACCTCGCCGGCCTCTCGAGCTTCGTGCACTCGCGCGTGCTCGAGTCGATCGATCTCCAGCCGTCCAACTTCTCGCCGCGGTACGGGCGCAAGGTCGGCGGCATCATCGAGGTGCGCCTCCGCGACCCGCGGATGGACGGCCTCCACGGCGTCGCCGAGGTGAGCTTCCTCGACACGTCGATCATGGCGGAGACGCCGATCGGGAAGAACGCCGGCGTGCTCGCGGCGGTGCGGCGAAGCAACCTCGACGCGGTCCTCCGCTCGGCGCAGAGCCTCGGCGACCTCGGCATCACCGCCGCGCCGGTGTACTGGGACTACCAGTCGGTCGCGAGCTTCGCGCTCGGCGAGGACGATCGCCTCCGGCTGCTCGCCTACGGCTCGCGCGACAGCTTCGGGCTCGTCCTCGCGGATCCGAACGAGGCCGACCCCGCCGTGCGCGGCGCGTTCGGGGCGACGAGCGAGTTCCACCGCGTCCAGGTCGAGCACCGGCATCGATGGAAGGGCGGCTCGTCGCTCGAGAGCTCGCTCACGTACGGACGGCAGAACGAGAGCGGGAGCTTCGGCGACGTCGGGCGCTACGTCTTCGCGATCGACACGCTGCAGGCGCGCACGGAGGCGACCGCGATCGTGGCGCCGGAGCTCCGGATCGTCGCCGGCGTCGACGCGCTCGCGAACCGCTTCGACGGGAGCTACGCCGGCATCCCGCCGCCCGGCGGCGAAGGCGACGCGCCGACGCCGCTCTCGCTCCAGCGACGCATCTCGCTCCAGACCGAGACCTGGGTGCCGCTCCCCGGCGCGTACGTCGAGGCCGGTATCCGGCCGACGCCGGCGCTGCTGCTCGCCCCCGGCATCCGTGCAGATTACAACCACCAGATCGGCGCGGCCGCGGTCGATCCGCGGTTCTCGATGCGCTACGAGGCGACGTCGTCGACCGCGCTCAAGGCCGGCGTCGGCCGCTTCTCGCAGTCGCCGGACGAGCGGATGGCGGTCGTGCCGGTCGGGAACCCGAACCTGCGCATGACGCACGCGCTCCACGCGAGCAGCGGCGTCGAGCATCGGATCGGCGACGCGTTCGTCGGCTCGGTCGAGGGCTTCGGGAAATGGATCACCGGCGTCGTCGCGGCGACGCCCGAGGGGCGGCCGCCGTTCTACGCCAACGCGCAGGACGGTCGCGTCTTCGGCGCGGAGCTGATGTTGCGGAAGAAGCCGCGCGAGGGCGACCGCTTCTTCGGCTTCCTCTCCTACACCCTGATGCGGAGCGAGCGCCGCGACGCCGGCACGAACGCGCCGTGGCGCCTCTTCGATCGCGATCAACCGCACATCGTGAGCGCGACGGCGGTGGTGCGGCTCGGACGCGGCTGGGAGGTCGGCTCGAGCCTCCGCTTCACGAGCGGCACGCCCTACACGCCGATCGTCGGCGCGACGTACGAGGCCACGACCGACGTGTACTCGCCGCGCATCGGTCGCCCGCTCAGCGCGCGCAACCCGCCATTTTTCCGCCTCGACGCCCGCGTCCAGAAGACGTGGGACTTCCGGCGCTGGAAGCTCGCGGCGTACCTCGACGTGCAGAACGCGACCAACCAGGCGAACGCCGAGGGCTTCAGCTACAGCTACGACTACCGGCGGCGCGAGGCGAACAACGGGATCCCGATCCTCCCCATCCTCGGCGTGCGAGGTGAGCTGTGAAGCGCGCGCTCTCGGCGCTGCTCCTCGGCGGTCTCGTCGCGTGCGGGAACGACTTCATCGAGGGCTGGCGCGTCGATCGGCCGCGCGTCCTCGGCGCGCGCGTCGAGGGAGCGGAGGTGTCGTGGCTCGTCGCGCGGACGACGCGGGTGGAGTGGGCCTGGGCGGTGTGCGCGGACACGAAGCTCGATGCCCCGCGCTGCGATACGCCCGTGCTCGGCGCGGGCAACGGCGCGACCGCGGGCGACGTCGTCACGATGGACCTCGGCGCCGCCGCGGCGCCGGAGCGCCTGCTCCTCGCGGCGTTCTGCGCGGAAGGGATCGCGACGCTCTCGCCGGCGGACTTCACCGCGTCGTGCGCGGGAGGCGGCGCGCCGCTCCTCGCCTCGGTGAAGATCGGCGCGCCCCAGCCGCAGCCCGCGCCGCCGGTGCTGCTCCTCGACGGCGAGGCGCCCGGAGGCTGCGTCGCGCCGGGCTCGCCGCACGCGCTCGGCTTCACGTTCCGGGCGGAGGATCGCGATCCGGGCGAGACGCTGCTCGCGTCGACGACGGTGACGGACGGCGAGCTCGATCGGCAGTACACGGCGCTCGAGCCGCACGAGGCGGCGCCGCGCGACGTGACGATCGCGTGGACCGCGCCCGCGGCCGCGGGGACGGCGACGGCGTACCTCGTGCTGCGCGACGGTCGCGGCGGCGCGGCGTTCACGCGCATCACGGTGTGCGTTCGGTGATTCGAGAGGTTCGAAAGGAGAGAGTCGATGTCGATCGAGAACAAGGTGCGCGCGCTCGCCGGTGCGGGCGCGGGCTGGATCATGTGGGTGCTGCTCGCGCTCTCGGTGATGGTCGTCGCGATCGCGATCGAGCGCGCGATCGTGCTCCTGTCGCGCAACGACGACGTGAGGGCGCTGCGGAAGGACCTCGCGAGCGCGCTCGGGCGGGGTGACCTCGACGCGGCGCGCGGGCTCGTCCACGCGTCGCGGTCGATCGAGGCGCGCGTCCTCGCGGCCGGTCTCGGCGCGCTCGGCCGCGGGCGCAGCGCGGTGGGCGAGCGGCTCGCGAGCGAGGCGCAGCTGATGCGCCTCTCGCTCGAGCGGCGGCTCGCGATCCTCGGCACGGTCGGCTCGAACGCGCCGTTCGTCGGCTTGCTCGGGACCGTGATCGGCATCATCCGCGCCTTCCACGCGCTCGACGCGAGCGGCGGTCAGGTGTCGACCGCGCTGATGGCCGAGATCGGCGAGGCGCTCGCCGCGACCGCGATGGGCCTCTTCGTCGCGCTCCCCGCGGTCGCGCTCTTCAACGCGTTCCAGCGGACGATCGCGACACGCATCGCGCGCGCGGAGGCGCTCGGCCGCGAGCTCATGTCGTTCGTGAAGGAAGGTGAAGGATGAAGTCCGGCGGCGGAGGCGCTTCTGGGGCCGACGGGCTCCTCACCGAGATCAACGTGACGCCGCTCGTCGACGTCGTGCTCGTGCTCCTCATCCTGATGATGGTCACCGCGACGACGCTCGCGTCGAAGACGATCCCGGTCGACCTGCCGAAGGCCTCGACCGGCTCGAGCGCGAAGGACGCGAAGGAGCCGTTCACCCTCGCGATCGACGCCGACGGCGCGATGTTCGTGAAGGAGGAGCGCGTCGACGACGCCGCGGTGCGCGCGCGGGCGCGTGGGGCGGAGGGCGCGGTGCTCGCCGCGGACGGGCGCGCACGCCACGAGACGGTGGTGCACGCGCTCGAGCTCCTGCGCGCGGAGCGGGTGGCGAAGATCGCGATCGTCGTCCGAGACGCGCGATGATCGCGAGCGACTGGGAGCGCGCGCCGATCTTCCCGGCGATCGTCGGCTTGAGCATCGTGGGTCACGTCACGCTCGTGACGTACATGCCCGACGCCGCCTCGACGCCGGCGATCGCGACGGTGGCGTCGAGCGAGATCGTGCTCGAGGCGCCGCCGCCTCCTCCGCCGCCACCTCCTCCGCCGCCGCCTCCTCCTCCGCCTCTCCCGTCCGCGCCCGAGCCCGCGCCCGAGGCGCCGAAGCCGGTGGTCGCGAAGGCGGCAGCGCCGAAGCCGACGGTGCTCGAGGAGTCGACGAGCGCGAGCGACGTGGCGATCGACGCGGAGGTCGGGACGACGGCGACGATGCCCGCGGCTCCGGAGCCTGTCGCGGTGGCCGCGCCTGCTCCGGCGCCTCCTCCTCCTCCTCCGGTGCCGGTAGCGCCGGCGGGTCCGGTCATCGTGCCGTCGAAGTCGCTCGGGAAGCTCCCGCGTGCGCCGGCGCTCGACGCGGAGCTCGAGCGGAACTACCCCGTCGACGCGAAGCGCGCGGGGGTCGCCGGCACCGCGACGTTGCGCGTGCAGGTGCTCGCCGATGGGCGTCTCGGCCGCGTCGATCGTCTCGCGGAGAGCTACGTGGGGTTCGGCCCCGCGTGCGAGCGGACCGTGCGCTCCGCGCGCTGGGACCCGCCGCTCGACCGCGACGGCCGGGCGGTGGCGACGGAGATCAAGTACGTCTGCAAGTTCGAGGTACGTCGCTAACCCATGGAGAACACACATGGTTCTCGATTCGACGAGGAGCGCTGAACGAACGGGCGTGTTTCGGTTACTCACCCATGCCGTATGGAAGGCGTGGCCGAGCGCGTGGAGCAGGAGGAGATCGCGGACGTCGACGACGCCCAGCCTTCCCTCGTCGCCCGCGTTCGGGCCGGCGAGGCGAGCGCCCTCACGACGGTGTACCGCCAGCATCACGTCGCGGTGCGAGCGTTCGCGCGGCGGCTCGTCGGCGACATCGAGTCGGCGGAGGATCTCGTGCAGGACGTGTTCGTCGCGCTCCCGAGCGCGATCGGTCGCTTCCGCGGCGACGCCTCGCTCCGCACGTTCCTCGTCTCGATCGCGGTCAACCGCGCGAAGAACCACGTGCGCTCCGCGATGCGCCGTCGCGCAGCGCTCGCGCGCCTCGGCCGCGAGCCGGAGCCGTCGTCGCCGGACTTGCAGCGCGACGCGGAGCGCCGCGAGCTCGCGGGCCGGCTGATGCTGGCGCTCGACGAGCTCCCGCTCGATCAGCGCGTCGCGATCGTCCTCGCGGAGATCGAGGAGCGGACGAGCGGCGAGATCGCGCTCATCGTCGGCGCGCCGGAGGCGACGGTGCGCACGCGCGTCTTCCACGCGAAGCGAAAGCTCCGCGAGATCCTCGGCGGAGAGAAGGGAGGCGCGGAATGAGCGACGACGTCGATCTCGCGAGCGCCTTCCGCGCGGTGAAGGAGCAATACGGTGGCCAGAGCCCGGACGCCGACCTCACGCTCCAGCGCGCGCTCTTCGCGTCGCGCGTGAAGGTCCGCCGCCGCAAGCTCACGCAGTGGGTGCTCGTCCCCATCGCCGCCGCGCTCATCGCGTCCACCGCCTGGGCCGGCGTCACGGGCCGCCTCGCCCCGATGGTGGCGTCCCTCACCGACGCGCTCCACGCCTCGAGCTCTCCGCCACCTACCCCCGCGCCTCGAGCACCGACGCCCCCACGCACGACGACCGATCACGACGGCCAGCCCGAGGCGCTCGATCCAGCCTCGCCGCCAACACTCGACCCCGACGGCACGAGCACGAACGGCGACACGAGCAGCACGACGACCGCACACGCAAACGGCAGCCCCGCGACCGACGCGAGCGCGAACGGCGCCACCTCCGCACCAAACGGCGCAAACGCGAGCACGAACAGCACAACCGCGAACGACCTCGAACGCGAAGCACACGCGGTCGGCGCAAACGTCAACCCGACCGCCGCGCCGAACAGCGGCACCGCAAACGGCGCGGCGCCGAACAGCGCGAGCGGCACCTCCGCGCCGTCGAGCGGCGCGAGCGCGAACGGCAGCGGCACCTCCGCGCCGTCGAGCGGCGCGAGCGCGGCGCCGTCGGCGCACGAGGCCAAGCTGTTCGCCGAAGCGAACCGCATCCACTTCGTCGAGCGCGACGCGCAGCGCGCCCTCGCCGCGTGGGACCGCTACCTCGCCGCCGCCCCCAACGGCGCGCTCGCGCCGGAGGCTCGCTACAACCGCGCGCTCGCGCTCGTCCGCCTCGGCCGCGTCGTAGAAGCGAAGACCGAGCTCGAACACTTCGCCGCCGGCACCTACCGCCGCGCCGAGGCACGCGCCCTCCTCGACGCCATCGCCCGCGACGCCGGCGCGACGCCGTAACGTCAGCGTCGGGGCAGCGCGCGGGGGGTCGTCTTGTCGTCGAAGAGGAGGCCCGGGGGGAAGAGGGACAGGGGCAGCATCTTGTTCTTGGCGAGAGCGCGGACGCGCGCCACCGTCGCGGCGGGCGGGTCGCGGGGCAGCGTTGCGATGAGGCGGGTGACGAGGGGGGCCGCGAGGCTCGTGCCGTAGGTGAGGCGTAGGATGCCGTTGGCGTCGGGGACGAGGATGCGTGAGCCGGGGGCGTACACGTCGACGCACGGGCCATGGTTCGTGAAGAAGCTCAGCGTCAGGTCGTCGACGTCGTAGCTGCCGACCACGATCGTCTTCGAGCCCGCGCCGAAACCGCCCGTTCGGTCCTCGTGGCAGTAGTCGACGTCCGCGAGCGACGTGACGTACGCGCCGTCGTTGCCGGCCGCCTTCACCACCGTGACCGCGATCCCCGCGAACGCTCCCTGCGCGTCGAGCGCCGCCTCGCGTTCGCGAACGACCCGGCCCTCCGCCTCGAAGTACTCGCGCCACCGCAGGTTGGGACACGCGACCTCGAGCTCGGGGCGTGAGCTCCCGAAGCTCTCGTTCGAGACGTCGATGCGCTCGCGGCGCATCAGCTCGACGTACTCCCGCTCCTCCGGCGAGAGCGGCGCACCGACGCGCTCCGCCCGCGCCACCGGATCGGTGGCCTTGCGGATCTCCTCGTCGATCTCCGACGCGCTCGGACACTCGATCGCCTCCGTCTCGCGGCGGAGCGGCACCTGGAGGAAGAGCAGGTCGACGCCCGCGAGGCCGTACATCGCGGCGCTCGCGACGGCGGTGCCGTGATCGCCCTCCGGCCCCACCCCGAAGATCGGATACTCCATCGTCGCGACGAGACCGTCCGGCGCACGCTTCTGCGCGAGCGCCGCGTTCCACGCCGCCGGATCCGGCGGCGTGCGACGCGTCGTCTTGCGTCGCCGCAGCTTCACCCCGGGGACCACCGCGCAGCTCTCGCCCGCGTCGTCGCACTCGAAGCGGTAACAACCCGCGATCGACGGCGCGAGCTCCGGCAGCGTGGGATCGAGCTGCGTGTCGACGATCAACATGCGCGGCCGCCCCGACGGCGGACGCGACGGACACTCGTACGTCACCTCCTCCTCGACCAGGGGCGACAGGCCCGTCGACTCGCAGCCGAGCAGCGAGAGCGCAAGAGCGAGCGCGAGACGCTTCATTCGATCACCCACCGCGCGCCGAGCGCGAGGCGCGCGTGGACGCCCTGATCGCCGATGCCGCGCGGCGCGCCGTCGGGATCGCTCGTCGTGCGCACGAACGCGTAGGTCCCGATCGACGCCTGCGTGAAGACGCCGAGCCGGTGCCGCTCGCTCACGCGGAAGTCCACCCCCACGCCCGGACGCAGGTGGTCGAAGCCGATGAGCATGACCTCCGGCGCGTCGGTCACCGCTCCGGCCGCGACGATCTCGACGCCGACGCCCTCGCGCGCCCAGAGCTCCCAGCCGCGCCGGATCACGAGCGGGACCTCGACGTCGAGCGAGAGCGTGCCGCCGAGGAGCAGGCACGTCGCGTCGTAGACGAAGCAGACCCGACGCATCGCGGGCCCGGCCTGACCGATCTCGAGCCCCGCGTCGATCGCGAGGCGCGCGCGCGGCGCGAGGTGAAGGCGCGCGCCGATCGTCGTGTGCGACGCGTTCCCGAGCAGCTCGCGCACGCCGTCGCCGGTCGCGCCGGTCGCGCGTCCCACCGGCACCGAGAGCGCGCTCCCCACCACGACCGCGCCCGGCTTCTCCGCCCGCGCGACACCACACGCGAAGCTGCACGCGACCACGACCGCGACCACGCGCCCCGCGACCGCGTGCTTCATTCGCCTGCTGCTCTCGCCGGGACCGACGAGAGCGAGCCCGGGGGCGGCGTCGCGAGGACGTCGTTCGACGCGGGCAACGTGATCGTGAACTTCGTGCCGGAACCTTGCTGGCTCTGCACCTGGATGCTGCCGCCGGCGTTCTGGACGATCGACTGACTGATCGCGAGGCCGAGGCCGGTCCCCTTCTCCTTCGTCGTGAAGAACGGCACGAAGAGGTTCTTGATGACCTTCGCGCTGATGCCGGGCCCCGTGTCCGCGACCGCGATGTCGACGACCTCGACCTGCTCCTCGAGCATCAAGCGACCGCTCGCCGTCGTCGGCGGAGCGTGCACCCACGACGCGACGCGCGACGCCTTGCGCGTGCTCGTCGTGATCGTGACCTTCCCCTTCCCGTTCATCGCCTGCCCCGCGTTCTGCACGAGGTTGATGAGGACCTGCCGCAGCTTCTCCGGGTCGATGCTCGCGCGCGGGAGCGTGTCCGCGAGGTCGAGGCGGATGTCGACGTCGTCGGTCTTCTGGCTCGAGAGGATCTGCACGCTGCGTCGCACCGCGGCGTTGATGTCGAGCGGGACCGGGTTGCCCGCGTGCGGGCGCGCGTAGTCGAGGAAGCTCCCGACGACGCGGTTCAGGCGGTCGGTCTCCTCGAGGATGATGCCGAGGAACTCCGCCGTCGTCGGGTCCTGGTCCTTCGCGCCCTGCGCCACCTCCTCGAGCAGCTGCGCCGCGCCCTTGATCGCGCCGAGCGGGTTCTTGACCTCGTGCGCGAGGCCCGCCGCCATCGAGCCGAGCGCGGCGAGGCGGTCGCGCTCCTTCATCCGGTCGTAGATGCGGCTGTTCGCGATCGCGACGCCCATCTGCGCCGCGATCGTCTCGAGGAGCGCGATCTCCTCCGGCGTGAAGGCGTCCTTCACCCGGTCGTCCGCGACGCAGAGCAGCCCCACCAGCTCCTCGCCGTCGCCGCGGATCGCGAGGATGACGGAGCTCTTCAGCGGCCCGAGCGCGTCGACCGCGGTGAGCACCGGCGCGAGCAGCTCGCGCGCGTGCGGCGCGGCGTCGGCCTCGCGCGCGAGCTCCTCGAGCGACATCGAGAGCTGCAGGCGATCGGTGAGCGGACGCATCGCGAGCGACTCGAGCCGCGTCGCCGGCGCGGGGCCGATCGAGCCGACGAGGTCGAAGCCGTTGCCGTCCGGATCGCGGAGGTAGACCGCGCACGTCGTCACGCGCCGCGACTGCTCGAGGCCGGAGATGACGACCTCGACCATCTCCGCGCTCTCGAGCGTGTGCGCGAGGCGGCGGCGCAGCTCGCCGACGCTCGACTCGAGGTCGTAGCGCTCGCGGAAGAAGAACTTGTTCACGCGCGTCTCGAACTCGTGCTCGAGCGGCTCGAAGAGCACGAGGAACACGATCGCGGCGAGGACGGCGTTCAGGTACATCGCGCCGAAGCGGCCGATGTACGTGATGAACACGTAGAAGATGCCGGCGAGCGCGAACGCGAGCGCGGTCGAGACGAGGAGCCGCCCCGAGAGCTCGTAGAGGTCGGCGAGGCGCGGCCGCGTGAGCGACTCCGCGAGCACGAACAAGAAGACGACCGCGAGCACGGCGCCGATCGGGGGCAGGTTCACGCCGAGGAACGCGACGAAGTCGGCGAGCGTGAACGTCATCGCGAGCGCGCCGACGGAGGCGAGGAAGCGGATCCGATCGCGCACCGCGCGCGAGGGGCTCTTCTCGCCGCGGCGCCACAGCGAGACGAGCGCGACCGCGAGGACGCCGACGACGTAGAAATAGAGGCTCCCGAGCGCGAGCGCCTTCAGCGCCGCCCCGGCGCGCTCGAACGGCGAGAGCGCGACCGCGAGCATCGGGATGCCGAGCGCGGCGGAGATGCGCGGCAGCCGCGCGCCGATCCCCGACGTGTGCTCGAGCGGCGTGATGGAGTGGAACAGGTGCACCGCGAACTGCGGGAGGAGCACGGTCAGGATCGTGGTCGCGCGATCGAACAGCGAGCGCGCGGGGTCCTCGAGCAACCCCGCGAGCGACTGGCTCACGTACCAGAACGCGACGCAGGTCGAGAACGCCGCGAACAGCCAGTGCGCGCTCCGCCGCCCGCGCAAGAGCATCGACAGCGCGATCGCGAACGCGATCACGCCGCAGAAGAGCGTGGTCCTGGCGCGGAGGTCCTCCACCACAGCCGGTAGTCTACCGAGGACCCGCCGGCCGGGCCCAACGCTGCGTCAGTTCCCCGAGCTGCCCTTCGTGCTCGTGCCGGTGCCGGCGCCGCCGCCCGACGACGTGGACTTCCACGGGTCGGGGAGCGGGCCTGCCTTGGTCCACGGATCCGGGAGCGGGCCGCAGGACGCGCAGCCGCCGCCGATCTCGGCGCTGTGCGTGAGCGCGCCCGAGGTGCCCGTGATGGCGGCTTGCTCTTGCGCCGCCATCGCCGCCGCGCGCTCGGCCTCCGTCAGCTCGGTCGCCTGCTCGGCTGCCTCCTCTTCGGATTGAGCGTCGTCTTCACTGCATGCCGTCGCGGTGAGCGCGAGCGCGAGCGACGAAACGGCGAGGAGCTTGGTGCTGATGCGCTTCATGAATTTCCCTCGGAGGAAGCAGCTGCGAGACCGTACTGCTTCACGAGCTGAGAAAGGCGTGGACGCTTCATCCCCAGAAGCGCCGCTGCACGGGTGATGTTTCCCTTGGTCTCCGCCAGCGCGCGCGCGATGCAATCGCGCTCGATCTGACGCTTGATGTCCGAAAGCGAGACGGCGCCCTGGCGCACCTGCGCGTAGGCGACCGCGGTCGCGTTGGCTTCGTCCTCCGGGAGGAGGCCGTCGCCCTCTTCTTCTTCGCTGTCGTTCACCGCGACGCGCTCCGAGAACGGAGCGGCGACGCTCGAAGGCGGCGGAGCCATCCCGATCGCGCGGAGCGACACCGGCGCCTGCGACGCCGGACCCGAGGAGCCCCACGGCCCCGCCTGCGCGACGGAGCGGAGGTCTTCGACGTTCTCGATGAGGTCGGTCGCGGTGATCACGTCGCCGTCGGCGAAGAGCGACACCGCGCGGAGCACGTTCTCGAGCTCGCGGATGTTGCCCGGCCAACGATGCCGCGCGAGCAAGTCGACCGCGTCGCTCGAGAGTGACTTCTTCGCGTCGCCGCGCTCGTCGGCGATGCGGGCGAGGAGGTGGTCCGCGATCTTGGGGAGGTCGGCGATGCGGGCGCGCAGCGCGGGCACCTCGAGCGTGATGCCGCGGAGGCGGTAGTAGAGGTCCTCGCGGAACTCGCCGCGCTCGACCATCGCGCGGAGGTCGCGGTGCGTCGCGCAGACGACGCGCACGTTCGCGCGGATCGGCGCCGTGCCGCCGACGCGCTCGAAGGTCTTCTCCTGGAGGACGCGGAGGAGCGCGACCTGCGTGCGCGGAGAGATGTCGCCGATCTCGTCGAGGAAGAGCGTGCCGCCCTCCGCCATCTCGAAGCGGCCGCGACGGCGCGCGGAGGCGCCGGTGAACGCGCCCTTCTCGTGGCCGAAGAGCTCGGAGAGGAGGAGCGTCTCCACCAGCGCCGCGCAGTTGACGCTGACGAGCGGGCCCGTCGCGCGGTCCGAAGCGCGATGGAGCGCCTCCGCGACGAGCTCCTTGCCGGTGCCGCTCTCGCCGCGGATGAGCACGGTGCTGTTCGACTTCGCGACCTTCTTGATCGCGATCGTGAGCGCCTTCATCTGCGCGTCGTCGCCGACGAGCTCGCGCTTCTCGGCGGCGGACTCGAGCCGCGACGGCGTGCCGGGGCCCCACGTCTTCGTGGGGACGGAACGTTCCGTGCGGGGCGCCTCGTCGAAGGAGGGCTCGAGCTCGGAGGAGGTGGCGTTCACGAGCGCGGTCTGGAGGCGCGCGAGCGCGACCATCTCCGGCTTCGCGAGGTACGCCGCGCGGATGTCGGCGGGGAGGCCGTTCGCGACCTGATCGCGCACCGCGATCGCGCGCGACGCGTGCGCCTGCGCGGCGGAGAGATCGCCCGCGTCGCGATGGAGCATCGCGAGGAGGGTGTGGATCTCGGTGAGGAGGTCCTCGTCGCCCGAGACGCGCGCGGCCTGGAGCGCCTGGCTCGCGCTGTCGATCGCGGGCTGGCCGAGCGCGCGGCGGTGGTACGCGCGGACGATCGCGGTCTCGGTCCTCGCGCGGCCGCTCTTCGCGATCGTCTCCGCGTGCGAGAGCGCCTGCGCCGCGCGGGCGAGGTCGCCGTCTTCGAGCGCGACGCGCGCCGACACGGTGTACGCGGCCTCGAGGCAGTCGTGATCGCCCGACGCCTGCGCGTCGACGAGGGCGCCTTCGATCTCGCGCCGCGCGAGCTCGGTGTTGCGCTTCGCGAGCGCGACCTGCGCGCCGACCCACTTGAAGAGCGCGGCGCAGCGCGGAGGCGCGTGGCCCGAGAGGAGCTTCTTGCCGAACGAGATCGCGTGGTCGGCGTGATCGACGAGGCCGAGGCGGAGGCGGAGATCGGCGAGGTTCGCGATCGTGAGCGCGGTCGCGAGGCGGCCGCGGAGCGCCTGCGGGAAGCGGACGGTGTGCTCCCAGTACTGGAGCGCCGCGCCGTAGTCGTGCTGGCGGTAAGCGACGAGGCCGAGGTTCGAGAGCGCGTACGCGCGCGCGCGCTCTTCGTGGAGGCGCGTGCCGTCGGCGAGCACGCGCTCGAGGATCGCGCGCGCTTCGTCGAGGCGACCCTTCGAGAGGAGGGCGATGCCGCGGTTCAAGCGCGCGCGGAGCTCGGCGGTGGTCTCGCCGCTCGCCGACGCGGTGAGCGCGTCCTCCGCGAAGTGCTCGTCCGCGAGCTCCCACGAGCCGCGCGCGAGGAGGATCTTGCCGAGCGTGCCGCGCGCGCCGAGGCGCGTGGCCGCCGTCTTCGCGAGATCGACCGCGCGATCCGCGTGCGACGCCGCAAGCTCGAGCTCGCCGCCGAGGTACGCGAGCTCGGCGCGCTCGCCCGCGACGCGAGCGAGGAGCTCTCCGTCGCTCTCCGCGTTCGTCTCCGCCTTCGTGAGGCAGACGCGCGCGGCGACGAGATCGCCGAGCTGCATGAGCGCGCGGGCCATGAGGAGCGAGATGTGCGGATCGTTCGGCGCGATCGTCGCCGCGCTCTCGCACCAGCGCTGCGCGTCCGCCGCCTCGCCGAGGACGAGCGCGCGGTTCGCGGCCTTGAGGCGGAGGTCGAGTCCGGCCGCGCCGTCGATCTTGCCGACCGCGTCGAACCAGCGCGCCGACACCTCGCCGTTCACCTGCGGATCCGCGCCGTGACGGAGCGCGCGGCCGATCGCGGCGTTCGCCTCGGCGTAGGCGCCGGCGGCGAGGTAGAGATCGGCGGCGTGCGCGCGCGCCCACGGATCGGCGGCGGAGCCGGCCGCTTCTTCTTCGAGGCAGGCCGCGACCGCGAGGCGCGACGCGTTCGTCGCGTCGTTCGCGAGCGCGCCGAGCTCGCACCACGGCGAGGCCGAGACGAGGCCGCCGGCGATCGTCACGAAGTCGGCGGCGACGAGCTCGTCGATCGCGGCGCGCGCGTCGCCCAAGACGCGGTCGGAAGACCGACCGCCATCGTCCTCCGCGAGGCGCACGAGCGACTCGACCGGGAGGGAACGGCCCGCGAGCGCGATGCTGGCGAGGACGCGGAGCGCGATCGCGCCGAGGTCGTCGAAGCTCTTGTTCGGCTCGGCCGGCGCGTGGCGCGCGCGAGACCACCACGCCTCGAGCGAGCGCAGGTCGTTCGAGCCGACCGCCTGCTGCGCTTCTTCCGCGACGGCGGAGAGCCAGCGGAGCTTGTCGCTCACCGCGAGCTCCGCGCCGACCTCGAAGGCGGCGCCGTCCCAACACGGGAGGTCTTCGCTCGACGTGATGAACACGACCGGGACGCGCGCGACCTTCGCGAGGAGCGCGGCGACGGAGCGATCCCAGGTGCCGTCGGCCGGGAGCGGCGCGACGATCGCGGCGCGCATCGTCAGCGCGGCGTTGGCGAGCGTCTCAGCGCAGAGCGCGGGGTCACACGGCAGCGTGCTCACGCCGAGGTGGAGCGCGACGTCACGGAAGAGCGGCGCTCCCGCGCGGACCGCGGCGCCGATCGGGAGCCACCCGCTCGCGCGGAGGCGACGCGAGGCGTGCGCGGCGATCGGGCCGTGCGCATCGGCCGGCGCGCGCACGAAGATCACGCCGGGCTGCGCACCGACGAGACGCTCGTCGAGCTCGACGAACGCCCGCACCGGAGCCACGGCCGAAGCCGCGCCGAGCGCAGAGAGAGGAGGGAGAGGAGCTGCGAGTGCCAAAGCCGATGAAACCTACTCGAGAAACGCCGACCTTCAAGGCAGCCCCCGGATCCAGCCGAGCGCCTCGAAACCAGTATTATGGTCTCGAAATAACTCAGGGATTCGGGTTTCTACCGAGAACGGTACGGCAGGGCTCTCGCGTGGGACGCTCGTGCTATGCAAGTCACGAGCCTGCCCAAAGCCTACCCAACCATCGGAAATCGCTACTATTGTGCCTGTCCGTCAGCCTGCGCACGGGCGCGCGGCGTCAGGATCGCGATCGGCGACGATGTAGGTCTCTTTCGGGTCGCAACCCAGATTTCGGGACATGTCGTCGCATTCCAGCGCGGAGGACGTCGCCGACCGCGTCGATCTGCTCCTTCGTCGCGTCGCCGATGCGCGCCGCGATCGGGAGCTGCGCGAGGCCGCTCGCGAGGTAGATCGGCAGCGCGTCGGGCAGCTTCTCGGAGAGCACGCCGACCTGCTTCTCGATCCCCGCCGCGTCGCCGCGACGGACCGGACCGGTGAGCGCGTCGGGGAAGCCGAGCGACTCCACGTTCTCCGCAACGCTGCGGAGGAGCGGGCCGAGCATCTTCGGCGCGTCCGCGCGCGGGACGCCGCTCACCGCGAGGAGCTCGAGGCCGATCGCGGCGAGCGCGGCGGCGCCGTTCGCGACGAGCCCCGCCGCCGCGTGGTAGCCGACCGTGTCGAGCTTCGCGAACGTGCGCGGCGTCATCCCGAGCTTCTTCGCGAGCGCGCGCGCGCGCTTCTCCGCGACCGCGTCACCCTTCACGTGGCAATGGCCGCGCGCCAGCGTGGGGAACTTCGTCGTCGAGGCGAACGAGATCATCGGGTGCATCTGCGCGACGCCGGCGCACGAGGCGCGGAGCGGCGCGAGGATCTCGGCGTCGAGCGAGCCCGCGTTGTGGACGACGACCGCGCTCCGCGCGACGACGCCCGACGCGGCGAGGTCCGCCGCGAAGGTGTGGAGCTGCCGCTCGCGCAGCGCGAGGACGACGATCGACGCGTCGATCGGCCGCGACGGAACGCCCTGCCGCGCCGCGCGGAGCGTCACCGGCGTGCCCGACTTCTTGAGCGCCGCCGCGAGCGCGCGCCCGACCTTCCCGGCTCCGAGGATGAAGACCTTCAAAGTGATCTCCGACTTTCGACGTAGAGCTTACGTTCGCGTGCGTACTCGATGACCGCCTTCGGCACGAGCGGCTCGATCGGCGCGACGTCGCCGTCGGCGAGCCGCGCGCGGACCTCGGTGCTCGAGATCGCCGGCAGCACCGGCGGCGGCGCGCCCTCGAAGCTCACGCCGGCGCGCCCGAGCACGATCGGCGGGGCGAGCTCCTTGATCCGATCGAAGCCGTACCACTTGGCCGACTCGAGCACGATGTCCGCGCCCATCACGAAGCGGAGGTCGACGCCGGGATGCCTCGCGACGAGGTGCTCGATCGTGCGGAGCGTCCTGCTCTCGCCGCCGAGCTCCTCCTCCACGCGCGAGACCTCCACCCGCGGGAGCCAGCCCATCGCGAGCTCGCACATGCGAACGCGGTCTTCGTACGGCGCGAGCGACTTCGCGAAGGGGTGCTGGAACGTCGGCACGACGAGGATCTTGTCGACCTCGTAGCGCGCGTGCACGACCGCGAGCGCGAGCACGTGCGCGAGGTGCGGCGGGTTGAAGCTCCCGCCGAAGACGGCGTACGTCGTCATGCGTCCTTCACCCGCATCTTCGCGCGCACGGTCGCGAGCACCTCGCGCTGCGCGGGTTTGCCGCTCGCGTCGAAGATCGTGACGACGACGTCATCCTTCTCGTCGTCGAGCACGGCGAGCCCTCCGTTCGTCGCGCCGACCGGCCCCGGCGTGACGAACCAGCGCGCCCCGATCTTCTTCACGAGCGGCGCGTCCGACTTGCCGTAGACGAGGATGTTCGCGGCGTGGATGTCGTCCTCGTCGAGCTGCGCCTTGTCGTAGATCAGGACCGCGACGCGATCCGACACCATCTCGATCGTGCGCGTGAGCTTCTCCGGCAGCGCCTCGAGCGACTTGAGCCGGAGGCGCGCGCGCTCCGTCGCGACGAAGCGATCGATCTGCGCGGGGTGCCCCGCGAGCGCGACGTCGGCCGCGCGCCGCCACGCGCCCTCGTCGGTCGGGTCTTCGCCGACGAGCTTCCGCGCCCAGGCCGCGACCGCGCGATCGAGCGCGCCGTCGTTGCCGAGGTAGATCGCGCGATGCACACGGGCGCCGTTGAGCAGGAACTCGGCCGCACGGCCGAGCGCGCCCACGTCTCCACCGGCTGGACCCAAAAGACCGAGCCGCATCGCGAGGACAGTGTCCCGACCCCGCGATCGAAAGTAAAGTGCCGGCTTCGATGCCGCGGACGCGATCGCTCGTTCACCCCGTGACGATCACGCTCGACGGCGAGAAGGTGCAGGCCGAGGCCGGCGAGCCGGTCGCCGCCGCGCTCGTCGCCGCGGGGAAAACGACGATCGCGCGGAGCCCCAAGTTCCATCGCCCGCGCGGGCCCTCCTGCATGCGCGGCGCGTGCGACGGCTGCCTCGCGCGAGTCGACGAGACCCCCAACGTGATGACGTGCCTCGTCCCCGCCCGCGACGGGATGACGATCGTCACCCAGAACCGCCTCGGCCCCCGCGACGTGGACCTCCTCCGGATGACGGACTGGTTCTTCCCCGACGGGATGAACCACCACGAGCTCTTCGCCGGCATCCCCGGCATCCAGACGATCATGCAGGGGTTCGCGCGCCGCGTCGCCGGCCTCGGGAAGCTCCCCGCCGCGGCGGAGGCGCCGCGCACGTCGGCGCGCCGGAGCGCGGACTGCGTGGTCGTCGGCGCGGGGCCGGCCGGCATGGCGGCCGCGGTGGAGCTCGCGAAGGCGGGGCGCGCGGTGGAGGTGCTCGACGACAAGCTCGCGCCCGGGGGCGGGATCACCGCGCTCGGCCCGAAGGACGCCGCGCGCTTCGACGCGATCAAGAGGCCGTTCGACGCGGCGGTCGCGGAGGAGAAGATCCGCCTCCGCCTCCAGACCACCGCGGGCGCGGTCTACGGCAAGGACCTCCTCGTCGCGAGCGAGGCCGACGGCGCGGAGGTCCTCGAAGCGCGCGCGGTGGTGCTCGCGTGCGGCGCGCACGACGGCGTGCTCGCGTTCGAGGGCAACGACCTCCCGGGCGTGATGAGCGCGCGCGCGGCCGGCTGGCTCCTCTCGCACGGCGTCGTCCCCGGCGCGCGCATCGCCGTCGTCGTCGCGAAGGGCGGCGGTCCCTTCGGCGAGGCGTACGCGCGCGCGGTCGGGAAGGCGGCGGCGGTGCAGGTCGTTCGCGGCGAGCCGATCGCGATCCGCGGGACGAGCAAGGTGAAGGGCGTCCGCGTCCGCAGCGCCTCCGGCGACGGCGAAGTCGACGCCGACGCGGTGTTGATCGACGCCGCGCGCTCGCCCGCGTTCGAGCTCTGCGAGCAGGCCGGCGCGACGGTGGCGCACGAGCCGCGCGGCTTCGTCGTGCGCGCGGGCGACGACGGCCGCATCGCGGACGGCTACTGGGTCGCGGGCGAGGTCTCCGGCACCGCGTTCGATCCGAAGGCGATCGAGGCGGAGGCTCGGCGCGTCGCCGCGTCGATCACGGCTTCGCCGCCTCGCTGATCTGCGCCGGCGTCCGCGCGACGGTGAAGACGCGGAGCGAGTCGATGAGTCCGAGGAACGGCTCGCCGTCGGGCGAGTTCCCGCCGATCGCGGCGCCGAGCGTGGGGGCGGAGCCGATCGCGCCGGGGCCGGATCCGATCTCGGTGCCGTTCAGGTAGACGCGCAGCGTCCCGTTGTCGACGACGCACGCGACGTGCGCCCAGACCTCGGGCGCGACGACGGTGTTGCCGGTGACCGCGCCGCCGCCGGACTTGCACAGCACGTTCGCGGCGGCGTCGATCGTGAGCGAGAAGCGCCCGTCGACGTCGAGGACGACGGAGTCGGCGCCGGTGTTCTGCCGCCTGATCCACGCCTCGATCGTCGCGTTCGTAGAGAGCTCGAAGACCGGGTTCGGATCGAAGCGAAGCGCGCTCGTCGCGGTGAAGGACGCGGCCTGGTTCTCCTTCCCGGGAGCGAACGTGATGTTCGTCGAGGTGGTGGGCTTGATCGCGTTCGGCGAGACGTCGTCCGTCGTCCCTTCGAACGTGAAGCAGAACGCGAGGTCGCCGGTGAGGCACGCCTTCGAGGGCTCCGGCTGCGCGGGCCCGGTGTCGGCGGCGTCCGGCGCGCCCGCGTCGAAGAGAGGTGTGGTCTGGTCGTCGTCGTCGTCCGCCGCGATGGGCGGATTGCGACGGATGCCGGAGTCGTTCGTCGGCTCCGCGCGGCAGGCCGCAAACGCGAGCGCGACGAGACCAAGAGCGAGCCAGCGACGCACGGCTCGAGCGTAGCACGCCTCAGCGGTAGATCGGCCCCTGCGGGCTGGACGCGTCGAGGACGCGGACCTTTCCACGCGACATGGAGGCGTCGACGGCGTCGAGCGAGGTCGCGTACCACTCGGTAAAGCCACAAGACGCGCATGTCCACGCCTCGAAGCCCCCACGCGTCTCGCGATCCTCGTCAGACAACTCGAACGAGAACGCCGGGAGTCGAAAGACCCGGTTACGCGATCGGTGGTCCGGCAAGTGGAAGTCGGGCTGGACGAGGAACTTGCGAGCGGCGCACTTCGGGCAAGTGTGAGTGTGTTTCATGGCGCTCACATATCCCGCACACATCGTCCGTCCAAGCGACGGTTTCATGGAGCTCAGTCTTCGACGAGAGACCCGAACAGCGCGACGCCGACGCAGGTGCCGACGAAGACGAAGAGCGCCATCAGCGCGACGAAGCCGCGGTAGTCCTCGAAGGACTGGGTCTCGAACGCGTTGCGCGTGCCCGCGACGCCGCAGACGAGCGCGGGCGAGAGGAGCGGGAAGAGGACGATCGCGAGGACGAGGTCGCGCGCGCGCGTGCGGACCGTCATGACGCCGAAGAGCGTGCCGACGAGGGAGAGCGCGGCGGCGCCGAGGACGAGGAGCGCCGCGAACGCCGCGACGTGCGTCGACGTCGGATCCAGGACCGCGTTCGGGTCGCGCATCGCGTCGTCGGGCGGCGAGAAGTCGATCGCGAAGAGGAACATCGTCAACGCGACGAGCGGCAGCGCGAGGACGAGGATCGTCCCGAAGGTCGCGAGCGACTTGCCGAGGAAGATCGACGCGCGCGGGATCGGCGACACGAGCAACGCGGTGAGCGCCGACTCGTCGCGCTCACGCTGCCAGATGCGGCTGAAGGAGAGGACCGCGGCGAAGAAGATCGCGATCCAGATCGTCCCCGCCGCGGTGGCGCGATTGAGCTTCGGCATCACGAAGTAGGCGAGGCTCGCGAGCACTCCGACCATGATCGCGAACACCCCCGCCGTCGCGACGACCTCGCGCGTCCGCATCTCGATCCGGACGTCCTTCTTGCAGACCTCCCACGCCGCGCCGACCACACCGAGCCGCTTCATCCGCGCGCGACGTTAGAGCAAACACCGCACGCGCGCACGCACCGACGCCCGAGGGCGAGTCAGTGAACGATGAGCGCGGCGTTGCCTTCGGTGGCGAGGGTGCGGAGCTTGTCGGCGGCGAGCTTGCGCTGCTCGGGCGTGAGGATCGGGAGGATCTTCTCCGCCGTCTTCAGCATGTGGTCGCCGAAGGCGCCGGGCGGCGGGCCCGGCGGCGCGCCCGGGAGCTCGAGCTTGTCCTCGCGGAACGCCTCGATCGGGTTGCCGCGCGGACCGTGCTTGCCGCCGCCGTGCTTGCCGCCGCCGTGCGGGCCGCGGCGCGGGCCGCCGCGGTGGTGCTCGCGCGCCTCCTTCATGCCCTCCTTGAAGGACTCCTTCAGCGCGTCCTTGATCTTCGTCTTCTGCTCGTCGGTGAGGTTCAAGTCCGACGCGAGCTTGTGGAGCGGGCCGAAGCCGCGCTCTCCGCCGCCGCGGACGTGGAGCTCGCCGCGCTTGCCCTTCACCTGGCGCTCGAGCGCGTCGGCGAAGTCGTTGCGCTGCTGCTTGTCGAGGATGTCGTGGAGCTTCACGAGCGCGGCGCGGTCCTCCGTCCGTGCCTTCGCGCCGTCGCTCGTCACTTTGTCGATCTTCGGCTGGAGCGCGCCGCGATCGATCGCGCCGCTCTCGACCTGATCCGCGAACGCGACCAGCAGCTCCTTCTTGCCCTCGGCCATCGGCTGATGCCGCGCCTCCGCGTCCGCGGCGAGCTTCTCGATCTCCGCGCGCTGCTCGGGGCGCAGCGCGACCTCGCCGAGCGCGTCGCCGACGAGCTTCACCGCGCCGTGCGTGTTCTGGGCGACCGGCGCCTTCGTGGCGGCGCTCGCCTGCGTCTGCGGCGTTTCCACGGTGCCGCCGCAGGCGACGGCGAAGCTCGAGACGGCGATGACGGAAGCGAGGGCGAGAGAATGCAGCTTCATGGTGGAAACTATGACGTGACGAGACGCCCCTTTGCTCCACCCCGCCGGGTAAAGATGCGTAAACCGCGCCAACATGGCGAAATCGCATCAGAACCCGGAGTCACCGAGGAGGACCTCGGTGAGGCCCCGACGGATTGGCCGTAGGCTCGGCGTGGCATGCCGTTCGATCCGCGCGAGGCGTTCATCGGGGAGGCGGTCCGCCTCGACTCACCGCTCGGCGCGCTCGATCTCGGGATCGTCGACGCCGACGCGCCGGGGATCGCGGAGGGCGTGTCGCGCCTGCTCATGCGATCGATCCAGGACGCGCGCGCGGAGAGGGGCGGCCACCTCCCGAGCTGGCTCGTGCGCGACATCGAGCGAAACTACATCTCGCCGGAGAAGGTCCGCACGCTCTGGGCGAAGACGGGGCATCGCTTCGCGCTCGTCCTCGATCGCGCGATCGTCGGTACGATCCACGTCGCGAAGAGCGACCGCGTCATCCTCACCGTCGATCGCCACGTCATCAACGTCGACGAGTCCGAGCACCCCGGCTTCAAGCCGCCGCGCCATCACCACGTCGTGAACGTCAGCGTCCGCCACGAGCTCCGCCGCGCGCGCCTCGGCCGGCGGATGGTCGAGGCGATCGTCTCGCGCTTCCGCCACCTCTTCGCCGGAGAAGGCCTCTGGGTCCGCGCCGATCCGCCGTGGCATCCAGGCCTCGCCGGCCTCGGCTTCGTGCACGATCCGAAGCTGGACGTCTTCCTGCCGCCGAGCGCCGAGCGCACCGCCGACCTCCCGCACGACGTCTTCAACCGCCGCTACGCGTGCGACTGCGCGCCCAAGCGCCCCGAGCTCGCGACGCACAAGCTGCAATACGTCTCGATGACGCGACCCTTCGCGCGCGCCGCGAGCGCGACGACGACCCCGCGAGACGTGCCCGCGCTCGAGGCGCCGGCGGCGGAAGACGGCCGCGACTACGGCGGGGTCTTCCGTCTCATGCCCCGCGCGGTGGCGCGGCCGTCGTCGATCGACGAGCTCGCGGCGATCCTCGCGTGGGCCACGCGCGAGGAGCGGCGCGTCACCGTCCGCGGCCGGGGCATGAGCCACGCCGGTCAGTCGCTCGGCGACGACGTCGTCGTCTCGACCGAGGACCTCACCCGCATCGAGCCGCAGGACTCCGGCGTGAGCGTGGAAGGCGGCTGCACGTGGCGCGCGCTGGCCGACGTGAGCGCGCGGCTTCCGGTCGTAGTACCGACGATCGCCGACGCGTCGATCGGCGGGACGCTCTCGAGCCTCGGGATCGGGATCGGATCGCCGCAGGCAGGCCTGGCGATCGATCACGTGACGTCGCTCCTCGTCGTGACCGGCGACGGCCGCAAGGTCTGGTGCGATCGCGACCAGGCCGGTTGGCTCTTCGACGCGGCCCTCGGAGGCTACGGGCAGTTCGGCGTGATCGCGCGCGCGGTGCTCCGGCAGACGCCGCGCGCGGTGACCTTCGAGCCGGGCCGCCCCACGCCGCACGACGACCTCGCGAGCGTGCTCGCCGCGTTCGACGCGCGACCCGTGGCGGCGTCGGCGCGCGTGACGGCGACCGGCTTCGTCCTCCGCCGGAGCGGCGACGGCGACGTCGCGCTGCCGGCCCACGTCCGCGCGCTCCCGCGCGAGACGAACGGCGGCCTCGTCGTCCAGGTCATCGTGCCGCGCGCCGCGCTCGTCCCGCTCGTCGCGCACGTCCGCGCGAGCGTGGACCTCGACGACGACTCGGTCTTCATCCATCCCTTCCTCGAGCACGCCGATCGACCGGGCCTCTTCATCCCGCGCGTCGCGCCGGGCGAGCTCGTCTTCGCGCTCACCCTCACGCACGGAGCGTCGAAGCACCTGCGCGATGCGCTCGTCGCGGAGGCCCGTCGCCTCGGCGGCGCGCCGACGCTCCAGGGCGGCGCGCCCGATCTCCGCGCGCACCTCGGCGCCGACTACGAGAAGGCGCTCGTCGCGAAGCGGCTCGCCGATCCCGCGAACGTCCTCACGTCTCCGTACGTAAGCTGGGGAGCATGAGCTTCGACCTCGTGGTGTTCCGCGCGACGAAGGCGATCGACGACGCGGCCGCGCCTCCCCCGCTCGAGGCCTCGGAGCGCCCCGCCGCGTTCTACGCCGCGCTCACGGAGCAGTTCCCCGAGCTCGACGACGACGAGGACGAGAGCCCGTTCGCCGCCGCGATCGAGCACACCGACCGGCACGTCGTCATGAACGTGTCGTTCTCGCGCGCCGGCGAGGTCGCGCACGCCGTCGCCGTCCTCGCGAAGAAGCACGACCTCGACGTCTACGATCCGCAGGCGAAGACGCTGCGCCGCGCGAAGGACCCGCTCCCGAAGGCGCCACCGAAGAAGCCGAAGCCCAAGGATGCCGTCGCGCTCTTCACCGAGGAGCTCGCGCCGAAGCTCGCCGCCCACGGCTTCGCGCCGGTGGGACCGAACCGCTGGGGGCGCATGTCGAAGGGCGGCGTCCACCAGGAGGTCGGGCTCAACCTCGCCACGCGCGCCGTTCGCGTCGACGTCGGCTTCGCGCACACCGACGCGCTCGCCGCCGTCAGGCGCGCGCTCGGTGAGCCGAAGCTCCCGGTCCCGATGATGGGCCTCGAGTACCTCCACTTCCGCGGCTGGATCCCGGGCGAGCCGTGGTCGGAGGCTACGAGCACCGGCGCCGCGTTCGCGGACGAGACCGAGCGCTACGCGCTTCCGTTCTTCGACTCCGTCGCCACGCTGGAGACCGCCGCGTACTTCTTCTCCGCGACGAAGCCGCCGAGCGAGGCGCGCAAGAGCTCCTCGTCACCGCCACCCTCGCGCTCGCGAGCCCAGAGAAGAAGGAGGACGCGTTCATGACCGCGGAGCGCTACGCGAGCGACTGGGATCGACGTCGCGTCTTCGGAGGCGGCCCGGCGCTCGACGCCGCGCTGAAGAAGCTCGCGACCGAGGTGTGAAGGCCGTAGGCTGGCGAGCGCATGATCCGCCGCTCCTCGTTCTTCGTCTTCTTCGCCGTCGTCGCGGCGTGCGCCGGCTCCGACGCCGAGGACGCGGGCGACGGAAGCGTGCAGTGTACACCCGAGCTCGGGACGTCGCCGAGCGGCTGCCCGGAGTCGAGCGCGGCGGAGGCGGCGTTCGCGAACGTCAAGTCCACCTGCGGCGTCGTCGACGCGGAGCTCGACGCCACGGACCCCGCCAGCCCGACCCTCACCGACGCGGGCAAGGCGAAGATCTGCACGACCTGCGACTGCCGCAAGGCGGTGTACGCGTACCGGACGCAATACGCCAACTGCACCAGCGAAGACCAGGCCAACGCCGCCCTCGCGAAGAACCTCTACGAGGTCGCGTCGACCTGTCCGTGACCCGTCACTTCGGGCACGGCGGCGGGTCGGGACACGAGCCGGCCGCGGGACGCGGGAACGTCTGCCAGCAGCGCGACACGCCGACGAACGTGTTCGTCGCGAGGAAGTCGACCGCCTCGCCCGTCCATCCGCGGACGAAGCTCGGAGTCGAGGACCGCAGCCAGCTCACGAGCGCGCTCGCCCGACGCGCCGGGATGGAATGATCGCGGCGTGCATCGTCGCGCGCGACGCGGCCGCGCTCTTGCCCGAGTGCATCGCGAGCGTGCGAGAGAGCGCAGGCGAGGTGTTGCTCGTCGACGACGGCTCGACCGACGACACCGTCGCGGTGGCGCGGAGCGAGGGCGCGCGCATCGTCGCGAGCGACGCGAAGAGCCACGAGCTCGCACGGAACGCGTACCTCGAGGCCGCGACGGCGGAGTGGATCCTCGTCATCGACGCCGACGAGCGCCTCACGACCGACGTGCGGCCGCTCGTGGAGCGCGCCGGCAGCGAAGTGGGAGGCTTCGCGCTCGAGCGCTACGACTGGATCGGCGGCGGCCGCTGGGCGTCGACGCGCCTCGTGCGCCTCTTCCGCCGCGCGCCCGACGTCCGCTACTTCGCGAGCACCGCCCACGCCGCGGTCGCGCCCGCGATCGCGCGCGCCGGCGGCCGCGTCGCGCTCGCCGCGCACGGCGCCCTCCACCACCTCGACGCGCTGCTCGATCGCGACCACGCCGCGAAGCGCGCGGACATGCGCCGCCGCCTCGAGGCGCAGCGGGGGCTCCCGGGCGCGCCGCCGATCCTCCGCTGCTTCTACGCGCTGGAGCTCTTCGCGCTCGAAGACGACCGCGCCGCCGACGCCGAGCTCGCCGCCGCGCTCGCGAGCGATCCGCGCATCGAGCCGATCGCGAGCCTCTTCCGCGCGCAGCACCACCGCGCCCGCGCCCGCTTCGACGAGGCCGAGCGGCTCGCGCGCCGCGCGCTCGGTCTCGCGAGCGACGTGTTCCGCGGCCGCGACTCCGCGTGGGCCGTGCTCGCCGACGTCGAGGACCGGCAGGGCCGCGTCGAGGACGCGATCGCGACGACGCGCGCGGCGATCGCGGAGTCCCCCGCCGTCGCGAGCCATCATTTGAACCTGTTCGCGCTCACCGGCGACGAGCGCGCGCGCGACGAGGCGCTGCGGCTGAACCCGTGGATCGACTCGCCGCGCGTCCTCGCCCCCGGCGCGCGGCCGAGCATCTTCGTGCAGCAGGACGCGCTGCTGGAGCGCTACCGCCCCCGTCCGGCGTGAATCAGAGCCCGTGCTCTTTGATGTACGCGTTCGTGGCGGCGGTGCTGTCGTCGTACGACTTCTTGAGGTCGCCCATGATCCGCTCTTCGATCATGCCGCCGATGAGCATGACCTTCACCTCGACGCGGATCGTGCACATGCGGCGGATCTTCTTGTCGCCGATCTTCTCGGCCCACAGCTCGCCGCTCACCTTCGTCTTGTCCGGCAGCATGCTCGGCTGGACCTTGAACGAGTAGCGCTTCGCCTTCTTGTCGAAGGTGCCCTCCTCGACGTAGGAGAGCTTGCCGTCGCCCATCGCCTTCTTGAGCGGGCCCGGGAGATCCCCCGTCGCGGGATCGACCTTCACGCGACGCGTGACCTTCGCGTCGTCTTCCTTCTGCTCGAGGAGCGTCCAGGCCGGGAACTTGAGCGCTCCCTCGTAGAGCTTCTTGTTGAAGTCTTCGCTGAGGACGATCTTCGACCAGAACGTGTCCTCGTCCGTGTCGATCTCGTGACGGAGGGTGATCTCGGGCATGGCGGTCCTACTTCTTCTTCTTCTTCTTCGCCGCCGCGGCCTTCTTCTTCGCCGGAGCCGCGGCCGCCGCCTTCTTCGGCGCCGCGACCGGCTTCGCCACCTTCTTCTTCGGGGGCGCCGCCGCCGCCTTCGCGCGCTTCGAGGCCGACTGGTACATGTCCCAGAGACGCGGGACCGGGAACTTGCCGAGGCGCGCCTTGAAGCCCTCGTCCTTCGTGCGCTTCTCGACCTCGGCGATCGCCTCGATGAGCTTCGCGCGGGTGCCGAACTTCTCCTTCACCGTCGTGAACGTGGCGTGGAGGCGGAGGAGCTTCGCGTTCGAGACGTGGGCGAGGCCCTTGTTCTCGTTGAGGCGGCCGACCCAGAGGTCGTCGCTCTTGGTGAAGGTCTCGAGCTCGGCGACGAGCTTCGCCTTGTCGCCGAACTTGTCCTTCAGCGTAGCGAGGGGGGACTTCATGACGGTTCTCCTTGAAAGGTGCACGAGATCACTCGTGCGGCTGAATGGATGCCGCAGATAGCGTGTTCACGTGACCGTCGCAAGGCGGCTGATAGCCTCGGCACGCACATGTTCGGCTCCGCCACCAAGGACGCGGTGTACTTCGACGCCTTCTGCGAGCTGGCCCAGAAGAGCGAGGAGGCCGCCGAGATCCTCGTGAAGATGTTCGCGCGGATGGATCCCGCCCACGCGCCGGAGCGGTCGCCGTACTCGCAGGACGAGCGGGCCAAGGTCGACGACGAGACGCGGGCGCTCTCGAAGAAGGTGAAGGAGCTCGAGACGCAGGGCGACACGATCGAGCGCGCGACGATCCGGCGCCTCCGCGAGAACTGGATCACGCCGCTCGATCGCAACGACATCCACTCCCTCATCGTCGAGCTCGACAACGTCCTCGACTACATCGAGGCGGTCGCGGACCGCATCGTGCTCTTCGACGTCCGGGTCGCGCCGCGCGAGGCGAAGGAGCTCGCGGACGTGCTCGTCCAGACCTGCAAGAAGGTCAGCGCCGCGCTCGGCTTCCTCAAGAACCCGAAGAAGGCGCAGGAGATGCTCAGCCTCTGCGAGGACGTCTTCCGCCTCGAGAGTGAGGCGGACAAGGTCTACCGCCGCGCGCTCGCGACGCTCTTCGCGGAGGGGAGCGAGCCGCTCATGGTCATGAAGTGGCGCGAGATCTTCGACAGCCTCGAGAGCGCGGTCGATCGCTGCCAGGACGTCGCCACCCTCATCCAGGGGATCGCCCTCGAGTACGCATGATCGCCGGCCTCGTCGTCATCATCGCGCTCGCGCTCACGTTCGACTTCATCAACGGGTTCCACGACGCGGCGAACAGCATCGCGACCGTGGTCTCGACCCGCGTCCTCACGCCGGGCCAGGCGGTGGTGTGGGCCGCGTTCTTCAACTTCATCGCGTTCCTCGTCTTCAGCACGCACATCGCGGGCAACATCGCGCGCGGCGTCGATCCCGCCGTCGTGTCGATCGGGCTCGTCGGCGCGGGCCTCGTCGGCGCCGTGATCTGGGGCCTCCTCACCTGGTGGTGGGGGTTGCCGACGTCGTCGTCGCACGCGCTCCTCGGCGGCCTCGCCGGCGCCGCGATCATGAAGGGCGGCTTCGGCGTCCTCGACTACACCTTCTTCGCGAAGACCCTCGTCTTCATCGTCATCGCGCCGGTCCTCGGGCTCCTCCTCGGCCTCGGGTACATGCGGCTCGTGATGCTGCTGTTCGGGCGCAAGTCGCCGGGCTCGGTCGATCGCCTCTTCCGCCGCGCGCAGCTCGTCTCCGCCGCGCTCTACTCGCTCGGCCACGGCGGCAACGACGCGCAGAAGACGATGGGCATCATCGTCGCCGCGCTCATCGCGTCGGGTCACCTCGGCGCGGCGCCGACGGGCGCGGAGCAGCACGTGCCGTTCTGGGTCGTCCTCGTCTGCCACGCGGCGATGGGCGCGGGCACGCTCTCGGGCGGCTGGCGCATCGTGAAGACGATGGGCATGGGCATCACGAAGCTCGCGCCGGTCGGCGGCTTCTCGGCGGAGACGGCCGGCGCGAGCACGCTCTTCATGGCGACGGTGCTCGGCATCCCGGTCTCGACCACCCACACGATCACGGGCGCGATCGTCGGCGTCGGCACGGTGCAGCGGTTCTCCGCGATCCGCTGGCGCGTCGCGGGGCGCATCGTCTGGGCGTGGATCTTCACCGTGCCCGCGGCGGCGGCGGTCTCCGCGCTCGCGCTCCTCGTCCTCCGCGCGATCGGCGTCCCGGTGTAAGCTCGGCGCCGCCGGCCCGTTGGGGACGGCTGGAGGCACCCATGCGCACGATCGCGTTCGCGCTCAGCGCGAGCATCATCCTCGCTCACCTCGCCGGCTGCGGCGGCGCCGACAGGGCGGCCGAAGCGCCGACGAGCCCCAGCGGCGGCCGGGGCTGGGCCGGCGCGCCCAACAACGCCACGAGCGAATCGACCGTCGCGTCGACGCGCGACCGCGAGGTCGACGCGGCGGAGGAGGCGTACGCGAAGACGGACACCAACGCGCCGCCGCCTCCCCCGGGGACGCCCGCGCCTCAGCCGCCGAGCGGCGCCGCGCAGCCGGCGAAGGCGAGGACCGAGGCGCCGAAGGACGCGAAGGACGCGACGCGCGCGTACGTCATCTACACCGCGCGCTTCGTGATGGCGGTCTACCAGGTCGACCAGGGGATCTCCGCCGTCGAGCGCATCGCGAAGGACAGCGGCGGCTACCTCTCGATGAAGAAGGACCGCGAGATCACGATCCGCGTGCCGCGGCAGCGCTTCGAGCAGGCCGTCGCCGCGGTCGACACGATCGGCGACGTCCTCCATCGCGACATCGCGGCCCAGGACGTGACCGACGAGCACGTGGACCTCGAGATCCGGATCAAGAACGCGCGCGCGATGCAGCAGCAGCTCACCGCCCTCCTCACGCGGGCGAACGTGAAGGAGGCGCTCGAGATCGAGAAGGAGCTGCATCGCATCACCGAGGAGCTCGAGCGCCTCGAAGGACGCCTCAAGCTCTTGAACGACAAAATAGCGTTTTCCACCATCACCGTGGCCTTCGAGCCGCGCGGCAACACGATGACGACGCAACGGCCGCGCCTCCCCTTCGGTTGGTTGAGCGGGCTCAACCTCCCGACGCTCCTCCAGCTCAGCGAGGACAAGTGATGAAGAAGGTCTTCTTCCTCCTCACGCTCCTCGCGCTCACGGCGTGTGGGCGGCCGTTCAAGGTCAGCACCGCGCCGGGCTTCGTGCCGCTCGACGAGCAGCACGCGTACGGCTACGAGTACCGCGCGACCACGCCGGAGGGCGTCGTCGTCGCCGTGCGTGTCATCGACGACGAAGAGCGCGGCGACCTCGATTTCTGGGCGCAGGCGCTCACGCTGCAGCTGCGCGACGTGAACGGGTACGCGCTCCTCGCGACGAAGGACGTGTCGTCGCGCGACGGCACGAAGGGCAAGCGCCTCGAGCTCGGGCACGACGAGGACGGCAAGCCGTACATCTACTGGGTCAGCGTCTTCCCCGCGCAGGGGCGGCTCTTCGTCGTCGAGGCCGGCGGCGCGCGCGACGCGTTCGAGCGCTCGAGGCAGAGCGTCGAGTGGATGCTCGCGAGCGTGAAGGTGAAATGCGACACGTTCGTGAGCCCCGTCCTCGCGTCGCGCACGTGCAACCGCTGGTGATCGTCAGCGCACGCGCAGGTACCAGTACGTGAGGCCAACCCCGAGCGTCAGCAGCAAGAGGAGGCCGCTCACGGCGATCCCGGCGATCGCGTGACCGCGACCGGGCGTCCCCGGATGGCGGTTCGCCTGCTTCAGCCCCATCACCCCGAGCACGAGCGCGGCGAGCGCGAGCGGCAAGCCCACCGGCCCGCAGAGCGCGTAACACGGGACCGCGACGACCCCGACGACGAGCGCGCTCGTCGCCATCGCATTGCGCGCCGGCGCCGGCGCGACCGGCATCCAGCCGAACGAGCTCGCGGGGGCGCCGAGCGGGCTCGCCCCCGGTGCGCCAAACGGGCTCGTCCCCGGTGCGCCGAGCGGGCTCGCCCCCGGCGCGCCGAACGGGCTCGCGCTCGGTGCTCCGGGCGCTCCAGGCATGGCGCCGGGGTCGCCGAAGCCGCCGGCGGGGGGCGCGGGTCGATCGGGATCGTGCGTCGTCATGGCTCGCGGGGTGCTACGAAAGTCGAGCATGAACGCGGTCGCCCGGCCAGTGACGGCTTCGCGCCGCGTGCTCGCCGTGCTCGCCGTCGCGGCGGTGTGGGTCGTCGTCGCGTTGCCGATCGTCATCCCCGGCTTCCAGTGCCCGACCGCGCGGCTCACGCATCACCCGTGCCCCGGCTGCGGGATGACGCGCGCGGTCGTCTTCCTCCTCCGCGGCGACGTCGGCGCTTCGCTCGCGATGCATCCGCTCGCGCTCCCCACCCTCCTGACGCAAGGCGCGTTCGCCGCGGTGACGCTCGCGCTCGCGTGGCGTCGCGGCGCGCCGTGGGCCGCGCTCGAGGAGCGCGCCGGCCGCGTCGCGCTCTACCTCTTCATGGCCGTGATGATGCTCGTCTTCCTCCTCTGGATCGCGCGGGGCCTGGGCGCGCTCGGCGGACCCGTCCCGGTGTGAGGGCTTTCGTGCTACTCGTGGCAGGCTGCGATGAAGCCTCGGCTGCGCTTTGCACCTTCTCCCACGGGTTATCTCCACATCGGCGGCGTGCGCACGGCGCTGTTCAACTGGCTCTGGGCGCGCAAGACCGGCGGCGCGTTCGTGCTCCGGATCGAGGACACCGATCAGGCGCGCTCCACCGACGAGAGCAAGCAGATCATCTTCGACTCGATGAAGTGGCTCGGCCTCGACTGGGACGAGGGCCCCGGCGCCGGCGGCGCGCACGGCCCGTACACGCAGATGGAGCGCCTCGCGCTCTACAAGGAGCACGCGGAGAAGCTCATCGCGAGCGGGCACGCGTTCCGGTGCTGGTGCACGAAGGAGGAGCTCGCGGAGCAGCGCGAGGCGCTCAAGAAGAAGGACCCGAAGGCGCAGTTCAAGTACCCGGGCACCTGCCGCACCCGCACCGAGAGCCTCGACGAGACCCACGTCGTCCGCTTCAAGGCGCCGACGGAGGGCTCCGTCACCTACGTCGACAAGGTCTTCGGCGAGGTCGTGACCCCGAACGTCGAGAACCAGGACTTCGTCCTCATGCGCGCGGACGGGATCCCGCTCTACAACTTCGGCGCCGTCGTCGACGACGTGACTATGGGCATCACCCTCGTCGCGCGCGGGCGCGACCACATGATCAACACCCCGCCGCAGATCCTGATCTACGAGGCGCTCGGCGCGAAGGTCCCCGAGTTCGCGCACCTGCCGATGATGCTCGCCGCGAACGGCGAGAAGCTCTCGAAGCGCCACGGCGCGGTGAGCGTCACCGAGTACCGCGACAAGGGCTACTCGCCGAACGCGGTCCTCAACTACCTCGCGCGCTTCGGCTGGTCGCACGGCGATCAGGAGGTCTTCTCGAAGGAGGAGCTCGTCGCCGCGTTCTCGTGGGAGAGCTGCGGCCGCGGCGACGGGAAGTTCGACGACAAGAAGTTCCTCGCGATCGACCACGAGCACCTCAAGACGGAGCGGCTCACCCCGAACGACGAGTACGCCGACCGCGTCCTCCCGTTCCTCGCCGCGAACGGCCTCACGCCGGAGAAGGCCGCCGTGGTACGTGCACTCTACACCATCCGCGATCGCGCCAAGACGTTCGTCGAGGCCGCCGACATGCTCGACTTCTACTTCCGCGCGGAGCCGAACCTCGACGACAAGGCGAAGGCGAAGTTCCTCGTCAAGGACGCGGCGCCGAAGCTCCGCGGCCTCCACGCCGCCCTCGCGAGCGGCGAGGACTGGAGCGAAGCCGCGCTCGAGGAGCGCACGAACGCGTTCCTCGCGAAGGACGGCCTCCAGATCAAGGACGTCGCCCAGCCTGCGCGCGTCGCGCTCACCGGCCGCACCGCGAGCCCCGGCCTCTTCCAGGTGATGCACGTCCTCGGACGCACCTCGACCCTGAGCCGGCTCGAGCGCGGCGCCGCGCTCTCGGACGCCTAGTGCTCGGGCCTGTCCTCGCGTTCCCGGCGAAGGACGCGACCGGCTTCCAGGCGTTCGTCGAGGCGTGGAAGCCGATCCTCCCGCTGCCGATCCTCGTCGTCGTCTGCGCGGCGGTGTGGCTCTTCTTCCGCAGCGGGTGGCGCGAGCTCGACGAGGAGGCGCTCCTCCATCGCGCGAAGCTCCACGCGCGAGGCAAGATGGACCTCCGTCCGTTCGTCGCCCTCGCGCTCGTCGCGCTCGTCCTCACGATGCAGGACTACTACGGCGGGCGCACCTACTTCGAGGTGACGTTCGCGCCGAAGCTGCGCGCGCTCTACGCCGAGCACCCTGACCTCGCGTTCACGAAATACGAGGAGCTCTACGCGTTCGGCTGGTGGGCGGCGACGCGCATCGGCGGCTACGCGTTCCCGTTCGTCGTCTGGAAGCTGGTCTTCCGGAGAGACTCGCTCCTCGACTTCGGGTTCCGCACGAAGGGCTTCTTCGATCACGTCTGGATCTACGGCCTCTTCCTCGCGGTGGTGCTGCCGGCGATGGTCGTCGTCGCGAAGCAGCCCGACTTCGGGACCTACTACCCGTTCTACAAGCAGTCGTCGCGGAGCTGGTTCGACTTCCTCGTCTGGGAGGCGATGTACTTCGGCCAGTTCTTCGCGCTCGAGATGTTCTTCCGCGGCTTCTTCCTCGGCGCGCTCCGCCGGAGCTTCGGGTCGGGCGCGATCTTCACGATGTGCGTGCCGTACTGCATGATCCACTTCGGCAAGCCGTACCTCGAGGCGTGCGGCGCGATCGTGGCGGGCATGGCGCTCGGCTCGCTCTCGATGAAGACGAAGAGCATCTACCAGGGCTTCATGGTCCACATCACCGTCGCGGTGCTGATGGACTGGCTCGCGCTCCGCCACCGCAAGGCGACGCCGCTCTACTTGTTCCCGAAGATCGCGGAGCCGCTGCCGACGACGAAGGACGTGGAGCTGGAGGAGGCGGCCCGCGAAGCGCTCGCGGTCTCGGTCGAGCGCGCCTTTGCCGTCGTCTTCGTCGCGCTCGCGGTCTTCCTCGTCGTCATGTTCGTCCGCGCCCGCCGCCGCCACGGCGAGCGGCTCTGGCTCCTCCCCGAGCCGAAGGGCTGATACGATGGCGCGGTGCGCTGGCGGGGGTCTCTATCTTTCGTGCTCGCGATCGCCGTCGCGGCGTGCGGTACGTTCCTCTCGATCGACGCGGCGCCGGTCGTAACCGACCAGGACGCCTCACCGGACGGCGCGCGCGCCGGCGACGACGCCACCGGCGCGACCGGATCGGTCGAGGAGTCGTGCCTCCGCGACTTCGCTCCGGTCGAGGGCGACCTCTTCGTCACGCCGAACGGCGACGGCGACGAGTGCCGGCAGGAGAAGCCGTGCTCGCTCTCGCACGCGCTCTTGCGGCTCACGAAACCCGAGGAAGCTCCGCCCACGCGCCCCACCCTTCACCTCGCGTCCGGCGAATACGAGGCCGATCTCGTGCTCTCGACCGACGTGCGTTTGACCGGCGGCTGGGAGGCGCTCGCGTCCGGGACCTGGACGCGCACGTGCAAGAACGACGTGAAGATCCGAACGGCGAAGGAGTCCGCCGCGGCGGTGACAGTCACCAACGCGGACGTCGAGCTCGCGTTCCTCTCGCTCGCGACGCGGACGGCGACGCCGGGCGAGACGCTCTACGGCGTCTTCGCGACCGGCGGCAGACTCGCGCTGCGTCACGTCGCGATCGAGGTCGGCGACGGCGGCGACGGGGCCGAGCCCCGCGTGACGGGCGCCCAGCTATGCTCGGCGGTCCTGTCCGGCAGCGCGGACGGCGTGCGTGGCGAGCTCGCGAGCTACGTCGCCACCGGCGTGCTCCCGATGACGGCAGGCAACGGCGAGCGAGGACAACAGGGGCCGCGCGGCAGCGACGGCCCCCCACCGGAGCCCCAGCTCTTCGCCTGCACCAGTACGGTCGAAGGGCACTGCAAGTGGCTGCCCTGCAACATCCCCAAGGGCGGGACCGGGGGCGCCGGCGGCGAAGGTGGCGCGGGTGGAGCCGGAGGCCGAGGTGGAGGCTCGTCGATCGGGCTCTACGCGGTCGGCACGAGCGTCACGTTGGAGGGCGGCTCGTTGACGATCGGCAAGGGCGGCAAAGGAAGCGACGGCGCGGCGGGCGAGTGCGGGGCCGGCGGTCAGCGCGGTATGCCCGGCGCGCCCCAACCGAGGGGGCACTGCCGGCCTGGCGGAGACGTCTCCGACGAGACCAAGTGCGCGATGGCCACGCCGCTGAACGACTGCGGCAACGACGGGAACAGCGACGACTCCATGGTGGACGGCGGACCCCCCGGCGGGGACGGTCAGCCGGGCGGACGCGGCGGCCGTGGCGGCGGAGGGGCGGGCGGCGACTCGATCGCGTTCGTCTCGCTCGACGCGACGATCGAGGGAGCGCTCACCGTCTCGGTGACGCTGGGCGCCGGCGGCGCGGCCGGCCTGCCGAACGGCCAGACCGGCCGCGCCGAGCGCGAGCTGCCGAAGTGATCGGGAATGACGGGCGCGCTTGGTTAGTTGCGAAAGGACGGCGCACTTGGGACAATTCGAACGATGAGGTCTGCGTCGCTCCGCCTGCTCCGCGTTCTGATCGGTGCGTCGGTCGGGCTCCTGCCGCTCACGGCGGCGGCGGACATCTTCAAGACGGTCGGGCCTGACGGGACGATCTCGTTCACGAACCGTCCGAGCGCGGGCGCGCAGCTCTACATGAAGGGCGACGCGAAGCCCACCCGCGGCGGCGCGCCCGCGTTCGCGCCGCAAGACCGCGACCTCTCGCGCTACAGCCGCTACGACGAGCACATCCGCGGCGCCGCGATCCTCTACCAGCTCCCCGAGCAGCTCATTCGCGCGGTGATCAAGGTCGAGAGCGACTACGACCCGCGCGCGGTGAGCTCCGCGGGCGCGCGCGGCCTCATGCAGCTCATGCCCCAGACGGCGGAGCGGCTCGGCGTGAAGGACATCAACGATCCGCGCGAGAACATCTACGGCGGCGTGCGCTACCTCCGCGTCCTCGCGAACATGTTCAACGGCAACCTCGACTTCACGATCGCCGCGTACAACGCGGGCGAGAACGCCGTCATCTCGCACGGCGGGATCCCGCCCTACGCGCAGACGCGCGACTACGTCGTGAAGGTCACCAAGTTCTACCGCCGCTACCGCACGATCCCGGACGTCGTCGACGCGAGCCTCGCGCCGCCCGAGCCCACTCATTGACGATGGGGCTCTGCCCCATACCCCGCCCCAACCCATCGACCGGCGCCCGCGGGCGCCGCTCTTCGGGCATTGGGGCCCCGGTCCTCTACGCGCTGGTCGTCGTCGCTGGGTGCGCGAGCAGTCCCGCTCGAGGTGCGGGGCACGCGGGGACGGACATGCTCGCGAGCCATCCGCGGTGCCGCGGCCCCGCCCCGCCGCTGCGCGGGGACGCCGAGATCGGGCTCGTCGGGCTCGACGAAGAGGTGCGCGCCGCGATCGACGAGCGGAGCCGCAAGGGCGAGGTGATCGCGCTCCACCTCGAGCATCGCGCGTGCAACATGGAGGTGCACGTCCTCGCGTGCACGCGGCCCGTGCCCTGGCTCTCCGATCGCCCCCGCCCCGAGACCTTGCCCGCGCCGCTGCAGGTGATCCCGACCGAGGACCTGCTCGGCACCGACGTGCGCATCGCCGGCGCGGGGAACCTCTACGTCCGCGCCCATCACGACGCTCGCGACGCGCTCGCGATCGAGCGGCGCGTCGACGCGTCACGGCGCCCGTCGTGGCTCGAGGACCTCCGGCGCTCGCGCGCGCCCGCGCGCTGGGGCGAGGTGGTGGAGAGCGTCCCGCCACCGCTCGGCGCCGCGGACCTCCGCGGTCCGGACTGCGCGAAGGCGACGCACTACGCGACCCGCATCGACGACGGCGCCTACGCCGTGCGCTGGGGCGACACGCTCGACGGTCCGTGGTCGAAGGACACGATCGACGCGTCGAAGGCGCCGCCGATCGCGATCGAGGCGCGCGCGCTCCGCGGCCCGCCGGGATCGCTCCCGTCGTCGTTCCCGCCGGTGCCGCCGCCCGCGCCGGCGAAGTGTCCGCTGCCGGCGGCGGGGCAGATGACGGAGCAGGCCGCGCAAGGCAAGCGCCTGTTCGACGCCGAGAAGTACATGGACGCGATCCACGCCCTGTACCGCGTCGCGAAGGGCGACACCGGCGACGACGAAGGGAACCGCCAGATCGCGGAGTACTACGTCGCCCTCGCGTTCGCGGCGCACGGCCACCTCGATCAGGCGACGGAGCACATGAAGCCGATCGCGACGTCGCCGTGCCACCTGAAGCGAGGCGAGGCCGCCTTCTGGCTCGCCGTTCGAGATCGCCGCGCGACGTTCTGATACCTTCGGGCGCGTGAAGCTGCGGGCGCTCTTTTCGGTCCTGACGCTCGCCGGCGCCGCGCACGCGCAGCCGCCGCTGCTCGAGGTGCAGGCGGTCGCGGAGACGGGCTCGATGCCGAAGGGCGTCGCCCTCTCGCCCGACGGCAAGCGCGCCTACGTCACGAACTTCGGCCACGCCGACAGCCGGAACATCGACGTGTTCGACGCGGAGACGCTCACCTATCAGGCGTCGATCGATCTGCCCGGCACCGTCGTCGAGAGCGTCCTCTCGCCCGACGGCAAGACGATCTACGCGTCGAACTTCCTCCGCAACAGCGTCCAGTTCGTCGACCTCGAGACGAGGCGCGTGACGCGCGAGATCACGGTCGGCCTCCACCCGAAGGTCCTCGTCCCCTCCGCCGACGGCGCGTACCTCTTCGCCGCGAACTGGTCGGGCCAGTCGGTCTCGCAGATCGAGATCGCGACCGGCAAGGTCGTGCGCACGCTCTCGACGACGGGCCTGAACCCGCGCGGCACGGCGGTGACGCGCGACGGCACGCTCTACGCCGCGAACTTCAACAGCGCGTCGATCGACGTGTTCACCGGCCCGGAGCTCAAGGAGCGCCACACGCTCGCGGCGTGCGCGATCCCGCGCCACCTGTCGCTCTCCCCCGACGACAAGACGCTGTTCATCAGCTGCTACCACGACTCGATGCTGCACGCGGTCGACACCTCGACGGAGAAGGTGGTGCACACCCTCCACGTCGGCAGCTCGCCGAAGTCGGTCGAGGTCGCGAAGGGCGGACGCTGGGTGTGGTCGGCGGACTATGGCCCGGAGACGAACTCGGTCTCCGTCGTCGACACGCGAGACTGGACCGCGCGCGTGTACCGCGTCCCGGGGATGGACCGCGGCAGCGGCATCACCCTCTTCCCCGACGGCAAGCGCGCGCTCGTCACGGGCTGGTGGGACTCGCACGTCTACCTCGTCGGCTTCGAGGGAACCGGCGGCGATCCCCAAAGCGCCCTCGCCAAGATCGACACCTGGATCCGTCGCCCCCACCACCCCTGGGACGCCAACTGGTCCGACACGAAATAGAGTCCTTGACACTCTTTCTTGGGGACCCACCTTTCCAACATGACGCTACCGACCCTCGGCATCGACGCGTACCAGCTGACGACGCTCCTCACGCACGCGGACGAGGGGCGCCTCGATCACGAGGTGACGATGGCGTTCTTCTTCCGGCGGATGCCGAAGGAGCGGCGGTTCGTCCTCTTCACCGGGCTCCGCCGCATCCTCGAGCACGCGGAGCAGATGGCGATCGACGAGGACGAGCTGTCGGCGCTCGAGTCCCACTCCGCGATCGGTCCCGCGCTCTCGAAGCGCGGCGCCGTCGTCGAGCGGCTCCGCGCGCTCGAGGGGTTCGTCGGCTCGATCGACGCGATGCCGGAGGGCACCCTCGCCTTCGCGGGGAAGGCGTCGCGCACCGACGGCACGCCGCTCGAAGTCGCGGGCGCGCCGCTCACGATCTACACGCCGCTCCTGCAGGTCCGCACCGACATGCTGCGCGCGAAGCTGATCGAGACGCCGTGGCTCGGGTACATCAACCACATGTCGATGGTCGCGTCGAAGGCGGCGCGCGTCGTGCTCGCCGCGCGCGACAAGAGCGTCATGGAGTTCGGGCAGCGGCGGACGCACCCCGACGCCGCGCTCGACGCGTCGTGGGCGGCGTGGGTCGCGGGCGTCCACTCCACCTCCAACATCGCCGCGTACGCGCGCTGGGGCATCACGAGCACCGGCACGATGGACCACTTCGCGATCCAGGCGGCGGAGCGGCCCGAGCTCTCCCGCGCCGAGAGCGAGCGCGGCTTCTTCGAGGCGTACCAGCGCACGTTCGAGGGCGTCCCGACCACGATGCTGATCGACACCTACGACACCGAGCGCGGCATCCGCCACGCGGTCGAGGCGACGAACAAGCAGCTCGGCGCGATCCGCATCGACTCCAACGTGTCGGTCGAATCGGTGCTGCGCGCGCGGAAGCTCCTCGCCGACCTCGGCGCGCCGCAGGCGAAGATCTACGTCTCCGACGGCCTCGACGAGGGGCGCGTCGAGGAGCTGCGCGACCTCGTCGACGGCTTCGGCATCGGCGAGAACATCGTCTGCTCCCCCGACTCCGCGACCGGCGTCGGCGCGGTCGCGAAGCTCGTCGTCAACGGCTACGGCGCGGTGACGATGAAGGTCGCGAAGGGATCGGGCAAGGCCACGCTGCCGGGCGAGCTCCAGGTGTGGCGCTACCACGATCACGATCTCGTCGCGCTGCAGAAGGAGCCGAGCCCGGGGGGTGGGGCGCGCGCGCTGCTCACGCCGTTCTGGCGCGGCGGGGCGCCGGTGAAGAAGGACGACGTGCGCGCGGACCTCGCCGCCGCGCGCGCGCGGGCCAAGGAAGAGATGGAGTCGCTCTCGCCGGAGATGCGCGCGGTGGCGAAGGGAGAGGCGAAGCGCAAGCTCGTCGCGTCGGACGGGCTCGTGCGCGAAATCGAGCGCCTGGTCGCGGAGAGCTAGACAACCCAACAGGAGATAGGCTCGGACCATGAGACTCGTCCGCATCGCGGTCGTGAACGTCAACACCACCGTCGGCGCCGTTCGCTCGAACGTCGACCGCGCGATCGCGTCGGCGAAGGAGGCCGCCGCCGACGGCGCGACGCTGATCGCGCTCCCGGAGCAGCTCATCGCCGGCTACTCGCCGGAGGACCTCGTCCAGTGGCGCGCGTTCGTCGACGCGCAGTGGCGCGAGCTCGAGCGCTTCGCGAAGGAGACGAGCGCGCTCCCCTCGCTCATCGCGATCGGCCTCACCGTCGCGCGCGGCTCGCACCTCTACAACTGTGCCGCGCTCGTGCATCGCGGCAAGATCCTCGGCGTCGTGCCGAAGGAGAAGCTGCCGACGTACAACGTCTTCTACGAGGCGCGCGTCTACGCGCGAGGGCTGCCGGGCCTGCAGGACGAGGTCCACGGCGTCCCCTTCGGCGACCTGATCTTCGATTGCGACTTCGGCGTCGTCGCGCTCGAGGTCTGCGAGGACTGCTGGTCGCCGGACGGCCCGATGCGCCGTCGCTCCTACGCCGGCGCGGAGGTGATCGTGAACCTCTCCGCCTCGCCCTTCCGCCTCGGCGTCATCTCCACGCGGCGCGAGATGCTCGCGACGCGCGCGGGCGACAACCAGTGCACCGTCGTCTACGCGAACATCGTCGGCGCGAACGACGGGCTCGTCTTCGACGGCGGCGGCTTCGTCGCGCAGAACGGGCGCATCGTCCTCGAGCGCGAGCGCTACCGCGAGGGCTTCAGCGCGGTGAACGTCGACCTCGATCGCACCCGCCGCCTGCGCAACGAGAACACGACCTGGCGCGCGGATCAGGAGACGTTCGCCGCGACGGAGCCGAACATCCGCCGCGTCCGCGTGACGGAGCCGACGACGCCGCGCGACGCGCTCGTCTACCCGTTCCCGGTCGACAAGAGCTTCTTCCTCCCCGGCGCCCCGCCGCGCACGACCCCGCGCGAGGACTTCTGCGAGGACCTCCTCGACGCGCTCGCGCTCGGCGTCGGCGACTACTTCGAGAAGACGGGGGCGTTCAAGACGATCGGCGTCGCGCTCTCGGGCGGGCGCGACTCCGTCCTCGTGCTCTACATCGCGCGCCGCTGGATCAAGCAGCGCTGGGGCCACCTCGGCGCGGAGGCGGAGAAGGCGAAGGCGAAGGAGGTCCTCCGCGCGTTCTTCATGCCGTCGCGCTACTCGTCGAAGGAGACCCACGCCGCCGCGGAGGCCACGGCGAAGGACTTCGACACGCCGTTCGCGGTCGTCTCGATCGACGACGCGTTCGAGCGCGAGCTCGAGGCGGTGACGAAGATGCTGCAGCCGGGCGAGAAGCTCGGCGCGATGGCGCGCCAGAACGCGCAGGCGCGCGTCCGTGCGCAGCGGATGTGGACGTGGACCAACTCCGCGGCGGGCCTCTTCCTCCAGACGAGCAACATGAGCGAGAAGGCGGTCGGCTACACGACGATCGGCGGCGACATGGAGGGCGCGCTCAGCGTCATCGCGAACGTGCCGAAGACGGTCGTGAACTACCTCCTCGACTACCTGCTCGAGAAGCACGGCTACACCGGGGTCGAGCTGACGCTGAAGAAGCCGGCGTCGGCGGAGCTGGCGGACGATCAAGAGGACGAGAAGGACCTGATGCCGTTCCCGGTCCTCGACGCGTGCTTCGCGCTCTACGCCGGCGAGAAGATGGCGCCCGACGAGGTCAAGCAGGTCCTCCTCGCGATGTTCCCGGAGCACGAGCCGGCGAAGGTGGAGACCTGGGCCACGCGCTTCGCGCGCCTGTTCACGATCTCGATCTACAAGTGGGTGCAGACGCCGCTCTGCCTCCACGTCGGCAACCTGGACCTCGATCGCGAGCGCGCGCTCCAGCTCCCGGTCGTCCAGCGAACGGAGTGGGCATAGGGAGTGAAGTAATCGCCGTCACGCGCCGGAGACACAGCGGCACGCGGACGATCCGTCGCAACGGCGCGGAAACACCGGGCCCGCCGCTGGCACGGGCGCTGCTCGAGAGAGGCGACGCAGCGCGAGCGAGTCGCGCGCACAAGGAGCCTCTCGATGAACCGCGCCCTCCTCTTCCTCGTCCCTGCCTTCGTCTTTGCTTGCACGAACAGCGATCCCGGCGCTGAGGTCGCCGCCTCGAACGACAGCGCCGACCTCGTCGAGAGCGCGAGCTTCGACGAGATCGAGTCGGCGTTCGGGTTCACGAAGGACCCGAACCGCACGCGGCCCGAGGCCGTCCTCACGCGCGGCACCTGCTACAAGGCGATGGCCGCCGGCACGCGCGAGTGGAACCTGCGCCGCTACACGCGCGGCGCCGCGTTCTTCTACGTCGGCCCGGGCGACGAGCCCGGACCGATCGCGTGCGTCGACGTCGACATCGACGTCGGCGCGCAGTTCCCGAAGGTCGTCGGCGTCGCGGGCCTCGGCCTCGACGTCGCGCTGCGCTTCGAGCTCGGGAAGCTGCACTGGTTCGGGCCGCCGCAGATCCCGCGCGACGGCATGGAATACGCGGGCTTCGAGCGCGGCGGCATGCTCGTGAAGCCCTCCGATCTCGGCGCGACGCCGAGGCCGAACGTCGCCGCCTTCGACGGACACATCCGCGGGACGCTCACCGAGCTCTGGCCGCCCGGCTACCGCGGGACCCACGCGGCCTCGTCCGCCCCGAAGATCGAGACGAGGCTCCCCGGCGTCGCGATGCTCGCCTACCGCTACGCGAACGAGGCGCGCGCGATGATCGACGTCGATCCGATCGGGCACTTCGTGTCGCTCGCGGACGAGTCCGTCCCCGCGGACGACACCTGGCGCTGGGTCGCGCGCTTCGAGACGGCGCGCATCGACTACGCGTTCCACCCGTCGGCGCCGGGCGCGGCGGAGGGCGCGGAGAGCCTCAGCCTCTTCAGCGCGAAGGGCGAGGCGCTCGCCGGCTGCGAGCGCCCCGTCGACGCCGCCGCGCACGACTGGGAATGCTGGAACGTCCACGGCGCCGCGCACGCCTGGGAGAAGGCCCCGAACTGAGCGCTCGACGGCGCGGCGGAGCGGCGGCGCTGAACGGCCCGCGGCGCGCGGGTCAGCCCAGCGTCGCGGACCACATGCTCGGCGCGTCGAGGGCGTACGGATGGTACGCCGCGCACGGCAGGAGCGCGGTCGCGGCCTCGTAGCGCTCGATCCACGCGAGCACCTCGGGGTGGCGGAGCGGCATCTTCGCGAGCTCCGCCCTCGTCTTCCACGCGGCGCCCCGCGTGTGGCGATCGGGCCGGCTCTTCGGCGGGACGTTCAGCGCGGGGTAGCCGACGAACACGAAGCGGAACCGCCGCGGGTCGTGCTCGATCGCGAGGAGGCCGCGGAGCCCGATCGCGATTCCAGCCTCCTCTGCCGTCTCGCGCACCGCCGCCGCGATGAGGTTCTCGCCGGGCTCCACCTTCCCGGCCGGCAGGTACCACGTGCCGTCGAGCTCCTCGACGACGAGATAACGCCCTTCGTTCGGCACCACTACGAGCACGATGCTTCCCATGCGATGAACGATGGCATCGCGTGAAGGAGCAATCCACGCATCGTTTGCTCCGAAATGGTGCACGCTATGCATCATGCTGTATCCGGGCGATCTCCTCCTTCACCTCGAGTCGTTCACGACGCTGCTCGTCGAGGTCCGGCGCGGCCGCCCCGGCGCCTTCGAGGCGAGCGCGCGCGTCCTCGGCGTCGATCGCAGCGTGCTCCGCCGGCGCATCCGCACGCTCGACGACTGGATCGGGGCGCCGCTCCTCGAAGGCCGCGGCGCCGCGCTCCGCCCCAGCGCCGCGGGGCAGCGCCTCGCCGAGCGCGCCGAGCGCCTCGTCGCAGGGGCGAAGGAGCTCCGCGCCGACGTCGTCGCCGCCCGCGAGCGCGTCGTCGTCGGATGCACCGGCACGATCACGACCGAGCTCCTTCCCCGTGTCCTCGTCGATCTCGAGCGGCGCACCCGCCCGGTGCAGCTCGTCGTGCGGCGCGCGGGCGGCGCGCTGTGCGAGTCGCTCGTGCGCGGGCGCGAGGTCGACCTCGGCGTCGTGCGCGCCGACGAGCCGCCGCAGGGCCTCGCCCATCGACACGTCGCCGACGATCGACTGTGGTTCGTCGTCCCGAAGACGCACGCGCTCGCGAAGGCGTCGCGCGTCACGCTCGCGCAGATGGCGAGCACCCCGCTCGTCCTCTACGGCGAGTCGTCGCGCACGCGGCGCCGCGTGATGGATCGGCTCGCGCCCCACGACGCCGCGATCCGCGTCGAGGTCGAGGGCCGCGCCGCCGCGCTCGAGTACGTGCGCGCGGGGATCGGCGCGACGTTCCTCTCCCTCCTCCCGGGCCACCGCGTCGACGCGCGCGGCGTCCGCGCCTTCGACGTGACGAGCCACTTCGGGCGCTCGCGGTTCTGGGTGATCGGGCGGAAGGAGCGCTGGAGCGAGCCCACCCTCCGCGCCGTCGTCGAGCGGCTCAGCGCGCGACGAGATCGTCGAACCAGCCCACCTCCGCGGGGGGACTCTGGAACAGGTTCTTCTTCCACTCCTCGTCGGTGAGGCGCTTGTACTGCTCCGTCACCGTCTCGTGGTAGCTCGACACGAGGCCGACGTAGGCGCGCGGGCCCGAGCAGCTCTCGACCGCGACGACCATCGCGCGCGGCATCGTGGTGCCGACGTGGAGCACCTTGCCGACGACGTTGCCGGATTCGTCCGTCGGCTGCGTGTGCACGTCCACGATCGTGGGATCGAGCTCGGCAGCCTTCCGGTGCTCGAAGAAGAGCTTCGCGTACCAGCCGTCCCATGCCTCGAGCGTGCCGCAGCCCATCGAGAACGTCATTTGGTTGATGAAGGCGAGCTGCTCGGTCGTGTGCGGCGTGCCCGCGCGCTGGTTCCTCGCCATCGCCTCGAGCACGGTCGCGGCCTCGCGGAGGCGCTCGAAGTACGCCTTCACCTCGGGGATGTCGAACGAGGCGGTGACGGCGTCACCCTTCGCCGCGAACGACGCGAGGCGGGTGAAGAGCTCGGGGTATGGCTCCACGTACGCGTCCGGGAACTCGCACGCGTTCCCCGCCGTGTACGACTGCTTCACGTAGAGGAGCGTGTCGTGACGGAGCTCCGCCCACGACGCGAGCTGCGTCGAGAGGATGCGCCGGCCCCACGGCTCGGTGCCGGTGACGCGCGGCATGCCCGCGGCGCTCGGATCCGCGACGGTCTCCTTCGTCGGCGAGAGGGTGCGGACCATGCCGAGCCACTCGTTGTAGAGGTTCGCCTCCCAGTAGTCCGACGGATGCGCGTCGACGAGGACGCGCATCGACGCGAGGTCCGGCGCGTACTGGTATTTCCCGAGCTCGTCGCCGAGGAGCTGCCCGGCCTGGTCGTTCCCGAGCGCGGCGAACGCGACGTCGAGCGGGTTCGGCAGCATCCGCTGCGGCACGTTGGGCCGGTTCACGCGGTCGTAGACGACGTTCGAGAACACATGGCTGTCGACGACGTAGCGCTGACCCAAGAGCAGGAACGTGCTCGAGAGCGGCATCGTCCCGCTCCGGAGGCCGTTGATCATGATGTGGCTCGAGATCCGCTGCGCGCCGTAGCCGCCGTTCGACACCGCCTGCGCGATCGCGCCGTCTTCGAGCTTCGAGAGCTCGGCGCCGCTCGCGCTCTTCAAGTCGGCGAGGAGCGCGTCGAGCTGCGGGAGCGTCATGTTGTCGGGCTCGCCGACGAACGCGCCCACCGTCCGATCGATGAGCTTCCAGTCCTCGATCGCGCTCGCGTCCATGACCGCGCGGAGCGCGTACGCGCCTTCGAGCTGGCGGCGGTTGAAGACCTGCGTGTGATCTGGCTGCGTCTCGAGGATGCGGAAGTCGACGCGACCCAGCCACATCGTCGCGCGGAAGTAGCGGCCGAGCTCGGGGCTCTCCGTGTAGTGCCCGCGCGGCTCGAACTGCGAGAAGTCCTCGGTGCGCGTCTTCCCGAAGAGCACGACGTCGTCCTGCCCCGCCGCCGCGAGCGCCTTCTTCACGAGCTCGTTCGCCTTCGCGTTCGATCCGCTCGCCTGCCCGTCGAGGAGACCGCGCGCGACCGCGAGGTAGAGGTCCACGTCGGCGCGGACGTCGGCGGGGTACGCGTTCGCCGCGCCCGCCGCGAGCGCTCGCTGCATGTTCGACACGAGGCGCGTGAGGGCGGGCAAGAGCGCGCGCGCTTCGATCCGCTTCAAGATCGCGTCGTACGACTGGTGGACCGCGTAGAGGATCGAGTCGGCGGACACGTAGACCGGCAGGTCGTCGGAGTAGATGCTCTGGTAGCCGTAGATGAAGCTCGGGAATTTCTTGCGACCGGCGACGACGAACCCATTCTTCGCGAGCGCGTCCTCCTCGCCCGGCTGGAGCGCGAAGCTCGAGGCCTTCACGCGATCGAGGCCGCCGGCCTTCAGCGGCTCGTAGCCGAGCGAGGTCTGGTACGGCAGCGCGTACCTCGCGGCGAACCCGGCCGCGTCGAGGTCCTTCACCTCATCGAGCTTCGCCTGCAGCTCCGCGAGCCCCTGCCGCCGCGCCTGCGGCACCTCGGTCGTCACCGAAGTGCCGGGCGCATCCTTCTTCACCGCCGCCGTCCCGCCGCAAGCAACAACGAGCGCCAAGAGCGCAATCTGGCGTGCCTTCATCACCCGCGCGCGAAGCACCCCCCGCGCCAACAAAATCCCCCACAAATTCAACACCCCCCCATGTGCCACCCTGCGCCGCCCCGACACCCAGATCAGACCGCTCGACACGGGGCCCCAGAAGCGGCCGCGCAAGCGGTTGCGAAGCAACCCGAGCGGAGCCCCCGACGTTGACCACCTGAGGCCTTGACGCATCAAGTCAAAATATGGGTGGGGGTGCCTTGACCAGTGGGTGGGGCCGCGTCATACACACGCCAACACACGCGCAGATGTACGCAAGGGGCGTACATGCTTGTCGGGGGTTCCTCACTATGAAGCTCACCGCTCTTCTTCTTGGTCTTCTCGCTGTTCCCGTTGCTGTCGGTTGCTCCGCGCCGACGTCCGAAGACGCCGCCGCCGGCGAGGAGGCGCTCGTCGCGCCCGCGCCGATCGCCGCCGGCAAATTCGATCTCTACCGCCAGCCTCACTACGCGCCCGAGTCGGGCTGCGTGCGCACGACGAAGCTCGAGCTGAAGGACATGACCGCGCACCTCGAAGAGGCGTTCAGCGGCTTCTGCCCGCTCGAGATCGCGGTCGTCCCCGACGCCCGCGAGTACCGCCTCCGCCGCGAGGGCACCTCCTGCGGCTCGCAGATCTACGCCGGCGAAATCGTCGAAGGCGCCGAGATCCGCGAGATCAAGATCGTCGACCACCGCACGCGCCTCTGCCGCGACGTCGTCCCGGCGAAGATCGTCGTCACCGAGACGCACGCGAGCGAGCTCGGCGTCATCGAGATCACGCAGTACAGCAACGACCGCGTCGCGCCGGCCGAGACCGTGGTCGAAGGCAAGCTCGCGAGCGTGATGGCGATCGGCGGCGAGACGACGGGCTACGCGGTCATGACCGACAGCGGCATGGTCGAGCTCGTCCTCGACGCGGGCGAGAAGAACCAGTTCGTCGACGGCAAGAAGGCGCGCGTGAAGGGTCGCAAGACGACGCTCACCGGCATCGAGACCGGCGTGCGCACCGCGCTCGACGTGAGCTCGATGCTCGTCTGCCCGAACGAGGGCTGGATCAACTGCATGCCTGGCCCCGGCGTCCGCCTCAGCAACCTCTGCGCGGCCGAGAACCGCTCGTGGGTGCAGGCGAACTGCGAAGGCGTCGACTACGCCGACTGAGCCTTGACGGTTCATGATAGTAGATGCAACTCTACTATCATGAACAAGGCGCCTCCCGACTCCGGCACCGTCTCGAACGGCGTCGCCACCACGCGGTGGCTCGCGGAGAACCTCGACGCGGGGTGGCTCCGCGTCGTCGACGTCCGCCACCGCGCGGTGGGGCCGCTCCGCTTCATCCCGGGCTCGACGAAGCTCGACGCGACGCGGGTGCTCCACGCCGACGGATCGTCCGTCTCCGGCGCGGAGCTCGCGATGGCGATGAGCGAGATCGGCGTCGGCGACGAGCACACCATCGTCCTCGTCGACGAGGGAAATGTCGCGGTCGCGCACGACGTCGCGCGGGTGCTGCGTCGCTACGGCCACGGCGCGACGCTGGTGCTCTCGGGCGGGTTCCCGCGCTGGCTCCTCGAGAAGCGTCCGCTCGCCGCCGCGACGACGCGGCACCGCTTCGCGAGCTTCACCGCTCGCATGAGCGAAGCAGCGCCTACCCCCCGGTCGTCAAATCGCCGCGCTTCGTGAAGCTCGCGAGGAGCGCGACGGGAGCCCAGAGCGGGAAGAGCAGCGGTAGACAGCGCGTCATCATAGCGAAGGCTGGAACGCCGGTCGCGCGGCGGCCGTCGCGCCGGATGACGACGACGGAGTGACCTCCCTTCTCGTCGGGCTCCCACGGCTCGACCGCGAAGCGCGCGAACCAGTCGAGCGCGGGGACGATCGTGCCGGCGAGGCGACCCCAGAAGCGTGAGGGATCGAAGCGGAGCGTGCGCGCGCGGTGGTCCGGCGTGACGAACACGCCGTAGAGCGCGAGCGCGAGGACGCTGAAGGCCTCGACCTTCGACGTCGCCTGGATCGTCACGTGGAACCAGAGGCCCCACCACAGCGCGACGACGCGCGTCGGCCCGAGCCACAGCGCGACGCAGATCACGAGCTCCGTCATGATCGCGAGCTTCGCCGTCGCGCTCGCGATGTCGGGGCGCGCGAGGACGTCGACGAGCTTCGCCGGCACGCCCGCCTTCACCGCGAGGTGCGCGTGGCGCGCGATCCGATCGCCGAGCACGAGGCCGTCGCGCCAGTCGGGATCGAGGAGCTTCGAGCCTCCCGACGCGAGGTAGATGATCGAGACCTGCACCTGCGCGAGCCGCACCGCCCAGAACGGACCGCGGCGCGGGACGAGCACGTCGCCCATCGTCACGCGCCACGAGCGATCGCACGGCGTGAACGCGAGGAGGAACGCGTAACAGAACAGGGAATAACGGTTGTGGTGGAACTGGTTGCGATCCGCGAGGAGACACCACAGGCCGAGGAGCGCGCTCGCGCCGAGCGCCGGCCGCGCCCAGATGCCGATCGCCACCATCATCGCGAGACACAGACGCGCCGCGAGCACGACCGCGTACAGGCGCGGCGACGGGACGAGCGCGTCCGGGATGATCGGGAGGTGGAAGACGTCGCCGAAGTACCCGATCTTCGCGAGCTCCTCCGCCGCGACGAGCGCGTGCCACCCGAGCAGCGCGCCGACCGCGACGCGGACGGGACCGAGGACGTACCCGTCGCTGATCTCGTCTCGGAAGCGCGCGAGGAGGCCGAGCACGTCAGTGCACCTCGTCGTGCGTGGTCGCGATGCGCTCGCGGCTCGTCAGGTGATGGACCACCGCCTCGCGTCCGTTCCGTCGCATCGTCACGTCGAGGAGGAAGCGCGTCGTCTCCGCGTCGTCGGGCACGTGCGCGGCGACGTCGTCGAGCGCCGCTTGCAGTCGCACGAGCTGCGCCGTCGCGCCGTACGAGGCGGGCATCTCGCGATCGAAGACCCACCCGCGCGGCACGCGATCGAACCAGGAGAAGCGATGCACGCGGCCGTCGATCGACTTCGCGCCCCAGACGCCGTCGGCGACGTGGACACGTTTGCCGTCGACCTCGCGGTAGAGGACGAGCGTCATGACCGAGGACTCGCTGAACATGCGGAAGCCGAACGCGCCGTCGGGGCGCCGGCCCGCGGTGACGATGAGCGTCAGCTGGACGCCGATCCACGCGATCGCGAACAGCACCCTCCAGTTGTGGGTCGGACCGCGCCCGAGCGAGAGCGACGGCCGAGCGCTCGCGTCCTCCGGCTGTCGCTCGTCGCCCTCCACGACGCCACGCTAACCCGACGCCGGACGCCGGCCCCATTGTTTTGTTTCTCTCGCATCCGTGTGGAAAGATGAGGGTTCTCCGCTCCTCGATCGCGCCATGACCCGCCTCGCCCTCCTCCTCGCCCTCGCGTCCGCGCCGATGCTCGCGTGCGGCGAGCCGGCGAAGGCGAAGACGACGGCGCCGCTCGACGATCTTCGCGGGAGCGCGCCGCCCGCGACGACGAGCGCGCGACCGCTCGCCGAGACGCCGGTCGAGATCGTCGAGCGGAGGTCCTCGCCGATCGTGGGCGCGCTCGAGCGGCCGGCGGTGTTGCGTCGCTTCTTCGAGGCCCTCGCGCGGCTCGAGGCCGGACGCGGCGACGACGACGTGCGCGTCACGCAGTTCGGCGACTCCCACACCGCGGCGGACATCCAGACCGGCGCGGTGCGGCGCGCGCTGCAGGCTCGCTTCGGCGACGGCGGCCGCGGCTTCGTCGCGATCGGCCGGCCGTGGAAGCAGTGGTTCCAGGACGGCGTGAAGGTCGGGATGTCGACGGAGTGGGCGCCGGAGAAGACGAAGCTCTCCGGCGGCAAGCACACCGGCGACGGGCTCTACGGGCTCTCCGGCATCGGGCTCTTCACGCGCCAGCACGGCGCGCGCGCGTGGGCGGACATCACGGCGAAGACGTCGCGCGCGGAGATCGACTACCTCGAGCAACCGAACGGTGGCGCGTTCGACGTGTTCGTCGACGGCGTCCGCGTCGTTCGGATCGCGACGCGCGGAGAGCGCGCGCAGTCGGCGTTCCGCGCGTTCGACATCGCGGAGACGTCGACGCATCAGCTCGAGGTCCGCGCGGTCGGCGACGGCGACGTGCGCGTCTTCGGGATGACGCTCGATCGAACGGCGCAGCACGGCGTCGTCCTCGACGCGCTCGGCATCAACGGCGCGCGCGTGACGACGGCGCTCTCGTGGAACGAGCAGCACTGGGCCGAGCAGCTCAAGCACCGCGCGCCGAACCTCGTCGTGCTCGCGTACGGCACGAACGAGTCGGTCGACGTCGACTTCCCGCAGGCGACGTTCGAGCGCCAGCTCGTCGATCAGCTCGGCCGCATCGCGCGCGCGGTCCCGAGCGCGTCGTGTCTCCTCCTCGGCCCACCCGACCGCGCGATCAAGTCGGGCGACGAGTGGGTGACGGCGCCGAAGATCCTCGAGATCATCGAGGCGGAGCGCCGCGTCGCGGCCGCAGCCGGCTGCGCGTTCTACGACCAGCTCGCGGCGATGGGCGGGAGCGGCTCCATCGCGCAGTGGTCCCTCGACGACCCCCCGCGCGCACAGAGGGATCGCGTGCATCTTACACGCGACGGCTACGCCCAGGTCGGCGCCTCCTTCGCATCCGACCTCATGCGCGCCTACGCGACGTGGCGCCGCGAAACCGGCCTCCCGCCGACGACGACGCGCGAGACGCCGGTCATCACCGCGAGCCTCCCGCCGACGCCCGACCCGTACGATCCCTGATTCCTACGAGCCCTCCTCGCCGGAGGGCGTCGCGGGAGGCGGCGCGCTCCTTCTCCTGCGCGCCTGACCTCGTCCGGAGGAATCGATCATGCGCGGGCGCGGCGCGGCGGGCGCCTTCCTAGCCTCTCCTTCTCCTCGCCCGGAGGAGTTGCTCATGCGCGCCCGGCGAGTCGACTCACGAGGAACGGGGGCCGCCCTTGTCGTCGTCGTTGTCGCCGTCGGGCGAAGGGGGTGGGGAGAGGGAGGGGCTGGGGGGTGGGGGCGGATACGAGAGGTTCGGGCCGAGGATGGCGTCGAGGGCGACGTCGATTTCGTCGTCGATACCGGAGAGGTCGAGGAGCTGGTTGTCGGGGCGGCCTTGGCGCACGGCGGCAGCGCGGTCTTCCTCTTCCTTCTTCTCCTGCGCGCGGCGCGCAGCGATGGCCTCTTGCTCGCGGCGCTCGCGCTCACGCTCGACCCTTCGTCGTTCGCGAATCTCGCGGTCGCGCGCGTCCTGCTCGCGCTTCCGCGCGGCGAGCACCTCTTCGCGCATCCGCTCCGCCGCCTCCGCCTCGACACGCTCGAGCTCCAACCGCGCAGCGCTCTCCTCTTCCTCCGTCAGCAGCCCCGCCTGCGACTCCGCCCCGACCGCGCCCAGCGCAACGGGCTCGACAACCGGGACCGACGCGGCAGGAGCGGCCAGCGCGGCAGGCGCGGCGGGCGCAGCGGCCGTGGCCGACATGACGGGCGCAGCGGGCATGGCGGG